>CAZEJW010000144.1:0-10771 GCA_964512685.1 uncultured Leptospirales bacterium | reverse complement strand
TCGCTGACATTCCTGTTCTTTCTGTGTCATTCCTGTTCTTTCTGTGTCATTCCTGCGAAGGCAGGAATCTCATGCAGAAGCTTTAACCGGCTCTGTAAATGAGATTCCGGCATTCCGTTTCACTTCAGCCGGAATGACAGACTTCTCACCCCCTCCCAGCCTCCCCCGTCAAGGGGGAGGTGCATGTACAATAAATGAATCTTCAACTGAATAATCATCTTCATTAAATCCAACATTCGATCACATAATAAAAACAATCTTTCATTGCTGCGCATCTATGCCAGAAATTCTTCAACCGGAGAATATATTTTTTCATAATCAGCCCTGTTTACCCGGAGAATATTGAATCCGCGTTTCTGCATCCCCCTGAACCATGTCATCTGACGTTTGGCAAGACGGTGAATCTGTACTTTCAGAGATTCAAACATTTCACCATAACTCATTTCGCCTTTGAGATACTCTGCAATATACCTGTATTCCATTCCAAACCAGTCAAGCCGCTCGAAAGAAAGCCCGTTTTTAATGAGCTCCCTGACCTCCTCTACCATACCCTGTTCCAGTCTTAACCTGAGCCTGTCATCTATTCTTTGAATGAGTTCTTCCCTGGGCCATTGTACTGCAATGATCAGAGGGTCCATGTTTACCGGCTGCATGCATGAATATTCAACCCTGTTATTCTTTTCAAAGAGTGCTACCTCGATAGATCTTATTATTCTCTTTTTGCTTGAAAGATCAGTATTGCTATATATATCTCTGCTGAGGTCGAGAAGTTCCACCTGAAGGGTTTGTTGATCTTTTTTAATGAGCTCTTTTCGCAGATCTGTATTTTCCGGAACATTGGGAATTCTGTACTGTTTCAGAGCCGCTTCTATATAAAGGCCTGTTCCACCTACCAGAAGAGGTATCTTTTCGTGCCGGCTTATTTCATTTAACGCCCTTTCAAAATCTCCCAGATAATCATAGAGAGAGTATGGAACAGCCGGATCAGCAATATCAATACAATGGAAGGGAACAGGCCTCCCGTTATTCTCATACTCCTGGAGATCCTTTCCTGTACCGATGTCCATCCCACGGTAGACCTGCCTCGAATCAGCAGATATTATCTCGCATCCGAACTCTGCTGCGATCCTCACTGCCAGAGTTGTCTTGCCTGAAGCAGTGGGTCCGCAGATGGTTATTATTTTCTGTTTATTCTTCTGCCTTTTCATCACTCACCCTGCGGGCGATCCTGCGAAGGATGAATCCAAACAAAGCCAATACAAAAAGAAGAGCCACAACCGGAAACAGAACATGGACCCCAATGACAGAAGCGGCCTTTGCGCCCACATCAAAAACGAAATCAGAAAAAAACCTTCTGTATATATCCGTAGCGTTAAATGATACACCAAGAAGAACCAGCCCCGGAATTAAAAGAACAACAGAAGGCACAAACAGAACATTGCCTGCTCTTTTTATTCTTTTTCCATTTCCGGCTGTTATAATTGTCAGCGCAATAAACAAAAGAGCTGCAAAAGGTATAAAGAAAATATATTTGCTTACAGATGAAAGAGTCTTCATGAATAATGCTGCCTTCTGGGCGCTGTCTCCCTCGAGTTTTATTTTTCTTACACTTATCACCCCGTCACTGATTGTAAGACTCGCATCACTGAGATACTGCCGTACTATCATCTCGGCAAATCCCGATTCAGAGAATGTAAAAAGATCCAGAAGTCTTTTCTTCTCCTTGAGGTTCTTCATTGCCTTTATTCTGTCAGCAAAAACCTGGCTCAGAAGATGCCTCTTCTGAACGACTCCATTAACATCATCAATTACAAGAAGCGAGAGCGCAAGATCAGGAAGTCTGATGGATTCAACAGCACCAAAGCTGTTCAACCTTATTGCTTTGTTCTTAAGCGCATCCTCATATGAGGTAAAGAATCCTATAAGTTTATCTATTTCATGTTTAACGGGTCCTTCAATAAATTTTGTATTAAGCTCTGCCGTCAAAACCGGGGCCAGTTTTTCCATGTCATCCATAACCCTTCCGGTAAAAGAACCCTCTCTGTCGCGGATTATATCCTTTGCGTCTTCTTCTTTATCCTCAAGGGTTTCTGAGGCATCCTCAAATTCATCTCTTGCGTTTTCATATGCATCTTCATACTTTTCAATTTCATCTTCGTTCCCGTCTCTGAACTTTTCGATTTTTGATATTTTCATATCAAGCAGAGAGAGCTCTCTTTCTTTGTATTTTTCAAAATCACTTTCGGTTTTATAGATATCAGGAGCCCTTTCAAAATCAAGATCGTTAAGCGATTCTCTTTTCTTCTTCAGCGAGCGGTATTCCTCTGTCCTGTTTTTAAAATAATATGCCTTTTTTTTATCATCATAATTCTTTTTTATCTTTTCAAACTTCTGTTTAAACTCTTCAAGATGAACCTCTTTTTCAATTTCGTTTTTAAGTTCAGCTTCAACCTGAAAATTACGCGCGCTTATAAAAGAATTGAGAATATCAATATTCTTCAGCATACTTACATAGAAAAAACTGTTTGTTAGCATAAAAAACAGCAGGCTAAATACAAGAACTGCCGGGACTATAAATACAGATATTAAATACAAAAGAAACCCGGGGATCCTCTCTGTAAGAGTTTGTTTCTTATTTTCTCTATTTGGCATTTTTTTATTTTCAGACATATATTTCTCCTTATAACAGTTCAGAATTACTTTTTCTTTTTTGCCTCATTTTTAAATCTCTCATCCATCTCGCACCTCAGCTCGTCGAGTATCTCGTTTCTTATTTTACACTTCACATCCTCTTCTATTTCGTCTTCCATCTCTTTAAAGGTCTGTCCCATCCCATAGCTGTGTTCCTCATGTTCCTTACCGAAAAGAAGCTTCCTGAGGTCTACAAAAACATTGTAAAGAAGAGGTGTGCCAATAAGTGTGATCATTGTTCCGAAGGCCAGGCCCCACGAGAGAGAGATTGCCATGGGTTTCAGAAAAGGGTCATATCCCCCCCACCCGTATGCTGTTGGGATCAGTCCCAGGAAAGTTGTTATTGTTGTGAGAAATACAGGCCGAAGCCTCATGGTTCCCGCCTTCAATGCCGCGTTATACGCATCCAGGCCCTGCTCCCTTGACTTGATTATAAAATCCATTAAAACAATCGAATCATTCACAACAACACCGGTGAGTCCTACCATACCCATAATCGCGAGAAACGAAAGCGGAAGGCTATGAAAAAAGAATGCCCACAAAACACCTATAAAGGTTAGAGGAATAACAGCCATAATTATTACAGGATGAGAAAGAGACCTGAATATGGAGACCAGGATAATGTATATCACGAGGGCGGCAATGATAAATGACTTGAAAAGATCCATCATAGATTCCCGGGTATCCTTGAATTCGCCCTCAAAGCTCACATTATAACCGGGGAATCTTTCCTTGATATTCGAAAACCTTTCCATAAGCTGTCTGTTGACTGATACTGACGAAACACCTTCAGCTCTTTCGTCTATGTCAGCAGTTACAGTTATTACTCTCTTCCAGTCTCTTCGATTAACAAGAGACCGCCCCCTGGTTTTTTCAAACCATGCCACTTTAGTAAGAGGAATCAGATTACCGGTTCGATTGGCCACTTTAACCTTTTTGAGAGTGGAAAGCCTGTTTCTCTGGCTTTCAGGAAAATTCACCCTTATGTCTATCTCTTCGTCAGAACGCTTGATAGTAGTTGCTATCGCTCCCTCGAAGCATGACCTCACAGTAGATGCCACATCATATACGCTTATTCCGGTGATGGCTGCAATGTGTTCTCTTACATGAATTCTGTATTCATACTTGCCTTCTTCATAACTGTCCTTTATATCCTTCAGGCCTTTTATGGTTCTAAGAAAATTTTTCATCTCTCCTGCAATCTTTTCGAGAGTGTCAAAGTCATCGCCTTTTATGTCAACGCTTACAGCCTTGCCCACCGGAGGTCCGGATTTTACAGTTGCAAATTCAATCTTTTTAAAAAGAGCCGAATGTTTCATACTCTTTGTTCTGAGATATTCCTGGATGTCAACAGCGTCTCTCTCCCTTTCTTCAGCAGGAGTGAGATAAATCATCATCATACCGTAATTTGATCCCCTCTTTGTATATGGGTCAGTAGGGTTCTCCTGAATTATTCCGGCTCTTGAACTGAATGTATCGAGCTCATCTTCAGGGAGAGTCGCGACAATCTTTTCTAATTTTGAAATTCTGCCGCTCATGTCTTTCAGTGTAGTTCCTACAGGGGCCTCTGCCTTGACAGTGAGGATTTCAATATTGCCCTGCGGAAAGAGAATAAACTTAACATTTTTTCCGGCGAAAATAACTGTCGCGATAAAGAACAACGTTATGCCGCAAAAAAACCAGTACCTGTGTTTAAGAACAAAGCCCAGCATTCTGCCGTATCTGTCTCTGAAAAACCTGAGAAGCCTCCCTTCTTTTTCGACACTGCCGTTTGCGTGACGTGGAGACCTTTCCTCTATAGCCTTTATGTGAGATGGCAGAATAAACATGCACTCGAGCCAGGATGCTATGAGAGCAACAGAAACAACGGCAGGAAGAGCCCACACGAATTTCCCCATGATTCCTGACATGAACATCAGGGGAGAAAAAGCTGCGATAGTGGTCATGATCGTTCCGGCAACCGGTACTATTACCTCACTCGTTCCGTTTATCACAGCATCCTTCACAGACTCTCCCTCTTCTATATGCCTGTAGACATTTTCAGAAACAATGATTGCGTCATCAACAACCATACCCAGAACCATAATTAGCCCGAACAGAGACATCAGGTTAACGCTAACGTCATTCTGCCCCATCCATATAAACGTGGCAAAGAAAGCAAGGGGGATTCCAAAAGCGGTAACAAGGGAAACTCTCCAGCCAAGAGTTAAAAAAAGCGACATCAGCACGAGAATAAACCCAACGATTCCGTTATTGATAAGAACCTTCAGCCTTCGTTTAACAAAATACGAAAGATCATTATATGTACGAATCTCATATTCTGAAGGCAGCACTTTCTTGAAACTTTCCAGTTCTTCATGTACTTTGTCGACAACGGTTATAATGTCAGCTGATTCCTTTTTTATTACTGTCAGCATCATTGACTTTCTTGATTCATTTTTATTGGTAATCTTTTCCTCTTCAAAGGAATCTCTCACAGTGGCAATATCACCAACGCTCACCCAGTTACCGACATCATTTGCTCTTACAAGAACCTTCCTTATTTCATCTGAGGTCTGAACCTCTCCTATTGTTCTTATGAGGATTTCTCCGTCACCGCCCTTCACAACACCTCCGGGCAGATTGAGATTTTTTCTGGAGAGTGCAGTTATAACCTCATTGATTGCAACATGATAGTGATCGAGGAGTGCCGGCTTGACCTCAACAATCATTTCCCTGTCGCGGTACCCCTTCTTTTCAATTCGGGCAACACCGTTTATTTCAAGAATACGGTCCTGTAGTATTTTTACATTTCTTCTGAGCCTGAATTCATCACTGTCATTCTTTATTCCGCTTTTACTTGATATTGCGATCTCTATTACAGGTGTCATTGCTGTATTGAGCTCTGTAACAACAGGGTCTTCAGCGTCTTCAGGAAAATCGGAAATACTGTCTGCAGCATCCTTAATGTCATTGATGGTTTTACTCTTGTTCTCCAGGTCTGGATCAAGCTTAACCGCAACAACAGAACGGCCCTCCAGTGAAGATGAAAACAGTTCATCGATTCCATCCACCTCTCTGAGTTCATCCTCAATTGGAATGGAAATATATTTCTCAACATCACTTGCGGTTGATCCCGGATAGATTGTATTAATTATCACCCAGTCAAAATCGATCTTTGGAAAAGCTTCCCTTTTTGCGGAAAAGAGAAACATTAAACCGGCTATAAGAAGCCCTATTGTAAAAAGGTTCACCAGGAGTGACCTTTCAGTAAAATATTGAACAAGTCTTTTCATGTGTTATCCTGAAATTTATTATTATCAGATGCAATTCCTTCTGAGCTAAGTACACAACTGTCATAAAATTGCAACAGATTTTTATCTGCCATTTTCCCGGGAGGAAAAGACCCTGTAAAAAAATCATAATCAGGGGCGGTATCTGATTATGTGATGCATGAGCAGGGGATCGGACAAAACAATACCATCATCTCCCCTGTGAATCACAGCCTCATTCTCGAGTTTGAGAATAATTTTTCTTATACCCGACATCGAGACTCCTGTTTCACTCACAAAATCTCTTCCGCTTGGATTCGCAACCTTCCTTTTTTTTGCAATCCCGGTAATCACTTTCTGTTCATTAACTGAAAAGAGTGAAAGGTATTTTTCAGGCTCACTTCGTCTTGCAGAAAGGATATCATCCAGGGCAATATCCACATCCCTCTTAATGATACTTTTTTTCCTCCCTCCCCAAAGAAAGGTCATATGCGCACATAACCTGTTGATTGCCTCAGGGCACCTCAGCAAAAGCTCCTGGAGGTAAACAGACACATCCTGTTCAATAGAAATTTCACAGGCAGCGAATCTTTCATTCATATAACTGTGATATTCGTCAAATGGAATGTCGCTAAATTCCACAGAAGATCCCCAACCTGCAAAAGGGGCATTTTGCCTGGAGAACACATCAGTAAGCATATGCTGTTTGGAACCCATAAGAATCACGGGAATCTCAGGCGAAAGCTGCTGAAAAGAATTCCTCAGCAATCCCTCTGCCTGTGGAACAAGGGCTATATCCTGGAATTCATCTATCACAATAAGTATTCTGAGACCCTTCCTGTACATATCATCAAGCTGAGAAAAAATTTCCCTTAAATCAAGAGTCCTGTCACCTGACTCTGTTGTGAAACTGAGAGAAGGTCTACCATCATTACCGATTACAATAACAGGACGAATGCCGCTTATCTGCTTTAAAAAAGTTTTGAATTTTGTCTTGAAATTAAAAGCGCGTGTACAGGACTCGTTAAAGGAAACAGTCAGTCTTTCAGATACATGCTCAAGGCTTTTCACTCCCATGAAGTCAGAATAGAGATACAGGCCCGAGGGATTCTTTTTTATCCATGCAGGGATGACTGAATTTCTCACAAGGGATGTCTTGCCGGTATTCCTCTTCCCATAGACGAGTATTTTATCTCCATTGTTTACTGAACCAACGAGTTTCTTTTTTTCTTTTGAAAGATTGCATATGTTCTGCTCATCCAGAAGTGTATCAAAAACAAATCTTTTGCCGGATTTTCTCATGCCCCGACCTCCCTGCGCCATAAATACTGCACTTTTAGTGCAGCACTTTTGGTGCAGGATGTCAAACAATATTTTACTGATTTCTACAGAGGCTTGAGTTTAACAAAAGGGTAATCACCCACTCTTGCCCACTCATAGTGAGAGACTTTATCTGTTGCAAGGATATTACAGCCTGAAACAAGAGCATTATACCACAGCTTTCCATTATTCAGAACATACGCCCTCACAACAGCAGCATTATCAAAGGCACATTCGCGCAAGACAGGTTTCCATTTCTTCATCTCATCCGTATAAAGATGAAAATTAAAGAAAACATGATATTCAGAATCAGGCACACTTCCCGGGTCAGCATCCATATCAGCAAAACAGAGTCTCACCGAAGGACTGGTTCGGGCATAGAAAGATTTCGCGTTTTTATCGCCTGTAAGGCAAATAATGAATTTGCCTTTGAGTTCACCAAGAGTTGGCCAGCCGTTTGCAAGTGCCCCTATCCTGAGAGAAGACTCTACTCCCATCAGTTCACCCGGAGTGAAGACCTCTGAGCCAAGGCCAATATCGAGATGATCCCTTATATATAAATCGAGAGCTTCAGGAAATCCGTTTTCAACGTGTTTGAGGTCGAGAAAAACTGTAATAACATCATGGCCGGGATTGTTTCTGGACCATACAGACAGCTCGCTCAAAAACTGCGACAGCTGCCTGTAGTGAATATCATATTCATACTTATGGCCGACAGACCAGTCATTGTTACAACAGGACTGCGAAATATCGAGTTCTATAGAACGGCACCCATTGTTATAATAAACTTCATCATTCCACACTATCTGGTCTATTAGCCTTTCATCTCTCTGATAAGAGTTATGTGATGCTTTCATTGATACTTCATTGTAATGAAGATCATAGCTCAAGTATCCGGGTTCAATATTCACATAATCCTGATTATCATCAGAATGAGTACAGCCAGAAACGAGAAAGACCGAAACAAAAACATACAGGAAACAGCGCACAGTAAAATCCTCCTGTTATCCGTTCAGCATGAGCCAGTTTAAACAAAAAACTCATGACTTCACCGGCAATCTTTATCTGATTATACCACAGCAGAAATTAGATTATAATTCAACACCATGCTTATTCTATTCCATTTATGCCTGTCAATTCAATTCAAAAAAAAAGCAGTGCGGAAATCCACACTGCCGAAAGGAGTGATTTTTATAAGTAAGGGTGTAGAATGAAGGGATTCTACGCGTCCCATTTACCGTCTTTTCTTAAATTCTCAACAATACCTTTTGCTTTTTCAATAAGCTCAAGGGAATTAACCTTGTTCACACGGTTCACAGGGAACTGTTCTCCAACAGGCCAGAGTTCCACATGGATTGGCCTCTTGTATGAGGCAATCCCCTTGCAGTGCTCGAGCACCTCTTCAGGAGTTATGGCACCTTCCTCCGTGGGCTGAACAAAAGCGAAAACACCGTCAACATATATATTGTGAGGAACACCAACAACGTGAGCCTGATTGATCTTAGGATGTGATGTAAGAAAATCAATAACCTCGTCAGGGAACACAAGGTATCCCTTGGGCTTTATAACAAATTTTCTTCTTCCTGTAAAAACAAGAGCATTATACGTCCCCATGTCCTGAAGTTTTCCCATATCACCGGTATACAGAAAACCTTCCTTTGTAATGCACTTTGCAGTAGCTTCAGGGTTGTTATAGTATCCCATGAATACAGAATCACCCTCAAGACAAATCTCACCTGCTTCGCCTTCAGGCAAAAGCTCTCCGGCAGTACCGTCTTCGTTCATTGGCTTTCGAACTGTCACTCTTGCAAGATCCGGATAGAACTGACCGACCTGTCCTGCCATTTCCTCAACGGATATTCCCTTTGGTGTACAGGTAAAATAACCTGCCGCCTCAGTCATTCCAAGAGCCGTACCAAAGGTTGGTGACATCTTTGCCATCTCTCTCAGAAAAGCCGTATCAACAGCACTGCCGCCATAGAGTGAATACTTGAGATTGCTGAGGTCATAATCCCTGTAATTCGGGAGTGACCAGATCATTCTGAAATGGGTTGGCACCCCGCCATAGAATGTTACCCTGTGTTTTTTTACCGCCTCCAGTGATCTGGCAGGCTCAAAAACACTCATAGTGATAATTGCCCCTCCTGTGAACCATGCAGTCATAGGGCCCTGAGCAGTTCCTGCAACATGGCTGGTTGGCATGATATTTATAAACCTGAAATCAGAACCATAGAGACCAACTCCACGGGAAAACACAGCATTATTTGTTATAATGTTCTTATGACTCATAAGAGCAGGTTTTGGTTCTCCTGTAGTACCGGTTGTGAATATTATAAGAGCTCCATCGTCAGCGCTCAGGGATTCATATGTGTTTACGAGTTCTTTCTTCTCAGCCTCACTGCTGTCAAATTCCTTAAGCGCTTCAGGGCTGAAAAGGTCTTCGAAGTCAAGTGCACCTTCAACAAGATCTCCAGGCCTGGCACCCGGACTCCACTGCACTATTTTTTCAACAAAAGGGCATTCTGCCTTGATCTTTTCTGCAACAGGAGAAAAATCCCTTATAGGAGTTTTTCCCAGACAGAAGAAAACCCTGTTCTCAATTTTGGTAAGATCACGAACCACCTCATGATCCTGAAGTTTGACATCTATTGGTGAAATAATTGCACCGATTTTGAGACAACCGTATACAATCTGGTAGAACTCAGGCACAGCAAGAAACTGTGTTACAACGATATCACCTTTCTTAACACCCATTTTTTTGAGACGCATTGCATAAAGGTCTGACCTTTTATCGAATTCAGCATATGAAATCTCTTCACCTGTATCCACAAAAACAATTGCATCATTATCCGGTGTGAGCATTGCCCATCTCTTAAGATAATCAGGCAGTTTGGGCAGCTTCCACTCACCATTGAAATTATTATCACTTCTTGAATATTGCATCGAAACCTCCAAAACATTTTCAGTAATTCAGAATATCCCCTTTCAGGTTTTTCATTATACTAAACAATTCTACTGTATTATTCATTCAATGTCTTCTTAAAATATATATTTCGAAGTGTTTTCACTTTACGGATTATAATTTTAAAAAAACAAATAATACACCAGGAAATTTTTACAGCCCCCCTGAAAAAGCTTATAATATATTATCTTTTTTTATTCCACAACATTCATCTCAATATTTCCTTGACAGGCTTATTTCATAAAAATGCTAATTATAAATACATATACGATAAAGATGAGAACCTGACATGAATATAATCCACCAGCAGCTCATGTTCTTCGGGGCATATTTTTCAGTAATAATGGCACTTGGACAGCTTTTTCAAAAGAAAAAGCTCTTCATCAGTTACATCTATGCGCTCTCATTTTTTTCAATGGGCATATGGATCTTTCACATATGCTCATACTCAACCGGTTTATTCAAAGACTATCCTCTTGTAAATCTCATACTTCTTCCGTCAGGATTCATTTCAGCCAAGGCCCAGGCGATCGATGAAAATATACAT
>CAZEJW010000143.1:0-10796 GCA_964512685.1 uncultured Leptospirales bacterium | reverse complement strand
GTTCAAATTAAACAGAAGCCGGATATGAAATACAAAAAAATTACACTCATCATTACCTGTATCCTCATTCTCTTTAACACAGCATTTGCTGAAGACAATGAGAATTCAGATAAACAGGATGTTTACACAATTGATGAAGTTCTGGTCCGTGAAAGAAAGATAAAGGTTGTTGAAGAGGCATCTTCAACGAGCCGTATAACCAGGGAGGATGTTGTTTCCCACTCTGATGTTTCACTGGACGACTCACTTAAAAATGTTCCGGGGATGAACGTGAGCATGCACAAGAAGGGGCATGTGCGCGCGAGCCTCAGGGGATTCGACCAGAGCAGGGTTGCAATACTCATGGATGGAATTCCTCTCAACGATGTCTATTCATCTGACATTGACATTTCCAGCATACCTGTCTCAAATATAGAAAGAATAGTGGTAAACCGCGGAGCATCATCCGCACTTCTTGGAACAATGGGAGAGGTTGGTGTAATAAACATCATTACACGAAAGCCTTCGGTTCTGTATTTCGAGGCTGACATCAGGTACGGGCAGTATAATAATTTCTACCTCAATTTTTCTCATGGCGCGCCTGTCGGCAATTTCTATTACTGGCTTTCAGGTGAAGTTGATTACAGCAGTGGCTATAAGGTTTCAGAAAAACTTAACAGCAAAGAAAGACGAAAGTGGTTTGATAAAATTGTAAGGTATGATCTTTACAGCCTTTCATTTGAAGAAGTTAAACTGCCAGCTGTTGATGACTATATAAATGATTCAGGCCTCAAAGACCATACTGAGCACACAAAGTACACTGTTACAGGCAAGGCAGGTTATTCATTCACAAAAAATATTGAGGCAGGCCTGTTTACAGAATACTCTTTCAAAAAGGCAGACACAAGCACATTCCAGCACAACTGCATAAGCAATTATAAGATTTCAAGTGGCGAATGGTCTGATCCTGTTTTTGACATTACAGCAGACAAAACTGAGGTACTCAGTTCTGCTTTCAGGAACAGGTCATTTCACTGGCCTGCAATTCATAACTTCAGGATATCTCCATACGCATCATTCAGTTATAAACGTTTTTCATTAAAAACAAATTTCTTCATGACATACAAAAAGGCGGAACTGGAAAAGTACGCTTCAACTGACGAGTCATGGCCCGGAGATAAAGCTCTTGCAGACACAGCATATGAGGATTTTCTTACAATAAAGGAATACCTGTCTGCAGGCGGAAACATCAATCCTGAGATTGAACTGTGCAAGTGGAATACTCTTAAATTCGCGTTTTTATATAAATACAATATCTACAATGAACAACACCAGGCTCTTTCTGCAGAAGAGTCACCGCTTATTGCAGATACCCTTTTTGGCCTTGATCCATTCACTGTACAGAGGCTTGATTCATCAGCATTTACTGCAGCAATAGAGGATGAGTTCAAATTCGGAGAATACCTGGATATCTCAATTGGAGTTTCATATGACGCCCAGTTCTTCAACACATTCAAAAACCGGGAAGCGCTGTACCAGTATGATGACGCCTACATTGTAAAAACAGATGCAAAACTCCTTGGCACAAAGGATTCATTCAATCCTGTATTTGCTGTTATGTATTCTCCTGTTCCGGATTTTCTTGTTCTCAGAGCTGCAGGTTCAATAAAGACAAGGTTCCCAAACCTCAGTGAATACTCAAAGATAGTTGATGATAAAAGAGACAACAGGCTTAAGCCTGAACGCACATACAATCTCAATACCGGTTTTGAGATACTTCTCGACAGGGGTGATTTTTCCTTTAGAACAGATTACTTCTTTAACAGGGTAAAAGATAAGATCGAAAAGATTACAGGGGGGATAGATCCGCCGGTAAACATTGGCGAGGTCAGGTCTCATGGAATCGAAAGTATTGTTAAATTTTCACGGAGTAAAATAACGTCATTCATGGATCTTGACCTTGTTTTTTCATACACCTGGCTCATGGCAAGAAGCATAGATGATACTCCTGAAGAAAAGGTAAACAGGGGGGATTATCTTGAATACACTCCTGAACACCAGGTATGCGGTGATATAAGGCTTAAATTCAAATCAGAAACCCTTGTGAGCCTGTGGGGTAATTCAACAATTAACCAGTATGTATATGTGATGAATAAAAGGCCTGTTCCGTTTGATACATCAGTGGGGTATTCAACTGACTATTTTAAAAAAGTTAAACTTCATAATCCAATAAAGCTTAATATAAAGATATCTCAGAAATTCCTGAAACATTATGAGATATATATTATGTGCAAAAATATTTTCGATGACTACAATGCAGACCCGTTTATTCCGGGGCCGGGCAGAATGTTCTATGCAGGCGCAAAGGTGAAGTTATAGAATGCTGAAAAACAGGAAACTCATAAACCTGCTGCTTGTTCTTGCGCCTGTTTTATGTGTGCTGGTGTCCCTGTTCATTGGCAGGTATCCTCTTTCTTTTTCAGATATAATGAATGTTATAAGCGGCAGGCTGTTCGGGTCTGCTGAAAATCTTCCGCATGTTCATTCAACGCTTGTTTTTGACATCAGAATGCCAAGGGCAATATTAGGATGTCTTGTTGGCGCAAGCCTTGCAGTGAGCGGCACAGCGCTTCAGGGCCTTTTCAGGAACCCGCTGGTAAGTTCAGGTATGCTTGGAGTCAGTTCCGGAGCAGGCTTTGGCGCGGCTCTTGCAATAGTTCTCTTCCAGAGCACTGCAATGATCTATGTTTCTGCTTTTTTCTTTGCACTGAGCGCGGTTCTTTTCAGTTACATGATAGGCAGAATTTATAATACAGCTCCTGCAATAATGCTCGTTCTCGGGGGAGTGATCATATCATCCATTTTTTCAGCGCTTCTTTCATTCATCAAGTATATTGCAGATCCATATGAAGAGCTTCCGTCAATCGTATTCTGGCTCATGGGGAGTCTTGCAAGCGCGGATTATTCTGATATTCTTGTTGCAGCAATTCCAATGATTACCGGAATAACAGGCCTTGTGTTCCTTCGATGGAAAATAAATGTTCTTGCAATGGGAGAGAAGGAGGCACGGTCACTGGGGATTAATACAACCAGCGGAAGAATCCTTGTAATTGTTTTTGCGACACTTGCTACAGCTGGTGCCGTATGCGTTAGTGGAATTATTGGATGGATCGGACTGGTGATTCCGCACATCGGCAGACTGATTGCAGGCAATGACAACAGGATACTTATACCGGCGTCAATATCCCTTGGTGCATGTTTTCTCATCCTCGTAGACAATACAGGCAGAATTATATCATCAGGAGAACTGCCGCTGAGTATTCTCACAGCAATAGCAGGTGGGCCGTTTTTCATATATATTCTGAAAAAGACCAGAGGAGGCAACTGGTAATGGCCTTTCTTGAAATAGACAAGCTCTGCTTTGGTTATACAGAAGAATACGTTGTTGAGGATATATCCTTCTCTCTTGACAGGGGTCAGATATTCTGCCTGTTTGGCCCTAATGGCTGTGGCAAGACAACCCTTATAGACTGTATTATGGGATTCAACAGGATTCAGAAAGGAAACATAATTCTTGACAGTTGTGATTTCTCATCATATTCACCATCCGAGAGCGCGACTCTTGTTTCATATGTTCCCCAGTCCCATGAAAAAACATTTCCATTCCTTGTTAAGGAAATTGTTCTCATGGGAAGAACTCCGCATCTTAAAAGTTTTTCATCACCAGGAAAAGCTGACAGGATTAAGGTCAATGAGGCTCTTGAATCTCTAGGAATAGGTCATCTTGCAGAAAGAAATTATACTACACTCAGCGGAGGAGAAACAAGGCTGGTAATGCTCGCCAGGGCCCTTGCGCAGGACGCGCCTCTTATTCTCATGGATGAACCTGCTTCACACCTTGACATGGATCATGAGCTTAAACTCCTTGAGATAATGAAAGATCTTGTAACACGCAGAAACAAGTCTGTTATATTTTCCAGTCATACTCCCAATCATGCATTTTATTTTGAAAACAGGAATATAGATGTGCAGGTTGCTCTTATGAATGAAAAACATTTTTACAGCAAGGGTACACCTGAATCTGTTTTAACAGAAGAAAACATTCAGAAAATATACAATATAAGAACAAGAATTATTTCTTCCAGGGAAAAGGGAAAGGCAGTTAAATACATGGTGCCTGTATCTACTGTGAAAAAAAAGAGAAGGTTGAAATGAACATAAAAACAAAAGGAATAATTATATTGATCTCTGCCATCCTGGTTCAGGCCCTGTTTTCAACAGGCTGTTCAAAAGAAGAAGAAAGAGTTGTGAAGGGCAAAACCATTGTTGTGACAGATTCAATCGGCAGAAAGGTTTCGGTTCCTGCAAGGGTTAAAAGAATTGCCTGTATGTATGCCTTTACAGGTCACGTTGTTGTAATGCTTGAAAAATGCAGCAGTATTGTGGCTGTTGTAAACGGTCTGAAAAGGGATAAAGTACTTATCAAAATATGCCCGGCAATCAGTAAAGCTTCTGTACCCAAATACAATGCAGGCCTGAATATTGAAGAACTGGCATCCGTTAAACCCGATGTACTCTTCATGAAGGAGAGCAGTTTTTATCACAGGGGTGATTTTAAAAAAATTCAGAAGCTTGGAATCCCTGTTGTTGTAATTTCATTTAACGACATTGAATCACAGGTAAAGGCCGTTGAAATAATCGGTAAAGTGATTGGTGCAACAGAAAAGGCAGATCAATATATTTCATATTTCAGGAAATGCATTAAGACAGCTGGAAACATTGCAAAACAGGTTCCTGAAAAAAAGAGAGTAAGAATATATCATTCAATCCTTGAACCTCTTAAAACCGACTGCCTTGGATCACTCTCTGCGGACTGGATTGAAAAATCCGGCCTGGTCAATGTATCCCTTGGCGGTTCACTTAAAACCAGGGGAGAGGATAAATTCGCAAGCCTTGAACAGGTCATTCTCTGGAACCCTGATGCAATCATTGTAAACGAAGAAGGTGTTGACAAATACATCATGAGCGAAAAGAAATGGGGGGATATAAAGGCAGTAAAAACGGGCAGGGTTTATAAAATGCCAACAGGCATATCAAGGTGGGGGCATCCGGGATCACTTGAAACTCCACTTGCAGTTCTTTGGGCAATTAAAACATTTTATCCTGAATATACCGAATCCATTGATCTTGGGGCAGAAACGAAATTTTTTTACAGGGAATTTTTTAAAACTGATTTGTCAGATGAAATGACAAAAAAAATATTGAAAGGTGAAGGGATGAGATCAGGAAAAAATAAAAAAAGGAAAAAACAGTCATGAATCTATTAGTCTGCATTGACGATACCGACACCCTTGAAACAAGAGGAACCGGACATCTTGCTGAAGAGTTAAGGCATGAACTGGAAAAAAGGTTCAATGTAAATACAACAAATATTTCCAGGCACCAGCTCTTTGTAAATGAAAAAATTCCCTATACTTCACATAACAGTACCATGTGTTTTACTCTTGAATCCGATGGTAATCATTATGATGATATAATTGAATTCTCGGCGTCGTTTCTTGAAGAAGAAAGTGCACAGGGATCTGACCCGGGACTTTGTGTCGCAATGAAGGAAAAACTCAGCAATACTGATTTATTGATAGATTTCGGTTTGAGAGCCAGAACAAGTGTTCTGACGAAGACAGAGGCATACAGCCTTGCTTCGCAACTTGGTATTCATCTTTCTGAACACGGCGGAACCGGAGACGGCGTTATTGGCGCTCTGGCAGGGATAGGACTTCGAATTTTTGGAAACAATGGCCGTTTCAGGGGATGGATTAAAATCGAGGATGACGACAGGCTTATCTCTGCGGGAGATGTATGTTCAAAATACAATATATCCGGGGTAAAAGAATCAGAAGGCGATTGTTTGTTGTTGAGCGATATGATCTTTCTTGAGGGGAAGGTTAAGACCATTCTTGTTGATGGGCGGGAAATACTACCCGTAAAGAGAGTTAGTGGGAATGTTCTTTATAAATACAAGAATATTTCCAGAAAGGAAATCAAGGAATTAACTGATTGAAGATTGAAAACATACTTCACTATTTTTACAGGGGCTTCTCAATCTTTCATTAAAATTAAATATAACCGGTCAGTTGTTTTTAATTGACCGGTGACACCTATGTGGTAAAGGTGACACATAAATTTTGCTTTGAGGTCGACATGAAAAGAAAAGTTTTTTGCTCAGTATTTATTCTTACTATTGCTTTATCTGTATCTCTGTACAGTCAGAATGGAAATGATATTAAAAGCAGTCCGGCTGATACAAAAATAGAGAATAACAATCAAAGTTCCGTAACAAAAACAGAAGAAAAAAATGACGGTTCTTTTATAAACAGTGAAAAAAAGAACGCGGAATCAAAGACCGGCCTTTATGATCTCTTTAAAAAGGGCGGCCCGTTTATGTGGCCGATACTGCTTTTCGCGGCAATTGCTCTGGGTTTCATTGTTGAAAGATATATATTCTTTTTAAGGTCTAAATTGTCGCCACGTGAGTTTATCGAGGATCTTGAAAATACCATAATGAAAAATGATCTTTGTGAAGTTGAAACACTTTGCAAAAAAAATAATTATATCATTGGCAAAATACTCTTAAAGGGATTGAAACTCAAGGAGCTGGGCATAGACAGAGTAGAAAAGTCTCTTGCAGTAGCAGGATCAATTCAGGTTGCAACTCTCGAGAGAGGCCTTAACGTTCTGTCTGCTCTTGGAAATATAACACCAATGCTTGGATTTCTTGGAACAACATCCGGTATGATTTCGGCGTTTGCAGACATCGCTGCTGCTGATCAGGTTAACGCAAAGGTTGTGGCAAGCGGTATAGAAGAAGCTCTTCTTACTACTGCTGCGGGTCTGGCTGTAGCAATCCCAACCCTGTTTTTCTATAATTATTTTATTCATAAAATTGACGGATTTATATCTGACGTAGAAAGACTGTCCGCAGATATTCTCGAGAAGATGATCGAGGAGAGCAATGAAAATTAAGAGGTCCGCCAGGATGACATCCGATATATCAATGTCATCCATGTCAGATATCGCATTCCTGCTGATAATATTTTTTATGGTTGCAACTGCCTTTATATTCAAGGACGGCCTCCACCTGATTCTGCCGGATAAAAGCAGGAAACCTGTAGTAATGAAGGAAAAAGAAATTGTTACTCTGGAAGTTAAAAATACATCGCTTTTGCTGAACAGTAAAAAAGTAGAAATTGCAGAAATTGATTCAGGGCTTAAAAAACTTTTTGAAGAGAATAACCAGTTTATTGTTCTCCTGAAAATTGACAGGAAGACTAAGTATAATGTTGTAATTGATCTGATTGATTCTGTAAAGGTGGCAGGCTTTACAAAATTATCTCTAAGAATGACCGGGAAGTGATATCGTGATAAAGAGAAAACTAAGAAACAGTTCAATAATCCCAGTATCCTCCATGGCTGATATTGCATTTCTGCTTTTGATTTTTTTTATGCTCTCGAGCATCATGGAGATGGAAAAGGAAATCCCTGTCAAGCTTCCTGAATCAAGGATATCCGTACAGGAAAAGGGAAAATACTTTAATATATGGATAGATGAGAATGGAGATTATTTTTTCGATAACCGGAAAGACAGTTCTGCCAATCTGGCTACCTTTGCAAGATATAAGCTGGCTTCGAATCCGGATACAACTGCACTTATCAGAGCGGAAAAGGATATCCCGTACGAATTTGTCAATGCTGTAATGGAATCACTCAAAGAAGCCGGTCTTCACAGCATTGTACTGGTAAGCAGAAAAAAACAGTAACATTGGTATTATAATTTATGAAACCGGACATTATAAGATATTTCAGACTGAGACCTGCACAGGGCTGGTCATCACTGTTCTTTACAGCGGCAATAATTCTTTTGTTTGCCGTAAAATGGAGCAATTCAATCAATACAGATGACTACACAGATCTTACCCAGTTTCAAATGATCGAACTCGAGATCCCCGAGACTATTTCAGAACCGGATATAGCTTTTGAGGAACCGGAGGAAGAAGAGGTTGCAGAGGAAGAAGAGAAACCATTGAAGTTCGGTGATGATTCGAAGTTTGGCGATATGTCAAATACTGCCATTCCTCCAAAACCCAGATTTTATGCTGTCCCAAGGTATCCGGAATCCATGCGAAAAGCCGGAATTGAAGGCGTTGTGGAAATTGAGCTTGGAATTGATGAAAGCGGTAAAATCGTATATGGACGAATTGTTCGTTCTCTGGGGAAAGCTTTTGATGAAGTTGTAATCAGCTGGGCAAAAACAATAAAATTCTGGCCTGCAATGGATCCTGACCGTAATCCTATCAAGTGCAAAATTCGCCTTCCTGTAAGATTTAAACTTGAAATGTGAGAAATCAATAATCACTCTGTGCCCCTGTAGTGTTAATACGTCCCGGCTCTGCGCCACTGTCGTGTAGCAGGGGCAGATTAACACCTTCTTCTCGGAAGTTACAAAAATAATTATTCAATTTTTAAATAATCATTGACTTTTAAATATAATCGATTTCTATTTCAATATAAATAATTCAGAGAGAAGATTGATTTAATTAAAAAAGCAGTTCCCTATCTCTAATGGCAGCAGGGAACTTTATTTTTTATAATCTAAAAAAAATGATACTAATCGTTTAATCAATGACCCAAAACAGCCCAGAACATTACCTGGTTAAAGATTTCAATAATGAAACAAACCAGACAATGAATAAAGCCAGAATCCTCATCGTTGAAGATGAAATAATAATTGCCCTCAACATAAAAAATATCCTGACAAAAATCGGCTACTCTGTGACAGAAATTGTTTCTTCAGGTGATGCCTGTTTTGAACAGGTGAAACTGGATAGACCTGATCTTATCCTGATGGATATAATTCTTGAAGGGGATATGGATGGAATAGAAATTGCTGCACTGATCAGAAAGGACTGGGAAATTCCGGTTATCTTTCTTACCGCATATTCTGACAGATCATCTTTACAGAAAGCCAAACTTACTGAGCCCTATGGATATATTGTCAAGCCGGTCAATGAAAAAGACCTCTTTACAACAATTGAGACTGCTCTATACCGAAACAGGATAGATAAAAAACTCAAAGAGAGTGAACTAAAGTACAGGATGCTTTTTGAGCAGTCAAGGGATGCAATATTTATCCGCGATAATACTGGTATAATAACAGATATAAACAAACCGCTTCTTGACCTCTTCGGATATACCAGAGATGAAGTTCTCAATAAAAAAATGCACTCTTTTATTGATAATGCAGAAATTATATCAATGGATGAGATTTTTAAGCAAAAGGGATTTGTCGAGGATTATGAAACAACTCTTTTGACCAGGAGCGGCAGATCAATGGACTGCCTTGTTAATATTTCCTGTTTTAGTGATGAAAACGGTTTTATAACAGGATACCAGGGAATAATAAGGGATGTTACTGAAGTCAAAAAAATTGAACTCGAAAAAACCAAGCTGCTTCAGGATATCAGTAAAAGGGTAAACGAACTCAATTGCCTTTACAGTTTGTCTGAATATGCCGAACATACAGATCTCAATCTGCCGGCAATCCTGGAAAAAATGACAGATATAATCCCTCAGTCATGGCAATATCCTGAAATAACCGCTGTCAGGATCAGACTGAATGACAAAGAGTATGTATCTGAAAATTTTATTGAAACCGATTGGTCTCAGGTATCTGTAATCAATATCTATGGAGAGAGGGCAGGTTGTGTTGAAGTCTGCTATCTTGAGCAATGCCCTGAACTGGATGAAGGACCTTTTTCCAGGGAGGAAAGAGATCTCATCAATGCAGTAGCTGAAAGAATTGCCCGGCTTGAGGAAAGAGACAGGGCTCTCACAGCAATGGTTAAATCCCATGATGAATTGAAAAATTTATCAGCACATCTCCAGACTGTCAGAGAAGAGGAAAGAACCAGGATCGCCAGGGAAATCCATGATGAACTCGGACAGGCTTTGACTGCATTGAAAATGGATATTTCGTGGATACGGAAAAGAAGTGAAGAAAACAACGAGTGTAAGATCAATACAAAACTCGACAGTATGAGTAATCTTGTGGATAAAACTATTCAGTCAGTAAGGAGAATATCAGCTGATCTACGGCCAGGGATACTGGATGATCTTGGACTTTATGCAGCTATTGAATGGCAGGCAGAAGAGATTGAGGAGCGCAGTGGGATTTCATGTCAGGTGAACTGCAACTGTGATGATTTTGAACTTGGTGATGATAAAAGAATTTCAATATTCAGGATTGTTCAGGAAGCACTGACAAATGTGGTAAGGCATTCCAGGGCAAAAACCGTG
Source organism: uncultured Leptospirales bacterium (assembly GCA_964512685.1). Taxonomy (GTDB): domain Bacteria; phylum Spirochaetota; class UBA4802; order UBA4802; family UBA5550; genus CAZEJW01. The sequence goes on along the minus strand of CAZEJW010000143.1, from coordinate 464 downwards.
GAAATAAATCTAAATCGCAGAGATGAAATTTTCGAACTTGAAATACATGATGATGGTGTTGGAATAACCGAAGATAATATGAAAAATTCAGGTTCTTTTGGATTAATAGGCATGAGGGAGAGAGTGAAATTCTGCAATGGAGAGGTACAGATCAATGGCTCTCCTGATATGGGTACAAAGATAAATGTGACTATACCCGTAAATCGAAATGCAGGGTGTTCAAGCGGAATCAAATAATGATAAATATAATTATTGCAGATGATCATACTATAGTCAGAGCAGGTCTGAAACAGATTATTTCGGACTTCAGGGATATGAATGTGATCGATGAAGCATCAGATGGACAGGACCTTTTACAGAAAATTAAGAAAAATAAACCGGATGTTATATTGCTCGATATATCCATGCCCGGACGGAATGGGCTTGAGATTCTCAAACAGATTAAAGTTGAAAAACCTGAGATT
>CAZEJW010000142.1:0-10911 GCA_964512685.1 uncultured Leptospirales bacterium | reverse complement strand
TTATTGGGATTTTAAAAATATAATTTTTAGAGGTTCCCGGGGCATTGCAAGAAGAGGAAAACAGTGTATAAAATTGTGATTATAGGATTTGGCTCTGCCGGTTATTCAGCACTCATGTCTGCAAAAAAAAATAATCCGGGGAGTGAAATAACAATAATTGATCCAAAAAAGAGAGATCTTCTTCATCCATGCGGTCTGCCTTATTCCCTGGAGGGTATTGTTGATGAAAAGAAACTAACAGAAAATATTTCTCTCTCCAATATGGGAGTGCAGAAGATAACAGGGAAGGCAGTCAAAATCAATCATGAGGAAAAAAATGTAACAGTCGAAACTTCCTCAAAAAAAATAACTGTCAGCTATTCATCTCTGATCATAGCAACTGGAAATCATCCATTGATTCCTAATATCAGCGGCATAAATAATTTTTTCAAAAAAGATGTTCACACTCTGACCTCTGTTGAAGATCTTATGCTTATAAAGTCCGGTCTTGGGCCGGATAAAAAAGTCTGCATTGTTGGAGCTGGTGCAATTGGTGTGGAAACTGCATTCGCGCTGCGTGAACACTGCCAAAAGGTAATTCTATTTGAACGAGAGAAGAATCTTCTGCCCGGTATTCTCGATAAGGATATGTCAGAACCGCTTGATAATTATCTCTCTGAATCCGGTATCGATGTAAGGCTCGAAGCAGAAATAAAATCCTTTAATGGGAACAGTCATCTCGAATCAGTCAGTTATGGAAACACTACAGCCAAAACGGATAAGTGTATTCTTGCAACCGGTTTCCGGCCGGATGTTTCACTTGCTGCCAATCCGGAATCCCCCGAACCCGGACCTGACTTTGATATAAACGGTTTCTATGTAGACAGAAATCTCATGACCTCGGTTGAAAATATATATGCTGCCGGAGACTGTATCTCCCTCTGGTCGATAATAGACGGTAGCCCAATCAGTGCCATGCTTGCAACCTCAGCCTTCAAGCAGGGAAGCATTGCGGGAATAAACGCTTCAGGCGGCAGTGCGGAATATTACGGAAGCGCAGGAACATTCACAACAAAAATAGGTGAACTTGAAATAGCAGGTACCGGATATACTATGGAAACAGCCAGGGCGAAAGGATATAATCCTGTTTTCGGAAAAATAAAAACAGGTATTTTCCCGGATTACTATCCTGACGATTCGGAAATAACGATTAAAATAATTGCAGATAGCGCATCCGAAAGGATTCTGGGAGCGCAGGCTATTGGTAAAAAAGGTGCCGCATGGAGAATAAATACTGTTAGTGCGTGCATTGAGTTTGCAATCCCTCTTTCAGCACTCGCACGGATCGAATTCGCATACTGTCCGGCGATCAGTGAAATACAGGATCCCCTGCAAAAAGCTGTCGAATTTGCTTTGAGGAAAATCAATAAAAAAAAATCAAATGCAGCTAACCTCAATTAAGGGAATGCCGATGAAAAGAACACCTCTTTATCAGACTCATCTTTCAATGAATGCCCGTATGGTTGATTTTGCCGGGTGGGAAATGCCTGTTCAGTACTCAGGAGTCATGGAAGAGCATATTAATGTGAGAGAAAACTGCGGGCTTTTTGATGTATCGCATATGGGTGAAATACTTATTCATGGTAAGGATGCAGAAGCCTTTATGAAAAAAATGGTCCCTACAAGGATAAAGCTTTTCCCCGGTAAAAGTATGTACTCCGTGTTTTGCCGCGAGGATGGAACTGCTGTGGATGATCTTTTTATCTATATGATAGATAATCTTACATATTATCTTGTGGTAAATGCATCTAATATCCGCAAGGATATCAGCTGGCTTCTCAGTCACAGAACCGAAAAAGTCAATATTGTGGATCTGTCAAAATATACCTCAAAAATTGATATACAGGGGCCCGCATCACTGGATGTTTTTTCCGGGATATTTGACAGAGACAGACTGAAAAAGCTTGATAGGTTTGAATTTGATTATTTTGATTATTACGGAAAGAATATTATGATATCAAGGTCAGGTTATACTGGTGAAGACGGTTTTGAAATATATCTCAGTAATGAGGTATCAAAAAAAATGTGGGATGATCTTTGCTCTTATGGAAAATCATACGGTCTCAAACCTGCCGGACTGGGAGCAAGGGATACTCTGAGACTCGAAGCATGTTATTCGCTATACGGTCATGAAATTTCTGATTCAATAACTCCCGCTGAAGCAGGACTTTCATGGGTTATTTCATCTGCTGAAGTATATATTGGAAAAGATAAACTTCGTGAACAGAAAAAAAAGGGCACAGCCAGAAATTTGAAGTCATTCATCATAGATGGGCGTGCTATTCCAAGGGATGGATATACTGTATTGTCTGAGGGAAGGGAAGTCGGTTATGTTACCAGCGGCACCTTCTCGCCTTTGCTGAAAAAAGGGATAGGTCTGACATTGCTTGATTTTAATCCTGAAGAGGGAGAAGAAATTTCTGTACGGATTAGAGATAAAATACATAAGGGAATAATCGTCAATAAACCGTTTTATAATTACCATAAGAGTTGGTGATAAATTGAAATCATTTATTAATATAAACACTGGAATACATTTATGTCCTCTTTTCATAATAATCCGTAAAACCCTGAATTAATTACTTGAAAAATCATTTGGATATGCGATATTACATATTCATTTCAGAGTATATTTATATTTCAAGGAGAATCCCATGACTGACATTCCTGATGATCTTAAATACACAAATGACCATGAGTGGATAAGGATGACAGATGAATTTACAGGCGAGTGCGGAATTACTGATCATGCGCAGGAGATGCTCACTGACATTGTCTTTGTTGAACTACCTGATGTAGATATGGAAGTTTCACAGGGAGATCAGGTTGCTGTAGTTGAATCTGTCAAGGCTGTATCAGATGTTTATTCTCCTGTATCCGGCCGAATAATTGAAGTGAATACAGAACTTGAAGAAAATCCGGAACTTATCAATGAATCACCATATGAAAACGGCTGGATATACAGAATCGATGTCAAGGATAAGAATGAATACGATAATCTTATGGATGCTGACGCATATACTGAATATGTAGAAAAGGAAGGATAGAATGTCTTTTCTCGGGATAACAAAATCTGACAGGGAGCAAATGCTCAGGGCAACAGGCATGAAATCAATTGATGATTTGTTCCTTGATATTCCGCAGGAGATAATCAACGAAAACAAAATACCGGATCATAAATCAATGTCTGAAATAGAGGCATCATCTGATTTGTTCAAAACCGCACAGAAAAACAGGCGATATGTTTCATTTGCCGGGGCAGGTTCGTATAACCATTACATCCCCGCAGTTGTTGATGAAATTTCATCCAGATCGGAGTTCTACACGGCATACACCCCGTATCAGGCTGAGGTAAGTCAGGGTACACTTACTGCAATATTCGAATTCCAGACAATGATGTGTCATTTAACGGGCATGGATGTTGCAAACGCCAGTATGTATGATGGAGCTACCGCCTGCGCTGAGGCGGCTCTCATGTCTTTTAGAAAAAACAAACGTAAAAAAATTCTCTGTGCCGGGACTCTTCATCCTTCATACTCGGAAGTTGTTAAGACTTATGCATGGGCAGGCGGTTTGGAAGTAGTGGATGTTCCGGTAAAAGACGGTCTTGTTGACGAACAGGCACTTGATTTTTTGACAGACGAAGATGTCTCAGCTCTGATTATTCAGACACCAAATTTTTTTGGCTGTCTTGAAATGGTTTCATTATGCGCAGAAACCATACATAGTGCAGGTGCCCATCTTATTGTGGCAATAAACGAGCCTGTAAGTATGGGACTTCTTGAGCCGCCTGGTAAATGCGGAGCAGATATTGTATGCGGAGAGGCGTCTGCTTTCGGAAATCCTCAGGGATTCGGCGGCCCAATGCTCGGTTTTCTTTCTGCAAAACACGTATTTACAAGGCTGATGCCGGGCAGACTTGCTGGTGAGAGTCTTGATTCTGACGGAAACAGGGCGTTTATTCTGACTCTTCAGACAAGGGAACAGCACATTAGAAGAGAAAAAGCAACCTCTAATATATGTTCCAACGAGGGACTTCTTCTTTTAAGATCTGCTGTCTATCTCAGCCTTATCGGAAACAGTCTAATGGAGCTCGCTGAATACAATCACAACCTCGCTTCATATCTAAAAAAATCACTTGAGCAGGCAGGTTATAGAGGTCCGTTTAAGCATTCTTATTTTAATGAATTTACAGTGTATATAGATAATTTTACACAAATTGAACAACAATGTATAAACGAAGGTTTCCTGCCGGGCATCCATGCCGGAAATTTTTTTCCTGAAATGAAAGATCATGTAATTTTTTGTGTAACGGAAATGAACACAAAAGTAGAGATCGATCGGTTTATCGATACTGTATATTCAATAAGGACATAGCGGATGAGTATAATATTCGAAAAATCAAAACCCGGAAAAAACAATTACCGAATTCCTGAACGGTCAGTTGAAGAATATGATAAAATTGATGATATCTTCATCAGAAAAGAACTCTCTCTGCCGGATGTGGGAGAACCTGAGGTTGTCAGGCATTATACTCAGCTTTCCAGAATGAATTTTGGGGTAGACAATGGGATGTATCCACTTGGAAGCTGTACCATGAAATATAATCCCAAAATAAACGAAAGAATTGCAGCGGAGAAACTATTTACAGGCCAGCATCCGCTTGCCGGTGATGAATTGACTCAGGGATCACTTTCTGTTCTTTATGAACTTTCGGTTCTTCTTTCTGACCTGACCGGAATGCATAGCTTTTCTATTGCACCGGCAGCAGGTTCTCATGGTGAACTTACAGGTGTTATGGTTATTAAAAAATATTTTGAAAAAAGAGGAGAACTCAGAAAAACAATTCTTATTCCTGATTCAGCGCACGGAACCAATCCTGCTTCAGTTGCCATGTGCGGTTTTGAAGTAAAGGAAATACCGTCAAATGAAAGGGGGGATGTTGACATCGATGCCCTGAAAAAAATGATAGGTTCAGATGTGGCTGCAATGATGCTGACAAGCCCTAACACCCTTGGACTTTTTGATCCGAATATTAAAATAATTGCAGACATACTTCATGAGAATGGATCTCTATTCTATGCAGACGGGGCTAATATGAATGCTGTTGTTGGCAGGGCAAGATTCAGCGCAATGGGTTTTGATCTTATGCATATAAATCTGCATAAAACATTCTCAACTCCTCACGGTGGAGGAGGTCCCGGGTCTGGGCCTCTTGGCGTAAGAGAAGATCTGGCGCCGTATCTTCCGATTCCAGTGATAAGAAAAAAAGAAGATGATTACTTTTGGAGGGATTTCAATCTTCCGGATTCAATCGGCAGAGTTCATTCCTTTTACGGTAATTTCCTGGTTTGTCTTAAAGCCTTTGTTTATATTAAGATGCTCGGGCTTGAAGGCCTTCGGGAAGTTTCAGGCAATGCTGTTCTAAATGCAAATTATCTTCGTGTAAAACTGAAGAATGAATATAACTGTCCTGTGGACAGGACCTGCATGCATGAATTTGTGATAAACGATCAAAATATTCCAAATGGAGTTACAACCAACGATATTGCAAAGAGGATTCTTGATTATGGTTTTCATTCACCAACTGTTTATTTCCCTCTGCTTGTAAAAGGTGCGATCATGATCGAGCCTACGGAAACAGAAACGCTGGAGTCGCTTGATTCATTCATATCTGCAATGATCGAAATTAAAAAAGATGCTTTGGAAAAACCAGAGATTCTTAAATCAGCACCTCATACAACTCCGGTAAAACGAATCGATGCAGTTTTTGCCGCAAGAAAGCCGGTTCTCAAATGGCAGGAATAAAAAAACCGCCCTGGATACGATTCTCAATTCCAGGCGGGCCGGGTTACCTGAAAGTTAAAAAGCTGGTTGATGACTTTGGCCTGCATACAGTTTGCCTTGAGGCTCATTGCCCAAACTTTGGTGAATGCACATCCCGGGGCAATGCAACATTTCTGATCCTGGGAAAAACATGTACAAGGAATTGCAGATACTGTTCAATTGATAAGGGAAATCCATCTGGAGTGGATTTTGAAGAACCTGATAAAATTGCTCTGGCAGTGTCATCCCTCGGCCTCAGGCATGCAGTAATTACCTCAGTAACACGTGATGATCTTGAAGATGGTGGAGCTGATATTTTCTCTGAGTGTGTAAAAAAAATCAGGCTGTTGAATCCCGGATGCACTGTTGAGCTTCTTGTTCCGGACTTCAGGCAGTCAAAAATGAAATCTTTGCAGACGGTAATTGATGCAAAACCTGATGTTCTCAATCATAATCTCGAAGCTTGCAGAAGAATTTTTAAAAAACACAGGCCTCTTGGCGATTATGATCTCTCTCTCGGAATAATAAGACAAATATCATCCTCTGGAATTGTTTCAAAATCAGGCATAATGCTGGGCCTCGGAGAATCGGGTGATGATATACGTAATACAATTGATGAACTTTCAGAAACCGGATGCAGAATTCTGACAATCGGGCAGTACCTTCAGCCTTCAAGGGGATGCACTCCAGTATTGAAATTTTATTCCCCTGAAGAATTTGATTTATTGAAGGAATATGCACTTAAAGCAGGCATACAACATGTATTCTCCGGTCCGCTGGTGAGAAGCTCATACAGGGCAGGGGATATTCTTAAAATGCACCTTGACGGGGTGTAAAGGCAAAAGAGTTTGAAAAAAATCAGAGTAATAAAAGACAGAGGATATTGCGGATCAATGAATATGGCAATCGATTCAGCGATTTTGGAGTCATTGTCAGGGAATTATACAGGGCCTGTGCTGCGGCTTTATTCATGGGCAGATCCATGTGTAACCGTTGGATATTCACAGAAAATCGAAGATACTGTTGATCTCAAACACTGCCATGAAGATTCTGTTGATATAATAAGACGCATTACAGGGGGTGGAACGGTTTATCACGATCAGGAAATTACATATTCACTCTTTATTTCAGAACGTGAATTAAGTCTCAATGTGCCGGATTCATTTTTGCGGCTTCTTCATCCTTTAATAAAAACCCTTAACGATCTCGGGGTTCCGGCTGTTTACAAATCACCGAATGACATACTTGTAAACGGGAAAAAAATTTCAGGTAATTCGCAGGTAAGAAAAAGGGGGATACTGCTGCAGCATGGCACAATAATTTTAAGCTATGAATCTGAAATAATGTTCAGGTATATTAAAAAAAAGGATAATTCGGTATTGCCGACCTCTGTTGCGGATTTTATCGGCTCCGGGCATGTTTCGCCTAACACCAGGAAAGAGATCGAAAAAAGAATTGCAGAACGGTATTCGGAACTTCTGCGTGCCGGTCAGTATTTATCAAAGCTAAGCGGGAAAGAATTAAATTTAGCAGCTTTAATTAATGAGAAAATATTCAAATGTCTTGACTGGAATGAAAAAAGAATAAAGATTTGCATGGAAAATGTAATCCACAGAATGTGATTTGTACTGAAACAGGAGGAAGAAATATGATAAGGAAGGCCCTTGGCATCACAGGGTGTTTTATTGCAATAATGATTTTTACAATATCATGCAGGGAAGATAAAAAGATCACTGAAAAAGAGATTATCTCTCTTGCTCAAAAATCAGGGATCAATACGGAAATTAAAAGGCTTCGAGAAAAAATTACCGGTGCAAAGACTGATTACCAGAGAGCAGAAATACATACAGACATCGCATTGCTGCAGGCTGAAAAGGGCAATGTCAGAGAGGCTTCGGTAAGTGCTCTTGCTGCAATAAAATATCAGCCTAATCAGTATATGAGTCATTATGTACTTGGTAAAGCATATATTCAATCCGGAAGGTATGATGATGCTGAATATCATCTCAGACAGTCGATAGCCATCAAACAGGATTTCTCTCTTTCTCACTTTGAGCTTGGCAATACATACTACAAAAAACAATGTTATTCGAAAGCGATAGCAGAATACAATCAGACACTAAAGTACGATTCTTTAAACACAGATGCAATGAATAATATTGGAGTCCTTTGTAATCTGCTTGGCCAATACAAAGAGGCTGAAAAGAATTTTGAAAAGGTAATAGAAATTAAACCCGAATATTCAGCGGCATACAAGAATCTCGCAATAATAAACGATCTCAGGCTGAAAAATAAAGTGAAAGCCGTTGGATATTATAAAAAGTATCTCAGTCTCAGACCGGACTGTCCTGAACGTTCACTTGTCAAGTCATGGATTCAACAGCTTGGAGGTTCAATATGAGAAGACACTTTCTTCTGCTTGCTGTAATTCTTCTCTTTACAGGAGTTTTGTATTCTGAGCAAAATATTATTAAATTGGCGGTAGGTAACTTTGATGATTCAACAACAAGTGCAGGCGAAAAAGAAAAGGCAGGTAATGGAATAGCAGTCAGTCTTGAAAAACGTTTTTCATCTATAGATTGTTTTTGTGTAAGAACCCGTGGCGCAATAAAAAACTACCTGGATAAAATTTCTCTTGTTGAATCAGGTCTGAGGAAACCTGATATTTTGAAAAGTCAGAGCGGTGCCCGGAAGATAGATTATCTCACGGTTGGTACAGTTTCAAAAATAAACGGACGATATGAAGCAGATGCACGAACTGTCAACGTCGACAACTGGCAGATTGTACATTCTCACGGGCTTAATGCTGCATCAGTACGTGAAGCGACAGATGAAATAGGCTGGTATATATCAGAAAAATTTACGCCGGATTCTCTTAACAAGCGCGAGAAATATAACGGAGACCGGCCGGTTGTAACAGTTCTTTCTTTCAGGGATTTTAACCGGGAGGCAATGAATCGGGGCATGAGCGCCATTTTCTCAGAAATACTAAACAGCCAGCTTGGTTCGTTCAACAATATTGTCACTGTTGAACGTAAATATTCCAAATCACTCATAGAAGAAAAGATTCTCGAAATGGCAGGAGTCACTGAAAATGATTCCAGTAACACAAATTTAAGTATAAAAAAAATTGGTTATAAACTCACCGGGGATTTCAGGGTATTCAAAGACCTGATATGTATAAATTATAATGTCTTCAATACAAATGACGGAAGACTTGTTTTCTCCGGAAGCCGCGAGATGACCCATCCGTCTCAGATGAGAAGTATTGCCTGGAGTATCGCAAACATTGCAGAAGAGGTTCTTGCAAACCGTATTGGTACTCTTAAAATAAATACTGTTCCATCTAACGCTGAAGTTTTTATAGACAATGTTCCTTCAGGAAGGTCGCCTGTTACATTGTCACTGGCAAAAGGAGAACATTCAGTCAAACTGAAGATGTCCGGTTATCAGACAGAGTTCAGGAATCTTAGTATCCTCCCAAGAGTACTAAAAAAGATTAACATAAAGCTGTCCACAATCCGGATGCAGCTTTTACAAAAGGCATATGTTTATGAAAGCCGAAGTCAGTGGAAAATGGCTATAAAAGCATATGACGATTTTATCAGAAAATACAACGATACCTCTGAGGTAAACAGCGCATATTACCGCAAGGGTCATATCCTTATGATCCAGCTCAGAGATTACAAAAGCGCGCTCGAAACCTTCAAAACACTCATTCAGAGATATCCTGACACTATGACAAGAGCTGAGGCTTACTATGGCATGGCAAAAGCATATCATCTTATGGGTATGAAATCTGATGCGATAAAAACCAAAAATTATCTGCTCAATAAATACGGTGACACATATGCAGCGCAGGAAGCCGGAAAACAAGAATGGTGACATTTGATTTACACGATCGATAATAAAAATCAACAGCAGCAAACTTAAACCAGAGATGTAATAACTGTTACAATATCTGGTTTAAGATAATTGCAACTTCCGATAAGATATATTATGTCTCATTAGAAAAAATATCACATTTCAATAAACCTGTCCCAATATTATTCTTTTAATTTAATGGATTTTTATGCGGAATTTTTTGTTTGAGATGAATGCCTGATTTTGGGATAAAAAGAATTACTTGCCACCATAACTCTTTTTCGGTTACAATAAAATTATATCTACTCTGACTTTTGATGTATTCAACAGAATTTTAAAGTGATTGATTTGCTTCATTGAAAAAGTTAGAGAATAAATACAGTAAGAAACTTGACATTGGTCCTGTTCATAAAATAGGTTGTCACATTATGAAAATAGTAATCGTAGGTGCCGGAGTTGTTGGATTTCAGATTGCAAATCAGCTTATTGCTGAAGGCAAAGATGTTGTATTGATAGAAAGCAACCCGGAAAGAGCCAAATATGTATCAAATCATCTTGACTGCATTGTTCTCAATGAGGAAGGAAACAATGTGGAAACGCTGCGAAAAGCAGGAATAATGAATGCTGATTTTTTTATCAGTGTCACCAGTTCTGATGAAGTGAACATGATCGCATGTGGGATTGTTGCAAGTGAATTTGATGTTCCCATAAAGGTTGCGCGCGTCAGGAATCTTGATTATTCGAAATCAAAGATTGTTAAAAACACTTTTCTGGGGATTGATTTTATTGTAAATTCCGAAGTCGAAACTGCAAGACTCATCGCGAATACTGTTGCTCTTGGAGCGAACAGTGATGTAATGCTTTTTGAAAAAACCGATGTTCAGATGAGAAACATGATTGTTGAACACAAGTCCTTTTTTAGAAATAAATCACTGAAAGACCTAAGAAAAACACTTAAAGAACAGTTTCTTGTTGCCGGTATCTCCAGAGATGATAAATTTTTAATCCCGTCAGGAGACACTGTCATTTATGAAAATGACAATATATATCTTCTGGCAACAAAGAATGATCTGACAAAAATATTCATGGAAGCGGGCCGCAAAAGTGAAAAAATTGACAAGATAATTATTGTTGGCGGCGGAAAGATCGGTACTCTCGTGTGCCAGTATCTTATAAGAACTG
>CAZEJW010000141.1:0-11158 GCA_964512685.1 uncultured Leptospirales bacterium | reverse complement strand
ATAATCATTTTATCTCTATAATCTCCTCCTTATCTCCTCATCTCCTTCTCTTCTAGGACTTGTGGGTACAAGTCAGGCTGCCGAAGGCGGCCGGGGTAATAATATTTTTCAATTTACGCTAAAAAGTATTTTTCGGAATAAATGCTTTAATTCTATTATAAAGTAGTTTTTATAATAAAACTCCTGTTTTTTTCAAGTAATTATTGAGGTTAATATGTAATTCTGAAAAGCGTGAATTTAAAAAAACAGTGAAACTCATTGTTTTTCTGAATAATTCTACGGACGCAGCATGCCCGGCCCTGCAAAGAATAAAAGAGGCAGAATAATCAGAATGAAGATAACAGTATTGATTACAAACAGCCTTGAAGCCATGTTTGAATCCAGACCAAACAGCAGGGATGCAACAACAGAATAGACAGCAGCAGGCATGAAAGACTGAAGCATAATAACAGCCTCAATATCCGGCCCAAGGTTTACGAATGAGAGAATCACCCATGCAATTAATGGTATTACCATGAATTTACACACAGCAAGAATCACACTCTCCATTTTGCCTGATTTCACATCGCTGAAAATAAAATTGAGCCCAAGGCAGTAGTAATTCAGGGCAACACAGAATATGAGAATCACATCAATGGGAAAGTAAATATCAGGCCTTTCTATTCCAGGAACATGAAGCAGAATTGCAGTGACAGCTGCGTACAGAGGCATGTTTTTAATATTAAAGAAAACAGCCTTCAGTTCTTTGAAAGAGAAAGTATTGTCCTCTGTTGATTTTTTGCGCGCATAAGGGAATATAAACAGAAAGGTAAATGGCGTAAAATATATCAGAAAAATTGCCGAGAGTGCAATTCCCTTTTCGCCGAGGAAGAAATAGCTCAAAAATCCCCCCATAGTAAAACCGTGATTTGCCAGGGAAGAGCTTATTACAAAAACAGCCCTTTTTTTTGAGTCTTTAAGAAGTATGGGGGATGTAAGAACGCCAATCATAAATCCACCGCAAACAAGGATGAGTCCGGCAAGCGGCAGAAAAATCATATCAAATGAAAGATTGAGTCCCCATATTGACCAAAGAATTATAACCGGGTCAAGGAGGAGTATATTCAGGTAGATGAGTCTTGATGAAAGTTTCTCCGAATCTTTAAGACTGTTCCTCTGAACAGAACCAATCAAAAAGGGGACAATTATGGCTGCCTGGAAGACGGCGAATTTAAGTTCCGGGCTCAATTGGTTTTCTCCTTTCTGACAAAGAAGACTTTTCCCCTGCGGGTTTCTGCCATAATTTCTCCTTTATTAAGAAGGTACTGTACTGAAAGAGTGACCCATCCTTCGGAAATTCTTGCTTTAACAGGCTGTGTTGACGGGTAAAGTTTTTTGAGTATATTAGGCAGCCTGATGCCACTGTTGCCTTCGGCAGATATTACTTCCAGAACATGCTCCAGCCTCTTCTGTCTCCATTCGAGTATTTCTCTTATACGATCATGCGGTTCAGTCACAGGGCTTCCATGTGCGCTCAGAATGAGTTTGAGTCCCGGAAGCTCAAGGGTATTCTCCAGGGTATTTTTATAAACCTCAAGGTCTGATTCGGGCGGGCCAAGCCAGGTAGTAATGGATCTCAGTATATTGTCTCCAGCAAATAGTATGCCGTTCAGAGGGTCATAAAGGGATATGTGGTCCCGGGCATGGCCGGGTGTGTGGATAATCTGCCACATTCTTCCGTTGATGTTTATTTCTGAGTTTTCGTCTATCAGCAGGTCGGCTCTCTTGAGATAATCCACACCAAAAAGTATTTTAAAATTGAAAGATTCAATGAACCGGAGAGGTGCGAGTATCATTCTCCTTATGCGTTTTTTTTTGAAAAAGTCTGAATCATCAGGGCGGTTATATGAATTATTATAGTTTTTTTCAGATGAGATTCTCTGTGCCATTTCTCCTGTTGTAATTACAGTCAGGCCAAGCTTCTTCCTGAGTTTGCTGAGTCCTGAGAAGTGGTCAGCGTGGGAGTGGCTGGGGATTATGCGTGATATGCCGAATGGTTTTTTACGCTCCTCACAGATTTTTTTTATCTCATTAAATTCTCTTACCACCTGATTTACTGCGTCACGCCTGCCGTATCCTGCATCAAAGATGAGGCCGTTAGGCCCTGTAATTACATAGATATTTACAGGCGGAGTCATCCCCCATTTGCCTTTCTGCGTTATCATGAATATTCCCGGGTATACTTCCTGCATAATTAATTAACTTAATTTGTTGTTCTGTTGTTAGGCCAATCTGCATCTTTCCTCCCCCTTAACGGGGGAGGTCTGGTGGGGGTGAATAAACTGATTCAGCATCACCCTCCCAACCCCCGTCAAGGGAGGTCTTTATTAGAACTATTTTATGTAACAAATATACATATTTATTACATAAATAACTGTATTCACATAAATAAAGAAAACAGACCGCTTTTGTAAATCCTGCCGTATATATTTCAATGAAAAAAACCGATTAGCCGATTTAATCGTCTTTTAAGTATATGTGCCTGCGAATATCCCATTGTATAATAATGAGATATTCGCAGGCAGACATGTACGGTCATTTTCTTCTTGAAATTGAGAAGTATGATGGCGATAATCCAATGATCGGGCCAGACCAAGGAGATTTGATATGAGAATGGACAAACTTACACTGAGAGCACAGGATGCATTTACTGAAGCTCAGAATATTGCCACAGAGTACAACCACCAGGAGATACAGCCGCTTCACCTTTTAAAGGCTCTTGTAAAGCAGGACGGCGGTATATTTTCATCCATATCGCAGAAGATAGGATGCAATGCAGGTGACCTTTTGCGGGAAATAGACGGGGCTCTTGATTCGCTTCCGCGGCAGATTGGAGCAGGGCCTGGCGGGGGATCAATGTCATCCTCTCTCAGGGACGTCATGAATGATTCGTGGAATGAAGCTGTTTCTCTTGGGGATGAATACCTGAGTACTGAACATTTTATTCTTACGCTTGCATCCAAAAAAAGTGTGAAATCTTCACATATTCTCAATGCCCATGGATTTACAAGGGAAAACATACTTCGCGTTCTCATGGACATTCGCGGAGGAAGAAAGGCGGATGCAGAAAATGCAGAGGAAAAATATAAAGCCCTGGATAAATTCAGCCGTGACCTGACAAGGCTTGCGCGTATGAACAAACTCGATCCTGTGATTGGCAGAGACGATGAGATAAGGCGCGTTATGCAGGTACTTACCCGGAGAACCAAGAACAATCCAGTGCTAATAGGAGAGCCTGGAGTAGGGAAGACTGCAATTATTGAAGGGCTGGCTCAGAGAATAGTTGCAGGTGACGTGCCGGAAAACCTCAAGAACAAGAAGCTTGTGGCGCTCGATATGGGTGCTCTTATTGCAGGGGCCAAATTTCGTGGTGAGTTTGAAGAAAGACTCAAGGCTGTTATTCAGGAGATTGAAGAGTCTGACGGGGCAATAATTCTTTTTATTGATGAGCTTCATACCCTGGTTGGGGCAGGCGCTGCAGAGGGTTCGGTTGACGCGTCAAATATGCTTAAACCCGCTCTTGCAAGGGGAGCGCTTCGCACAATCGGGGCAACAACACTTAACGAGTATCAGAAATATATTGAAAAAGACAAGGCTCTTGAGAGAAGGTTTCAGCCTGTGTATACAGAAGAGCCGTCAGTTGAAAACACTATTGCCATACTCCGCGGCCTCAAGGAAAAGTACGAGGTTCATCATGGTGTAAGAATATCAGATTCCGCAGTTGTTGCGGCAGCAATCCTCTCTGACCGTTATATAACAGCGCGCTTTCTTCCGGATAAGGCTGTTGACCTCATAGATGAGGCAGGCTCTCTCATAAAGATGGAGATAGATTCAATGCCAACCGAGATTGATGAGATAGAGAGAAGAGTGCGCCAGCTTGCAATAGAAAAAGAGGCCCTTAAAAAAGAGAAAGATGCTGCCTCAAAGGAGAGGCTCGCTAAACTCGAGGAGGAGATGGCAAATCTCAATGAAAAGAAGAATACCCTTGTTGTGCAGTGGACAAATGAGAAAGAAATAATAACAGGGATCAGCAATATTAAGGAAGCTATAGAACAGTACAGAATTGAAGAACAGACTGCAGAGCGGGCCGGTGATCTTAACCGTGTCGCAGAGATAAGGTATGGAAAGATAGTAGAGCTCGAGAAAGAGCTGGCAGAAAAAAACGAGAGTCTGAAACACATGGAGGGAACCACCCTGCTGAAGGAAGAGGTTACAGAGCAGGAGATTGCAGCAGTTGTTTCTCGCTGGACAGGCATTCCCGTAACAAAGATGCTTGAAGGCGAGAAAGACAAACTGCTTCGTATGGAGGAGATCCTGGAGCAGAGAGTGGTTGCACAGGAGAAGGCGATTCAGGCAATATCGAATGCAGTACGTCGTTCCCGTTCAGGCATACAGGACCCTGACAGGCCAATGGGTTCATTTATATTTCTTGGCCCAACAGGAGTTGGTAAAACCGAGACGGCAAAGGCTGTTGCCCGCTTTTTGTTCAATGACGAAAAGGCAATAATAAGAATCGACATGTCAGAGTATATGGAAAAACATTCGGTTGCCCGTCTCATTGGAGCGCCTCCGGGATACGTCGGCTACGATGAAGGTGGACAGCTTACCGAAGCAGTTCGCAGAAGGCCCTATTCTGTTATTCTTTTCGATGAAATAGAAAAGGCTCATCATGATGTATTCAATGTTTTCCTTCAGGTTCTCGATGACGGAAGACTCACTGACTCAAAGGGAAGGGTGGTTGATTTTAAAAATACCCTTATTATCATGACATCGAATATTGGCACATCATATATTGCTGATGAGTCCATTCCCGCAGAAGACAGGGAGGCAGGGGTTCAGCAGGAACTGCGCATGAACTTCAAGCCTGAGTTTTTAAACAGGGTGGATGAAATCATAATTTTTAATCCTCTCAGTAAGGATAATATCAGCGATATAATAAAACTTCAGCTTGAAGAGGTGAAAGCAAGGCTTGAGGAAAGGGGAGTCTCTTTAAG
This sequence comes from uncultured Leptospirales bacterium, assembly GCA_964512685.1. GTDB lineage: Bacteria > Spirochaetota > UBA4802 > UBA4802 > UBA5550 > CAZEJW01. Next base: position 6,125 of record CAZEJW010000141.1, on the reverse strand, counting down.
TATAACAGACAAGGCGGTCAAACATCTTGCAGAAGAAGGATGGGACCCTCAGTTCGGAGCAAGGCCACTCAAGCGGGCAATCCAGAACCTGATCCTGAATCCATTGTCGTTAAGGCTTCTTGAGGGGGATATCACAGAAAAGATAAACCTGACTGCCGACTTCAATGGAAAGGAGATTGTATTTAAGGTGTAACACTCCGGAGGCGCTCAGCGCCTCCTTCTCATGTGAAATTTTTCATAAAAATTTGTTTTTTTTTGGTTTTTTTGTTATACATGCTGGTATATTCTGGTGTATTAGAATATATATCAGGAAACCCTGCAAAATACACAATAGTGTAAAAACTCAAAACAGGGATTTTTTATGTAAAAACGGAGGAATCATGAAAAAACTGAGAATTATTTTACTCTCATGCATCTTTATTGCAGCGGGAACGGTCTCGCTGATGGCGGGGATTACAGTATCGGGTACTGCTCCAACAACATCTTTAGGAACCACCGCGAATAATACTATTGACGGTGAATTTCAATCACTTGTTACTGAAGCAAATGGCAAACTTGCAAAGTATGGAAGTCAGAAGGACTTAATCCTTGGTTTTGCAAATGCAGGGGTTTATGCATCACAGGTTGCAAACCAGTGGGGTTACCAGGGTTATGATACTTTTGCTGTTACGATCGGTACAATGGGAGGCGGCCAGCTTCCAAGCGCAAGCCCGAGCGGAATAAGTGACGAGTTTGACAAGCTAAAGGATGACGGGGATATCTACCTTGGCGCTGCATGGCAGATGTGGGCAGCACAGGTTGGAATAAACGCTGATTTTCTGCTTGATGACCTTTATCTGGGTGTCAAATTTGGGGTTCTCAGTATGGATGTTGGAGATTTCAATTTTGATTCTCTTACCTTCGGTGTTCTTGCAAACTACCAGATCTTCGAAGAAAAGGAGGTTGTCCTCGGCCTTATTAAGTGGAGAGGCCTCTCTGTCGGAAGCGGACTTATCTATCAGAAGAATGATACAAGCTATGCTCTTGATCTTGATACCCTTGAGTCTGGAACATTTGAAGCAGCAACTGGTTATTCCGGGACGGTTACTCTTGACCAGTCAATTGACCTTGGTGTTGAAACATGGTCAATGTCAATACCTGTTGAGGTTACAACAGCTGTAAGACTTCTCTATTTTCTCAACCTCTCTGTTGGTCTGGGCGCTGACCTGAGCTTCGGGGGTAGTGAGATTATCCTTAAGTCAGGTGGAGACACTAATTTAACAGGTGGCTTGGCTAATGTTCAAGAAACATCAGGTAATGTCAAAATTGATGGTGGAACAGAAGGTGATGGCCCTAACTTTATAAGGCCAAGAATCATGGCCGGTATCGGCTTTGGAGTTGGCCCTGTAATGATAGATGTTCCTGTTGCCTGGTATTTAAACTCTGGCTTTTCTTTAGGACTTTCTCTTGGCGTAGTATGGTAATATAATAATTGAATATACAGGTTTTTTACAAACCGAATAAAATCCCGGCATTGCCGGGATTTTTTTGTTATGCCGGAATTCTGATATTTTTTTTAAAAGCCTGCTTTTGGCAAAGTTATTATTTCTAAAAAATCATTCCTGTTAAATGTCCTGACTAAAGCATACATTCAATAAAAACAGTGGTTCCCATGTCAGATTTTATTTCAAATCTGCCTTTCATCTGTTCGGTAATGGTTTTTACAAGGGAAAGGCCCAGACTGCTGTATTCATCAATATTCATTTCATTGCAAATTCCCACTCCATTGTCTCTGACACTGAAGGATATTTTATCTCCGGCCTGTTTCAGCTCAACCCATATCATCCCCTGTGAATTATCAGGGAATGCATATTTAATGCAATTGGTGAGAAGCTCCACGAGAATCATCCCGATATTTACAGCGAACCTGCTGGAGGTAATAACAGGCTTAATGTCTCTGAAGATGGAATAATTTTCTGTCATCTGAATCATCGAATCGATGATTTTTTCACAGTATTTGTCGAGCTCAATAGTATCTGATGAATCAGTATCATTAAGGAGACTATATACCTCGGAAATGGATTTGACCCTCAGTCCCAGCTCTCTGAGTACTTCCTTTGTTTCATAAGAGGATGCATTCATGGATTTCAGAAATATGAGGCTGGATATCATATTGAAGCTGTTTTTTGTTCTGTGTCTGAATTCCTTCAGCATGTTTTCTTTTTCGAGTATACTGTTTTTAAGCAGATCTTCTTTTTTCAGCCTTTCGGTAATATCCGTTCCAATTGAGGCAAAGATGTCTTCAGGGGATTCCTTCGTGAGTATAGGGAAAATTGTGCTTTCAAAGGTTCTGACCTCATTATTGAATTTGATTTTATCTCTCTTGATGATGGGGGCATGACTGCACTGAAGTTTTTTTATGGTGTTCATGAAATCCTCAGCTGTTTCTGCTGGCAGAAGTTCATGAAAATTTCTGCCTGAGACCTCTTCTGCTGCCATATTGAAGAGGTCCCCTGCAGAATCAGATACATGGATATACCTGCCGCTGCTGTTGAATATGATCACCAGATTCGGTGTGTTTTTAATCAGGGAATTCAATGCATGGAGAGTTTCTCTCTGCGTTTTAAGATGTTCACTAATGTCAAAAACAATGGAGTGGAGATAATCTTTTCCTTCAACTGTAATCTTGTTAGTGAAAACATTGACGTCTTTAATATCACCCCTGGAATCCCTGTGCCTGAATTCAAAATAGCTGTTTTTATTTTTTCTGACCGTACTCATGAGGTTTATGATTTCTTCAGGTGAAAGAATATTGATTTCCTGAATTTTCATCTTCTTCAGATGATCTGTGGTCCATCCGTAAAATTCTGCAGCCGCATGATTTGCATCGTGAATTCTGCCTGTTTCAGGGTCTATAATAAGTTTTACTGCTGAGTGTTCTTCGAAAAGTCTTTTGTAATTATCAGCACTTTTTTTCAGGTTTTCTTCAGCCTGTCTCTTTTCTGTAATATTCTGAACAACAACAGTGAAATTGAGTCGTGTTACAGGGAATATTGAAAGATCAAACCATTTTTGTGCAGGTCTGAAAAAGACCTGTTTTTGCTCAGGCATACCTGTTTTCATTATATCTGAATATAGTTTTATTGCTTTATCAGCATCATCTTTCGGAAATATTTCCCTGATTGTCTTACCTGTCAGCTCATCTGAAGAGAAACCAGTGTGAGTCTCGAATGCTTTATTGACTCTGATGAATCGGCAGTCACAGAGTTTTTTATCATCATCAGCATATATCATCTGATGAATGCACAGCCCGTTTATTGAGTTTTTGAATGTTTGAGAGTATATGTTTTTTGCCTCAAAAAGTCTGAAAGCCATTTTTATTGAAGCAAAAAGTACTGTTGGGCTGCTGTTTTTTACCACATAGCCGTAAGACGTTATTTTTTCTGTTCTGCTGACGATTTCAGGCTCAGTATGATTCGATAGAAATACAATGGGGATTTCTTTTAGAATAAGAATTTCTTCAGCAGCTTCAGTCCCATCCATTCCAGGGCCAAGATCAATATCCATAAGAATAAGATCAATGTGAACAGATTTGTTTCTGATCAATTCAACAGCTTCCAGTCCGGTTGAGGCAGTGATAACATTGTATCCCTCCTTCTCAAGCTGTCTGGATTCAAAAACTGCGGTTATGATTTCATCCTCAACCAAAAGAATGGTCTTTGTCTCAGAAATATCCAAAATATATCCTCTTTTTTTTGCCAGGTTCCATATAAAAGTATATTCAGGAATGAAATCTGATCAAATGAATTTTTTTTTACTGTTTTTTGAATAAAAAAACTTTACAATATGCATTGCATTTCGTAAAAAATCGCATTAATTTTTCTAAAGGATGTTCCTCTGAAGTGAATATTTGGTGTGAGATACTGTTGAATATATTTGCTTCGACTTATGAGATAAAATATTGTTAGGGAGGCTGATATGGCTTATAAAATTGATCCAGATGTATGTACAAACTGTGGCGTTTGTGATGATGAATGTCCGGTTGAAGCTATCAGCGAACAGGGAGATGTTAGAGTAATAGATCCGGATACATGTACAGATTGCGGTGCATGTGAGGATGTCTGTCCTGTTGGCGCTATTTCAGAAGCATAAATCTGATATGATTTTTAATAAAAAAAAGGGATGTGCAAACATCCCTTTTTTTAATGATTTACAGTATTTTATCAGTTTGAACTTTTAAAGTTATTTTTTATGTATTTATCCAGAAACTCTTCAGGATTCTCAACTGCTGCCTTTGTTATTGTGAAGCTTTCAAGATTCATCAGTCTGATCCCGTGAAAGTAATCATGAAAGAGATTCTCACATAATTCTTTCATGTTTTTATCGCTTTCAGCAGCTCTTTTTTGAATTTCATTTTTTGCATCATTGTCGAATTCAAGAAATATTCCATGTTCAACAAGAAATTCCTTCTGGAACGTTCTCACTCCATATTCCATCAGAATATTTTTAAGTACTGCTTCAGGATTATCGATGAGATTTTTGTCTACGGTCAGTTCTTTAATATCAGTAGATGGCAGGGATTTTTCGAATTTAATCAGAACTTTTTCGAAAACGCTTAAGAGTCCTCTTGCCCCGGTTTTTTCTTCATATGCCCTTTTGGCAAGGATTTGAAGAGCTTCGTCAGTAAAGGTTAAATCGATTCCATATGCTCTGAAGTCCATTTTCTTGCCGAGAACGACAGTGCTGTGTTCATTCTTCAGGATTTTGAAAAGGCCTTTATCATCAAGGGAATTTAGAACCACATTTACCGGCAGTCTTCCGATAAATTCGGATTCAAAACCAAATTCAAGCAGATCTTCAGTTTTTATCCGTTTAAGGATTTCCTGCTGCTGTTCTGCATTTGTTCTGGATTTATCAAAGCCTATTGCCTGTTTGTTCAGTCTCTTGTTTATTATTTCCTCAACTCCGCCAAAAGCACCGGATACAATGAATAGAATGTTTCTTGTATTGATTTTATGCCTGGAAACTTTTCCGGTTCTCTGCGCTTCCATTGCCGCTTCAACCTGTGATGCAAGATCATGTGGAGTCTTCAGGTCTACATCAGCTTCTTCCATCAGTTTCAGCAGGTTTCTCTGAACGCCTGACCGTGAAACATCCGGTCCAAGCATCCCCCTGGATGAAGCAATTTTATCTATTTCATCTATGTAGATGATTCCATATTCTGCTCTGGAGATGTCTCCATCTGCTTCCTGAACGAGTTCTCTTACAAGATCTTCAACATCACCTCCGACATAACCGGTTTCACTGAATTTGGTTGCATCCGCTTTTACAAAGGGCACTCCAATTTTTTTTGCAATGAGTTTGATAATATATGTTTTTCCTACACCTGTTGGTCCGATGAGGAGCATGTTGCTTTTAATGTTACCAATTACTTTTTCACTTTCGGGTATCAGTTTTTCAAGTTTCATCCTGTTGAAGTGAGTGCAGACCTTTGTTGCAATTACTTCAATGGTATTCTCCTGGTCCACAACATATTTGTTCAAATATCGTTCGAGTTCTTCAGGCAGGATATCGAAGTTGAAGTCTGAGATTGAAACCCCTGCTCCGGGCTTGTCTCCTACTGTTTCAGGATTTTGTGCTGCTTCTTCTGAATCGAGTTTAAGTAATTCTTCCAGGTTTTTTTCGGGATCAAAAGCTGGTTTTGTCATACTGCGGTTTCCTCAAATAAAATTTTTTCGGTATTTTTTCGGCTCAATATAGTGGGTTACTGTTGGCCTGAAAAGTTACCACCTTTTATTATTATATACACGTGATGCAATCAGATTATTTTTTTTCAAAAAAAAATCCAAAATAAAAAAAATTACTTGCAAAGTACTTAACGTATTTGTAGTATACATTTGTTTTTGAGAAGATATTTGCCGATTATTATCGTTTCGCTGTTCGTACAGTAAGAAACTGAAAAAATCAAAGGTTGCTCATGAAACAGGCTCATAGCCAGAATACTGTTGAAATACAGGGGAATCTATTCCTGTATGCTGATAACGAATTAGCTTTTAGAGAAAGCACTCGGGCACAAACAGAACCGCTGAATAAAGCAGTGAACTCTGTGGTAGAATTTTTTTGTGGAAATGAAGTTCGTTTTGATG
>CAZEJW010000140.1:0-11329 GCA_964512685.1 uncultured Leptospirales bacterium | reverse complement strand
ACAGCTTGAAAAGATAGGGAACCTCTATGGCAAATCCAACCTGAATCTGAGAAGGCATATGGATCTTCCGGTTTTTGATTCGGGGAAGATAGTCTTTGTTGTCGGTCTTGGGAACAGGGAAATTCCTTATAGTGAGAGCGATATAAAAAATATTACCCTCCTGATGCAGGGAATGTGGATAATCCTTCAGCACAAACGTACTGAGGAAGAGCTGGCCCTGTACAGAGAGAACCTCAGGGATATGGTTAAAAAGAGAACTAAAGAGCTCGAGGAGGCCAATGAGAGACTCTCTGTAGAGATCAGGGAGAGGAATATCCTTTATAAAAATCTTGAGGAATCCTCACGGGAACTCGAGAGTTTTGTTCACACTGTCACCCATGATTTAAAGTCGCCGTTATTTTCTATGGGGCTTTGCGCAGGCATGCTCGAAAAAAAATATTCCCGGAATATGGATGAGAAAGGACAGGAACTTCTGCTTCAGATGAAAAAAAGCACTGTCAGAATGGAGGAACTGATCAAGGACGTACTCATCCTTTCAAGAGTTAGCGTGGATTATGATAATACTGAAGAAATTAATATTCCCAGACTGCTGGTTGATATTTCCGCCAGGCTGGGGTATCTGTTTGAGGATAATTTAATAGAGTTTGTCGTTAAGAACAGCCTTAAAGAACCCCTGCCGAATATTAAGGCAAACCGAAGTCAGGTAATGCAGGTTTTTGAAAATCTTCTGACCAATGCAGTAAAATTTATGGGTAATGAAGAGGAACCATGCGTTGTAGTCGGTTTTGATTCAATAGATAATGATTACTGCTGGTTCTATGTTGAAGACAATGGCATTGGGATTTCTGAAAAGGATCAGGACAGGATTTTTACGGAATTTTACAGGACTCATGATATCGATGTGGATGGCACAGGAATCGGTCTTGCAATAGTGAAGAAAATTGTCGAGAAATATGGCGGCAGAATATCCCTTGAGTCAGCGCCCGGCAGGGGCAGTTCTTTCTATTTTTCTTTTCCGGTTGCGGGGGCGCAGGCTCTCGGGTAACGAAAGAAAGGAATTGAACCTATCAATCTCATTGCCAGGGGGATACTGCCTTTGAAGGGAATCCTTTCGGTCAGTGTTATCTGCTGTTCATTTATATCTATATGTGCGGGGTAGAGGTATCTGAAATCCATTTCACTGAGTTTTTTTGCTGATACGATCTGCTGGTTCCTGTCATGGTAAACAGGTACTATGCCTGCGGTTTTTTTGCCGAGCATTGACAGTGCGCATCCTGCAAAGAGCGAGCCGGTTTCTTTATGGTAATAGGACGTATGTCCCGGAGTGTGTCCGGGGGTTGGAATAAACTCCAGGCCCCATTCTGAGAGCGGATTCGATTTGTTTGTAACAAGAGGAATTATTTCCGCTTTTTCTTCATCCGCCATTTTGCCTGAGCTGTGTGGAATATGAATTTTTAATGCCGGATTGATCTTTACCATTCCAGGCCTTTTCCTTAGCAGAAAAGTAAGATCTTTTTCTCCGATAAATATTTTTATTCTGCCGGTACCATTGAATGAAGCATCAGTGATTTCTTTTACTGATCCTGAGTGATCCCCGTGCCAGTGTGTCAGGGCGATTGCTTTTACATCAGATGCCATGTATCCAAGTTTTTCGATTGCCTTCAGTATTATTTTACCGCTTCCGGGGCCGCCTGTATCGATGATAATGATACCCTTCTTCTCTGTTGCAATCACGAAAGAATGAGTTTTTAACAATGATGTTTTAAAGAGAAATTTTGTTTTAACGGCGTAAATGCTGTCTGATAATTTAATAGTATCTTCTGTTTCGGACATGGCCTGGTCTCCTTTTTTTTATTACAAAAACAGCACTGACATGTGTCAAGGATAAAGCAGATTATCTTGACTTGTTTTATTGTATATGCAGTATAATAAATAATGGTGATATAAACAGGGCGCAAATATTGATTTAATGGGGCCGTTATGAATGAAGAGACTTGTTTGCAGAAAAGTGAACTTTCAGGAAAGGGTATAACTCTGCTTACCGAATGCACCCGACCGGACAGGGCCAGCAGTGTTGCCAATTCATATATTTTTCAGACAGAAACCAGAACCTATGTTCTTGACACAGGTTGTGGCAGGCAGAGGTCTGATGAACTGAAGTCTTTGCTTTCCGATGTTTCTGATTTTCATATCCTGAGTTCACATTATCACAATGATCATGTTTCGAATAATGGAAGGATTGCATCCGTAAAATCCCGAATTATATTCCATAATAAAGTCAGGGGAAAGATTCGTTATCTTAGAACAAACGGGACTGGCCAGATAACCATGATGGCCAGGGAAATGAATCTTGAAGGTATGCTGAAACGTTTCAGAATGTTTCCTCAATGGCTGATTCGTATCCTTGTTTATCTGGATTCCCGTTCGGTTAAACTGCCGTATCTTTTTCTTTTCATTGTAAGTTATTTTTATTCTCTGAAGAATATCGGCCGAATATATCCGGCATTGGATAAAGTCGTTTTTCTTGAGGATGATTCCGTTTCTCAGGAATTCAGCGCGTATAATGTAAAACTATGGAAGATTGATGCTGATCTGTATGCATTTTATACGCCCGGGCATACGGATGATCATCTTGTTTTTTATCTGAAGGAAAGAAGAATCCTTTTTGCCGGAGATTGCCTGAATTTTCTTAATCCCAATGATATTCAGTTTGGGAATATTTCTCAAACTATGAGTACTCTGGATTTTATCATAGATTTTGTCAGGAATCAGGACGTAGATATTCTTGCGCAGGGGCATTATCTCCCGCTTACAGGAAATGCTGATATTCTGAAACATCTGACTGATTTAAGGGAGAAACATAAAAAAGTATATGATTCAGTTGTGTCATGTATAAAAAATATTGAAAGTCCCTTCAGCTTTGATGATGTTCTTGATTCAGTATTTAGACTGGATGACGATATTGTAAGGCGACTGGTGAAAATAGCTTTTCCAAGATCAACTCTGGTTTTTCTGGATGTTTTTGTACTGATGGTGCTGAAAGAGATGGGATTTAAAAAGGGCCCTGATGACCGGTGGAGAGTTTAAAAAGTAGCAGGCGAAGAAGAAAGCCAGAGGCCTTCAACTTTTCGCCTGTTAATGAGAGAGAGTTTATACGTTATGCTCTTAATGAGATCCTGTGATCTCATTGCATGTTGAGCCAAAATCAAAGGTATTGAATTTTTAATATGCAATAACACAATTATACTGAATTCTATTTTAATGTCAACATAAAACCGTCTGATCGGTTTAAAAAATGTTTTTTTATTTTTCAAAGGGTTTTTAACTTTACGGACAATATTGATTTGCTAGGATTTGATCAATAGATCAAATCCAGTCCATTTTTGCCAAATAGGGCAGGGGCTGGATTTTTCTTGTTAACAATAATTTTTTTGATAACTATTCGTAATGCTAGAAAAAAAAGGAGATGTAATGAAAGACAGTATTGATATCAATGAATTAAGCAGAGACCTTGGCATTGTCGAAGATATTCTGATCAAATATTTGAGCAGGGAGAGTGATTCTTTTATTGATAATCCTGTTATCCGAAATCCACTTGAAAAAGCTGAAGTGATAATTTATGATTTTCTGAGTAAGGTTGATTCTGTAAAATTAGAGGCCCTGATAAAAGAAGAAGAGGCAAGACTTGTATAGATGAAGAAATAATTTATTTAATAAAAAACCCGCAAAATTGCGGGTTTTTTATTATAATGCTTAATGTGTGATTTTACATGCAGAGAGCTAAAAGTACACCGGCAGCAACTGCAGAGCCGATAACTCCTGCAACATTCGGACCCATGGCGTGCATGAGAAGGAAATTGTGGGGATTATCTTCCTGTCCTACCTTGTTTGCGACCCGCGCTGCCATTGGCACTGCAGATACACCAGCGGCTCCTATCAGAGGATTGATTTTATCCTTTCGTGAAAGAGCGTTCATCAGTTTTGCAAGAAGCACTCCGGTTCCTGTTCCAATGGCAAATGCTATAAGTCCAAGAGCCAGAATCCCAAGAGTTTCTTTCTTTAGAAATTTATCTGCTGAGAGTTTTGAACCTACAGCAAGTCCCAGCAGTATGGTTACTATGTTTATCAGCTCGTTTTGTGCTGTTTTGGAAAGCCTGTCAACAACTCCTGATTCCTTGATGAGATTACCAAACATGAGCATACCAATCAGCGGTGTGGCATCCGGCAGAAGTATTATACATATACCAAGAACCACAATCGGGAATAGAATCTTTTCTCTTTTTGAAACATGCCTCAGCTGTTTCATTTCGATCATTCTTTCCTGCTTTGTTGTGAGAAGTCTCATTATTGGAGGCTGAATAATCGGAACAAGGGCCATGTATGAATAGGCTGCAACAGCGATTGGTCCAAGCAGATGAGGAGACAGCTTGGATGAAAGAAAAATGGCTGTAGGGCCATCAGCTCCCCCGATTATACCTATTGATGCGGCATCCTTTACTGTGAAATCGAATCCGAAATACTGTGTAAGCAGAAGGGCACCAATTACAGTAGTAAAGATGCCGAACTGTGCAGCCGCGCCAAGAAGGGCTGTTTTCGGATTGGCAATGAGGGGGCCAAAATCCGTCATGGCCCCGACCCCAAGAAAAATCAGCAGAGGAAAAAGCCCTGATTCAATACCAAAGCCGTATATCTGTCCCAGAAATCCGCCAAGATGATTGACTACTTCCTGATTTTCAACTACCATTGAGCTGAGTTTTGCAATGTCTGCAACCGGTATATTTGAAAGAATTCCGCCAAATCCAATTGGTATCAGCAGAAGCGGTTCATATTGCTTTACTATACCAAGCCATATGAGAACAAGACCAACAATGATCATTACTGCCTGGCCTGCTGTAAAATTATACATACCAGTCGAATGGAATAGAGCCTCAAATGAATGTAACAAGTCCACTTTTATACCCCTTTCCCTTTAATTTATGAGCGCGAGAACGTGACCGGTCTGAATCTGCTCTCCCTGTTTAACCAGAATTTCCTGGATTTTTCCTGAAACAGGAGCCTTTACTTCTGTCTCCATTTTCATGGCTTCAAGGATAAGGATTGTATCTCCATCCTTAACGGTCTGGCCTACAGTGGCTACAACCTTCACAACCACTCCGGGAAGTGGTGCATTTAGAGGAGTGGCGTCAGATGTTTTGGCTTCAGCCTTGTTTGCGGGAATCTCTGATTCTTCTTTTTCATCGATTCCTTCTTTTACATCTATGTTGTATGCTTTTCCGTTTATGACTGCCTGGTTATTATCGATTTTCACAGAGTATCTCTGACCGTCAACAGTAACTGTATATCCATTCTCGGCAGATTCAGGTGATTTTTTGCGTACGCCTACTGTTGCTTCACCCTTCAGAAAGGTTATTCCCTTGTCTTTGCATGCGGCTGCAATGAATATATTTTCTTCTGTTTCTTCAAGGCCTTCAGCCTGGAGCAGTTTCCTTGCAGCTTCTATGCCCTTGCCGGGATCTTCGTCATTTATTTCAAGAGGTGATTTCTTTGTAGGTTCGAGTCCCATCTGTTCTGATGCAATTTTTACAATTTCAGGATCAGGTTCAATCGGGGTTTTCCCAAAGTATCCAAGAACCATTTTCCCATAACCTTCTGCCATCTTTTTCCATGGACCTATCATTACATTGTTGAATGCCTGCTGGAAGTAAAACTGGGAAACAGGTGTTACGGAAGATCCGAATCCCCCTCTTTTTACTACTTCTCCCATGGCTTTGATCACTTCAGGGTATCTGTGCATGATCTGGTTGTCGCGCATCATCTGAGTATTTGCGGTAAGCGCTCCGCCCGGCATTGGAGAGAATGGAATGATTGGTTCGACTGCCTTTGCTTCAGGTGGAACAAAATAGTCCTTCATACAGTCTTTGAATACCTCTTCGGCTTCCATTATTTTGTCAACATCTATGCCAAGGTCAAATTCAGTCCCTCTGAGTGCATGCCACATGGTAATAATGTCGGTTTGTCCGGTTCCTCCTGAAACAGGCGCCATTGAAAGGTCAATAGAATCTGCTCCTGCACGAAGAGCCGCCATATAGCAGAGAACTCCGGTTCCTGCTGTGTCATGTGTATGGAATACTATTCTTGTGCCTTCCGGAACGGTTTTTCTTGCTAATTTTATTGTATCATAAACTGTTGCAGGAGTGGATGTTCCTGATGCATCCTTAAAACATACTGAGTCGAATTCAATGTCAGAGTCGAGTATCTCTTTGAGAACACCGTTGTAGAATTCCGGGGTGTGAACAGTGTCTGCACCTTCCCATCCGGGAGGAAGAGACATCATCGTTACTACTGCTTCGTGTTTGAGCCCGTGTTTTTTTATACACTTACCGCTGTATTTGAGATTGTTTACATCATTCAGAGCATCAAAGTTTCTGATAGTTGTAACTCCATGCTTTTTGAACATTTTAGCATGAAGGTCAATTACATCACTGCTCTGTGAATCAAGACCAACGACATTGACTCCTCTTGCCAGGGTTTGAAGATTTGCATCAGGACCGGCTGTTTCCCTGAACTGATCCATCATGTCGAATGCATCTTCATTGCAGTAGAAATAGAGTGATTGAAAACGGGCTCCTCCGCCTGATTCAAAATGTGTTATTCCTGCTCGTCTTGCGGCCTCGACTGCCGGCAGGAAATCCTTTGTAAAAACCCTTGCTCCGTAAACAGACTGAAATCCGTCACGGAATGCTGTTATCATTACATCTATATGCTTTTTTGCCACGATTTTCCTCCTTATTTGTTCTTGAATGCCTGTACAGCGGCTATTATGGCAGCTATATGTTCATCATTTCCTGATGTGGCTGTTTGTACGGATACTTCCTGTTCTGGGAAATACCGGTTAAAAAAGATCAGAAATCTGTTCATTAAAAGCATCAGTACCACAAGAAGTGATAAAAATACGAATACCACTGTCATCCCGATAATGGTAAGTTTAAGACCTTCCATGAGCAGCATATGCGATCCCCCGTTTTATAGTTTCGTTAAACATAAAGGTGCCCCTTGATTCAGTGATCAAAACGATTTTTAGTTTTTGTAGAAAAATCAACTGATGCGCAGAGGCCAGAATTCTTTTTAAAGAAGTTTTGTAATATTTGTAAAAACAGACAATATGTCAACAAAATAAAAGGCCCCGGTGAATAAATTGATTACAATGTAACAAAATTGTAATATAGATATTGTGAATATAAAAGGAGTTTTTTATGGATGAAAAAATACAGGAAACTGGCAGGTTCGAGATTAAAATCAGGGTAAGGTGGAACGAGATGGACGCAAACGGGCATGTTAATAACATGTATTATCAGTCATATTTTGATGAGGCAAGGGGGGATGCATTCACAAAAGCAGGGATGGATCTTTCCATGCTGAGGCGGAAAATGACAGGCCCTTTGCTTTACAGGTGTGAATTCGATTATATAAGAGAGCTCAGGCATCCTGATTCTGCCCGGATTGTGACATGGGTGGATATAGTTTCTGATAAAGAAGCAGTAGTTAACCAGGAGCTGTTCAGGGAGTCAGACGGTAAACTTGTATGCAGGGCAAAGGGCTATGGAATGTTCTATGATTTTAAGAATCGTGAGGCGGTATCCTTTCCGGAGGATGTTGTAAAAAGACTTGCAAATGAGCAATAGGGGTTTATTGTAAACTTTTTGCAACCAGTCATGATTTTTTTCTGTCATTTTTTTCTTGTATCATTTCAAATGGTTTAATCTGACAGTTTTTTGATGTATGTCGGTTGTTTGAAGTCCGGCATCCAAATCAGTCGTTCTGATCTTGCCTTGTGTAAAAATATGAAATAATCTGGAGTAAGTTAAGTATGGAAATCAGTAATCTGTATTCGGCATATGATAAATTCTGCACAGAGTCAGGTGATCATGTTCTCTTTCATCTTAAGGATAAAGATATAACTTTTACCGAAACATTGCGAATGGTAAAGGAAAGGGCAGCATTCCTGCAGAAAAATGGTTTCGGTAAGAATGATATAATTGGAATTCTTTCTGCCAATTCACCTGACTGGTGTATAACTTTTATGGCGGTCACTTCAATAGGGGCATATGCCCTGCCTATGGACACAAACCTCAATGCTGAAAGATATGAAGAGATGGTAAAAGAGGTGAAAGCAAAAGCAGTTTTTATTTCGGATTCCTTCAGTAAAATGATAAAGTCATCTGCAACCTATGATATTTCCCTGTCAGCTAACATGGGAAAGGAAAAGGATTTCAAGCCCGTTGATATTGATATGGATCACATTGCCTCGCTTCTTTTTACTTCCGGAACGACAGGCAAACCAAAAGTGGTAATGCTTACGCACAAAAATTTCATAACCTGTTCCATGGAAATTGATAAGTTCGAAGAACATTACGAAGAGGTACAGCTCGCTATACTTCCACTTTTTCATGTTTATGCATTTGTGGCTACATTCCTTGCTCCTCTCTTTTCAAAAAGCACAATAGTGTTTCAGAATTCTCTCAAGGGGCCTGATATAATTCAAAGCCTGCAGGAAAATGATATAACGGTGTTCCCGGCTGCTCCCCTCATGTGGGAACTTTTCTTTGACAGTCTTGCCAGCAAACTCAAGGCTGAATCCCAGTTTAAATATAATTTTTTCATGTTTTTTGTTAATAACGCTCCGGTTCTGAATAAAATCGGACTGGGATTTCTGGTAAGAAAAATATTTACACCTGTACATGACGTGTTTGGACATTCTCATCATTTTTTTATAAGCGGAGGCGCTCCCCTCAAGAAAGAATATTTTACCTATTTCAAGAATATGGGTTTCAATATAATGGAAGGTTATGGCCTTTCTGAGACGACAGGTCCAATTGCCATTCCTTATCATAAAAATGCAAAAGCAGGATGCGTTGGCCCTCCGGTAAAGGGAAACGAAGTTAAAGTTGAAAATATTAATGAAGACGGTATTGGTGAGATCTGTCTTCGCGGAGATGCTGTTTCCCCGGGTTACTACAAAAATGACGAAGCCAACAAACAGGCATATGATGATGAGGGATTCTTCCATACAGGAGATCTGGGACGTGTTAATGAAAACGGTCATATTTATATCACCGGCCGCATGAAGAATGTCATCGTGCTTGATTCGGGCAAGAATGTATATCCTGAAGAGCTCGAGTTCTATTACAAAGAGTCGCCTGAGATAGCCGAGATAGCGGTAATAAGCAGGCAGATCGAAGGAAGGGCGACTTTGTTTGCAGTTATCGTCCCTGCACACAAGAACGATCAGAGTTATGGAATTATAAAGCAGGAGCTCGCAGCTCTAAACCGTAACCTTCCAGCCTACAGAAGGGTCTATAATTTTGCGGTTTCATTTGATCCTCTTCCCAAGAATTCTACCCGGAAGGTTCTTTATCGAGAGGTTATCAATGAACTTGAGAAGGGAATCTATCAGACTGACGAAAATGATACTGCTGTTCTTCAGAATATACTTACAGGCAATGATCCTGCCGAACAGGAGGCTGTAGAAGCTCTTAAGTCAAGGTTTAAAAAGGAAACTCTTTACGAGAGTCAGACTTTGTCTGATTTCAATATTGATTCGCTGGGATTTGTCGATCTGTGTGTTTATCTCGAGGAGAAACTTGGAGTATCAATAGATGTTGAAGAACTCAAAAGGCGTGAAACCCTTGGGGAGATGGTGGCATTTCTCTCAACGCTTGAAAAAGCAGAGGGACAGTCGATTGATGACAGAATTCTTCGCAGTGAGATCGAAGTAAAACCATTCAGGTTCTTCAATCCTTTTAATCATTTTGTTCTGTTCTGCTTCAAGACTGTCTGCCGCGCATGCTGGAAGCTGAAGGTAATCAATGGAGAGAAAATAAACTATGATGGAAATATTTTTATTGCAAACCATTCATCATATCTTGACGTTATCTGGGTATCTGCGGCTATTGACTGGAGATTCAGGAAACATGTTTATGTAACCGGTAAAAAGAAATTTTTCTTTCTTCGTTATCTTTTCCCCATGTTCCCAATGCTGCCTATAGAGGAAGGAAAGACCATTGAGACACTGAAGGTGAATGCAGATATACTGAGACAGGGCAAGAACCTCATCATTTTCCCTGAAGGAGGAAGAAGCGATGATGGTGAAATAAAGCCTTTTATGAGCGGTGCCGCATACCTTGCCAGGAATCTTGACAGGAAAATAATTCCCTTTACAATAAAAGGTGCCTATGAAGTCTGGCCAAGGCAGAGAAAGCTGCCCAGGTTTATAACCAGCCGGAAGGGGGCTGTCTTGGTGGGGGATGCAATAGACCCGTCAAAATTCAAATCAACGGATGATCTCACCAGGCATATGGAAGAGGTAATAAAGAAGGAGTATAAAGAACAGACTGTTTAAATAATCCCGGCTGTTGCCGTACTCCTGAAACACGATGATTTGTATTGTGCAGCAGTATTTTGTCATTCCGGTTCGGCAAAGCCGATACCGGAATCTTTTGGAATAATCTTTTTGCAGTTATACAATAAGCACTGTTGTCAAATAACGTTTGTTTCGACTACGTTTAACAAGCATTCCATCAATACAAAAAGTCATTTAAAACAACGCTGCCTGAGCCCAGCCGAAGGCTCTTGTAAATCTTCAGGATGATCGCAATATAAGTACTCAGGTTTTGGCTGCTTCTTCTTCTCCCCCGGAAGGAAAAAACAGGATCACTGCATTAATTGCAAATGCTGAAATAGTTATTATGTTGCCCGTTGTTTTATAGCCGCTCATGGAAATAATCTTCCCTGCAAGAGCGATCAATCCGCCCGAGACAATGGCCATGGCGGCCTGTTTTTTTTCTGTTTTGAATCCTCCGAGCCCGGCAAGAACAGGGATTATAAATGCTCCAGAAAAAATAGTCAGAGCTGTAAGAAGGGATGCTATAATTGATGTAACCTTCAGGGCAAAAAGAATGCTTAGTATTCCTGTTGCTGGAATTATAACCCGGGTCTTTTGTATTGATGATTTTTTATCCAGACCACCCTTTATGGTATCGCTCAGTATCGTTGATGCAGTAAGAAGAGTGGTATCTGCGCTCGACATAACGGCAGAAAGAAGAGCTGCTATCATGATGCCGATTCCCCAGTCAGGGAGAAGGGAAAGAACCGTTTTTATAAGCAGAGAGCCACTTCCGGTATCAGCAGCGAACAACGAGGCTGAGTGTACTCCCAAAAAGGCGAGTATGAACGCAAATGGTATCAGTATTCCACCTGTAATGAGGATTGCCCTTTTCGCTGTTTCTTCATCCCTCGAACAGAAGAGCCTGGAATAGATATCCGGTCCGAC
>CAZEJW010000139.1:0-11797 GCA_964512685.1 uncultured Leptospirales bacterium | reverse complement strand
GTCAAGCATGTCCACTTTATTGAGATAAACAATAATGTAAGGTCCATTAACCTAGTGAGCAAGAAGAACGTGCTCCCTTGTCTGAGGCATTGCTCCATCAGTTGCAGCAACTACGAGGATAGCAGCATCCATCTGCGCTGCCCCGGTTATCATGTTCTTGATGTAGTCAGCGTGTCCTGGACAGTCAACATGAGCATAGTGTCTTACAGGAGTTTCGTACTCCTGGTGTGATGTTGCAATCGTTATCCCTCTTGCTTTTTCTTCAGGTGCATTATCTATTTGATCAAAATCAACAGCTTTACCTGTACCATGAGCAAGATGCAAACATTTGGTGATCGCAGCAGTCAGCGTTGTCTTTCCATGGTCAATGTGCCCGATAGTTCCAACATTGACGTGGGGTTTAGACCTGTCAAATTTTTCTTTTGCCATTGGATTACTCCTTTAATATTATCCTTTTCTTTTTTCTTATTCTAAGTTTGAAAATTAAATTTATATTTAAACCTGAATTCAAGGAATTTACAAGTATTAAAATTCTGTAAAGACATTATAAAACAAGCCTGCTCATGAGCAGGTTTTTGAATACAAAAAAAATATGCATATTCTGTCAAGTAATTAATGCGAAAATTAATTCAAAATGAAAAAACCATAAAAATCAACCCCGCAATAAGCCAAAATGTATCTTTTCCTGAGTCAAGACTGCCGCAATTCAAAAAAATCAATAGAAAGCTCCACTCATCCGACCGAGAATATTATCGGTTACAGATTCAGGAACTATATCATAATTCGAAAACTGAAGAGTATGAGTCGCTCTCCCCTGACTGACAGAACGGAGAGAAGTTGCATAACCAAACATTTCCGCCATTGGTACTTTACCCTCAATTACCTTGAGCTCCCCCCTGTAATCAATCTTTTCGATCTTCCCTCTTCTGGAATTGATATCACTGATAATATCCCCTGTGTATTCATCCGGGGATACAACCTCGAGATTCATTATAGGCTCCATCAGAGACGGACCCGCAATTCTCGCGGCATCCTTGAATGCCATATTGGCCGCTATTCTGTAAGCAGTATCAACCGAGGCATTTTCATTATAAGACCCACCTGTTAATTCAACCTTGACATCATCCATTTTATAACCGGCCATCACTCCGGCCTCCATGGAATCTCTTATTCCGGCTTCCACCATGGGAATAAATTCCGAAGGAATTTCAACTCCCTTGAGAGAATTGATAAAAATCAATCCCTCACCTTTTCCGGATGGCTGTATTCTCAGAATTACATGACCGTACTGATCCTTACCGCCGATCTGTTTTTCATATTTATGTTCTGCCTCGGCAACTCTGGTAATTGTTTCTTTATAGGTTACCCTCGGATTGCCAACATTAGCCTGCACCTTGAATTCTCTAAGGAGTCTGTCTACAATTATATCGAGATGAAGCTCGCCCATCCCCGAAATAATCATTTGACCTGATTCACTGTTTTTATCTACTCTGAATGTCGGATCCTCCTCTTCAAGTCTTTCAAGAGACTGATCCAGTTTATCCTGATCCGCTTTTGTCTTTGGTTCAATTGCAATAGATATTACAGGTTCGGGAAAATCCATCTTTTCCAAAAGGATCTGTGATTCAGGATCGCAGAGAGTATCCCCGGTTCTTACGTTCTTAAGCCCGACAGCAGCAATGATATCACCGGTGTATACATCCTTCACATCTTCTCTGTTATTTGCATGCATTCTGAGGAAGCGGCTCAAACGCTCCTTTTTCCCTGTTGATACATTGACTGCTGATTCACCGGCATTGAACTTACCGGAATAAACACGGATATATGACAGCTTGCCAACATAGGGATCAGATACAATTTTAAATACAAGAGCAGAAAATGGTTCCTTGTCATCAGCTTTTCTGGTGATAATATCATCATGGTCAACCGGATTATGACCCTCGATATCCTTAACATCTCTGGGAGAAGGCAAATAGTCGACTATTGCATCGAGTATAGGCTGTACACCCTTATTTTTCAGGGCAGAACCACAGAAGACAGGAAACAGTTTAGTTTCAACAGTCACTTTTCTTATCGCTGATTTGATTTCATCAGCTTCAGGTTCAATGCCTTCAAGAAACTTTTCCATCAATACGTCATCTTCATCAGCAAGCTTCTCTATGAGATGATTTCTGGCTTTCGTTGCTTCTGCAAGCATATTTTCCGGGATTTTTTCAAAGAGGATATCTTTCCCTTCCTGATCTTTCCAGGCTATATATTTCATCTGGACCAGATCAATAACTCCTGAAAATGTATCTTCCGCGCCAACAGGCAGCTGAACTGGCAAAGGCTCAGCAAATAATCTGGATCGAATCATATCAATACACCGGTTATAATCTGCTCCGATTCGATCCATTTTGTTTACGAAACATATCCTTGGAATATGGTAATGGTCCGCCTGGCGCCAAACTGTTTCAGACTGGGGTTCAACGCCCGCCACTCCATCAAAAACAGCAATTGATGAATCAAGCACCCTGAGACTTCTCTCAACCTCCATGGTGAAATCCACGTGACCTGGAGTATCGATTATATTAATCCTTGTGTTGTTCCAGTAACAGGTGGTTGCGGCAGCAGTTATCGTTATTCCCCGCTCCTTCTCCTGTATCATCCAATCCATTTCGGCAGTACCATCGTGGACTTCTCCCATCTTGTGGGTTTTGCCTGTATAATACAAAATCCTTTCAGTGAGCGTGGTTTTCCCCGCATCTATATGGGCCATTATCCCAATATTTCTAGTTCTGTTCAATGGCAGTTCTCTGGCCATATGCATACCTTTAAAACACTTGATAATAAAAAACACTCGTCATTATAAACACCGAATACCAGGTTTAAAACCTGGTATTCAATCAATTTATACAAATTATGACTAATTTAAAAGTTAAAATTTGTAATGAGCAAAGGCCTTATTAGCCTCAGCCATTTTATGAGTATCTTCTTTTTTCTTGATTGATGTACCGGTATTGTTATAAGCATCCATTAATTCTCCGGCAAGTCTTTGATACATAGTCTTTTCAGATCTGCCTCTTGAATAATTGATAAGCCATCGTATAGCCAATGCCTGTCTTCTTTCCGGTCTGATCTCAATTGGCACCTGATATGTCGCACCACCGACACGCCTGGATTTCACCTCTACTGCCGGTTTTGCATTCTCCAGCGCCTGTACAAAAACTTCAATTGGATCCTTCTGAGTCTTTTCACCAAGTATATCCATTGCATTATAAAAAATCTTTTCAGAAATTCCTTTCTTTCCCTGCAACATCATACAATTAACAAATTTGGTTACCAGCTTACTTCCATATTTTGGATCTGGGAGTATCTCTCTTTTTGGCGGTCTCCTTCTTCTCATATCCTTTCCTCTTGTTTAAAATTATACAATAATATCAAGCCTTCGGTTTCTTGGTTCCGTATTTAGATCGGCTTTTCTTTCTGTCATCCACTCCAAGCGCATCGAGAGCTCCCCTTACGATGTGATAACGTACACCCGGAAGGTCTTTTACCCTTCCACCCCTAATCATGACAGCGGAGTGTTCCTGAAGGTTGTGTCCAATGCCCGGTATATATGCGGTAACCTCAATACCGTTTGTCAGTCTTACTCTTGCGACTTTACGAAGAGCAGAGTTAGGTTTTTTTGGCGTAAAGGTCATTACCCTGGTACATACTCCTCTTTTCTGAGGGCATTGCTTAAGAGCAGGTGATTTTGATTTTTTCATTTTCTGCTCTCTGCCTTTTCTAATTAGCTGATTGATTGTTGGCATCTCAACTCCTGTTTTCTTCTAAAAATATTTATTTGATATTATACGGATTTTCACATCGAATTTGATCTGTATAATGCTTATTTTGTTCATCTATTTGTCAAGAAATTTTAACAGAATTTATATTCTCATATAAATTAATCTGTGCTTTCTTCTGTTCTGAAAATATCAGCACCTTTGAGTTCTTTCTGCACTGGCGCTTCAACCGGTGTTTCCTCTGAAGAAACTTCAAGTTCTTCTGTATCTGCAGGAGAGCCCTCAAGATCACCTTTAACCTCGTTAAAGACCTCAATATTCTGATACTCCCTTGCTCCGGTTCCGGCAGGAATAAGATGGCCGATAATTACATTTTCCTTGAGACCTCGCAGATGATCCACCTTGCCCTTGATAGCCGCATCAGTAAGAACTCTTGTAGTTTCCTGGAACGAAGCTGCTGAAATAAATGATTCAGTATTGAGGGCTGCTTTAGTTATACCCATAAGTACCGGTATTGCTGTTGCAGGCTTTCCTCCTTCATTCAGAACACGTTCATTCTCTTCGATAAAATCAAATTTATCTACAATTTGCTCAATAACAAAATTTGAATCTCCCTGATCAGTAACCTTGACCTTTCTTAGCATCTGCCTTACGATTATTTCGATATGTTTGTCATTGATCGCAACTCCCTGAAGCCTGTAGACTTCCTGAATTTCGTTTACAAGAAACTTCTGAAGCTCTCTCGGACCTTTTATTTTGAGAATTTCATGAGGATCAACCGGACCGTCATCAATTTTTTCACCCTTGGCTATCCAGTCTCCATCCTGAACCCTGAGAAATTTAACAACAGGGATTGAATATTCTTTTTCAATTCCATCCTCTCCTGTTACAATTATCTTTCTCTTATTCTTGACTGTATCACCAATCGTTACGTTTCCATCGATTGCCGTAAGTGTTGCAGCATCCTTTGGAGTCCTTGCCTCAAAAAGTTCTGCAACCCTTGGGAGTCCACCTGTGATATCTTTGGTCTTTTCTGCTCCACGAGGCATCTTTGACATTACATCACCCGCGTTCACAGTATCTCCGTCATGAACCATAAGGTGAGCACCTTTTGGAAGAAGATAAGTTATTACGGCACCTGATTCAGCATGAATATCAATTCTTGGCTGAAGTTTTTCGGTTTTATATTCTACAATAACACGTTTTTCAACATTGGTCTGAGGATCTATTTCCTCTCTCAAACTCTTGTTAAGTTCAATATCGACAAATTCAACACGTCCTGAGACTTCTGTAAGAATCGGCTCGAACCATGGATCAAATGTTGCAAGTGTTGCATTTCGGTCAAAATACAGGCCTTTTTTAACATTTAGTTCTGTACCGACATTTATTGGTATTGAAATAGGTTCACCAAGGAGACAAACTCTATCCTCTTCAATTTTCACATTACCGGAATTTTTAGCAAGGGAATCCTCTCCATTTGTGGTACAAATTGTCATTCCTGAATAAACCTTCTCTCCCTCAGCAACCTTTATTTCAGATTGGCTTTCAAGAGGAAATTCTGCAATCACACGATGAACAATCAGATAACCACGCCTTACGGATATAACCTTATCCTCATCCGTACTGATAATCTTAGGAGTAAGATCTTTTACATAAATAGGATAGCCTAGCTGAATCTCACTCTCTTCAACAGATCTGGATGCAATACCCCCGATGTGAAAAGTACGCATTGTTAGCTGAGTACCCGGCTGACCAATGGATTGTGCAGCAATGATACCTACAGCTTCACCGATTTCCACTGGTCTTGCAGTTCCAAGATTTCTACCGTAACACTTGGCACATATACCATGCTTTGCTTCACATGTTAGTCCCGATCTTATTTCTATTGAATCCATATCGAGCTGATCAATTATATTAGCTGTTTCTTCTGTTATTATTTCATCAGCTTCAAGGATTATATCACCTGTAACCGGATGGATCAAATCATAGAGCAGTGTTCTTCCGAGTGCCCTTGAACCCAATGATTCAATTACATCGTCACCCTCTTTGATGGCATATATATCAATTCCAACTGTAGTTCCGCAATCATCAATGGCGATTACAACATCCTGAGCAATATCAACAAGCCTTCTTGTAAGATATCCTGCATCAGCTGTCTTAAGAGCAGTGTCCGCGAGTCCTTTCCGGGCACCGTTAGTTGAAATAAAATATTCAAGTACGGTAAGTCCTTCCTTAAAGTTTGCCTTGATCGGAACCTCAATGATCTCGCCACTTGGCTTTGCCATAAGTCCGCGCATACCCGCCAGCTGACGAATCTGCTGTTTACTTCCCCTTGCACCAGACTGAGCCATTACATAAATAGGATTCATCCCGTTCTGGTCGCCCGAAAGCTGATCGAACATCCTGTCTGCAATGATTTCATTTGCATTTGTCCAGAGGTTGATAACCCTGTTATACCGCTCTTCATCTGTAATAAATCCATTTCTGTATTCATTTTCGATTGCTTCGAGCTTTTTATCTTCTTCTGCGATTATCTCTTTTTTTACATCAGGAACAATAATGTCCGACATGGAGATTGTTGGAGCAAACATAGTTGCATATTTATAACCCTCTGCCTTGATAGAATCAAGTACCTTGACCGTTGCATCCGGACCATAGTTCCTGAATATTATTGCAATGATTGCAGAAAGAGCTTTATCACTTATAACATTATTTACAAACGGATAATCGTCAGGCAGAAAAGAATTAAAAATTATTCTTCCTGCTGTTGTTTCTACCCATTCATCATTCATCAAATAATTTATTTTAGTTCTGATTTTTATCTGCCTGAACTCAACTGTTCTGATGAGGTCGTCAAATGAATCAAAATATTTCCCCTGACCAATCTGATCCTCGAGCATAGTAGTGAGATAATAAATACCCAGAACAATATCCTGAGTTGGAGAAACAACAGGATGCCCGTTTGCCGGTGAAAGAAGATTGTTAGACGCAAGCATCAGTGTCCAGCACTCGAGCTGAGCTCTTGGAGACAATGGAACGTGAACTGCCATCTGGTCTCCATCGAAGTCAGCATTATATGCATGACAAACCAACGGGTGAAGCTTCATGGCTTTTCCCTCGACAAGGGTTGGTTCAAAAGCCTGGATTCCCAGCCTGTGAAGGGTTGGAGCCCTGTTTAGAAGAACGGGGTGTTCTGAAATAACACTCTCAAGAACTTCCCAAACCTCAGGTTTTTCGTTTTCCACCATCTTTTTAGCAGATTTAATATTTTGTACAAAATCTTTATCAACAAGCCTCTTCATGATAAAAGGCTTAAAAAGTTCTATTGCCATCTTTTTTGGAAGCCCACACTGATGCAGTTTGAGTTCAGGCCCGACAACAATGACGGATCGTCCTGAATAATCTACCCTTTTCCCAAGAAGATTCTGTCTGAAACGTCCCTGCTTTCCTTTAAGCATATCACTAAGTGATTTAAGAGGTCTGTTTCCTTTCCCCTTAACCGCTCTCTTTCTTCTGCTGTTGTCAAAAAGAGCATCTACAGCTTCCTGAAGCATTCTCTTCTCATTTCGCACAATAATTTCAGGTGCTCTCAACATAAGAAGTCGCTTAAGCCTGTTGTTTCTGTTGATTACCCTTCGGTAGAGATCGTTGAGGTCTGACGTTGCAAACCTTCCTCCATCGAGCTGAACCATTGGTCTTAGTTCAGGTGGAATAACCGGCACGATATCGAGAATCATCCATTCCGGCTTGTTTCCCGATTCCTTAAATGCCTCGATTATTTCAAGCCTTTTGATTAATTTTTTATCAATCTTTACATCCTTAGCTGACTTGGCCTGTATTTCGGCTCTTAGTTGCCTTGACTCTTCATCAAGGTCAATCGCCATCAGAAGGTCCTTGATTGCGGATGCTCCCATACCTGCGATAAATGTATCACTGTATTTATCATAGAGATTATAGTATGCGTCATCATCCAGGATATCTCCCTTTTTGATGTCTTCATTCTCAGCATCGCCCGGATCTATTACAATAAATTTTTCATAGTAGAGAACTGCCTTGAGTGCATTTACAGTAAGATTTAGAAGCAGTCCCATTCTTGAAGGAACTGACCTGTAATACCAGATATGTGCTACTGGGGCAGCCAGCTCAATATGCCCGCCTCTTTCCCGCCGGACTTTGTAATGAGTGACCTCAACACCACATCTATCACAAATTACACCCTTGTATCTGATAGATTTAAACTTACCACAATAACATTCCCACTCTTTTGTTGTTCCAAAGATTCTCTCGCAAAAGAGACCATCTCTTTCAGGCTTGAGAGTTCTATAGTTTATTGTTTCGGGCTTTTTTACTTCCCCGTATGACCATTCCCTGATCATATCAGGAGAAGCGAGTTTTATTTGAATAGAACTGAAATCGTTAAAGTCCCTCATCTTTTGTCTTAACCCTCTGTTTAGTAGATTTTGGATTATTACCGGTATAATACCGGAATTTATCAGAAAATCCCCTCAAAATAACAGAAATCATTATTGTTTTGAGAGGCGCTCACTTCATCTAATTACTTATTTTCAAGACTGTCGATTTTGATTCGTTTTTTTGACTTTGTAAAACCATCACTCCACTCCGAAAGGCTTATCTCGGTGTGATTCTTGTCATAGATTCTGACATCAAGAGCAAGACCACGGAGTTCCTGTATCAGAACGTTAAATGACTCCGGGATTCCAGGAGATGTGGAATTGATTCCTTTTACAATTGCCTCATATATTCTCGCTCTACCGAGCATATCATCTGATTTCACTGTAAGGAGTTCCTGAAGTGTATAGGCTGCACCATATGCTTCCAGAGCCCATACTTCCATCTCTCCAAGTCGCTGCCCTCCGAACTGAGCTTTTCCACCAAGAGGCTGCTGTGTAACAAGCGAGTAAGGACCTGTCGATCTGGCATGTATCTTGTCATCTACCATGTGAGCAAGCTTCAGCATATAAACCTTACCGACCATTACACGTCCTTCAAAAGGCTTACCGGTTCTGCCGTCATATAGTTCAGTTTTTGAATCAGTCGGGAGTCCGGCTTCCTTCAGCATGGTTCTGATGTTTTCTTCTTTTGCTCCGTCAAAAATTGGTGTTTCCACCAGTATCCCGAGTTTATCAGCTGCCCATCCAAGTTCTGTTTCAAGAAGCTGGCCAAGATTCATTCGGGATGGAACAGCAAGGGGATTAAGTACAATGTCAACAGGTGTTCCGTCCGGTAGAAAAGGCATATCGTATCTCGGTACAACCCTTGAGATAACACCTTTGTTTCCATGACGACCTGACATTTTATCACCGACAGATATTTTTCTTTTATCTGCTATATATACTTTCACGAGTTCTTCGACACCCGGTGAAAGTTCATCTCCATTTTCTCTGGAGAACCTTTTTACATCTATTACAATTCCTTCTGCTCCATTTGGCACTCTAAGGGATGTATCCCGCACTTCTCTTGCTTTTTCACCAAAAATTGAATGAAGGAGTTTGTATTCCGGTGTAATATCCTGTTCTCCTTTTGGAGTAACCTTTCCAACAAGAATATCATCAGGTTCAACATATGCACCGATTCGTACAATACCATCTGCATCGAGATCCCTGAAAGCTTTTTCGCTCAGATTGGGGATATCCCTTGTAATGGATTCTCTTCCGAGTTTTGTCTCTCTTGCTTCTACTTCGAACTGTTCTATATGAACCGAAGTATAAACATCTTCCTCGACAAGTCTTTCAGAAAGAACAATTGCATCCTCAAAATTATATCCCATCCATGGCATAAATGCCACAAGAATATTTTTTCCAAGAGAAAGCCTCCCATGATCAGTTGCAGGGCCATCCCCTACAATATCTCCTGCCTTAATCTTTTGTCCTGTTACAACAGTTGGAGTCTGATTAAAACATGTTCCCTGATTTGTTCTCTTGAACTTTCTCAGTTCATATCTATCAATTTCTCCGGTTGAAGTTTTGACCTCAACAACAGCTGCATCAGCCCTGATTACATCACCACCACGATGGGCTATCATCATTACACCGGAGTCATACGCTGCTCTTGTTTCCATACCTGTTCCAACCAGCGGAGCTTCTGTTGTGAGCAGCGGGACAGCCTGCCTCTGCATGTTGGATCCCATTAATGCCCTGTTTGCATCATCATGCTCCAGGAAAGGAATAAGTCCTGTTGAAGCAGAGAATATCTGGTTAGGAGATACGTCCATGTACTGAATCTCTTTGGGACGTTTATACGGGAAGTTACCCCTGTTCCGGCATGGAACCATATTTTTAACAAAATTACCATCATCATCCAGAATAGCATTTGCCTGTGCTACAAAATAATTATCCTCAATATCGGCAGTAAGATATTCAATCTGATCCGTAACCCTTCCGTCTTCAACATATCGGTATGGAGTTTCAAGAAATCCATAATCATTAATACGTCCGAATGTTGAAAGTGATACAATTAGACCAATATTTGGACCTTCAGGTGTTTCAATAGGGCACATCCTTCCGTAGTGAGAAGGGTGTACATCCCTTACCTCAAAACCGGCTCTTTCCCTGGACAGTCCGCCAGGTCCAAGAGCATTGAGTCTTCTCTTATGCGTAAGTTCTGCCAGCGGATTGGTTTGATCCATGAACTGCGAAAGCTGACTTGAACCAAAAAATTCATTAATTACTGCCGAGATTGGCTTTATACTTATAAGAGCCTGTGGAGTTATGACATCCAGATCCTGGATTGTCATTCTTTCCTTGATTACCCTTTCCATCCTCTGGAAGCCAACCTTTACCTGATTCATGATGAGTTCACCAACCGAACGCACCCTTCTGTTTCCAAGATGGTCAATGTCATCAACGATTGTAGATACGAATTTTTTTACAAGCTTACCTTCTTTATTGGGATACTCAACCGGGTATCCATCCGCTTCAGCAATCAGGAAGAGAATGTATTTAACGGTCTCGATGATATCCTCTTTGGTAAGTACTTCTTTATCAATATTGGTAAAACCGAACTTGTTATTGATTTTATATCGTCCGACTGAACCTAGAGTGTAGGTTCTGGGATTGAAGAAAAGCCTGTCAAGTTCTGTTCTGGCATTCTCAAGATTTGTCGGCTCTCCGGGTCTCATGAGTGCATGAATTGTAAGAAGAGCTATTTCACTCGCTGTAAAATCATTTTCCGGATCGACTCTGAGATTTTTTTTGATAAAATCATTTTCAAATTCAAGGGTTGAACTGAGAAATGAATCTTCCTTGTTGTTAGGAAATTCAATTATCTCAATTTCAGTAACCTTTTCTTCTTTTAAACGATCAATTATATCGATGTTTACCCTTTCTCCGACCTCAATAACAATCTCTCCGGTTTCCGGGCTTACAACATCTTTTGCAATTCGCTTTCCATTCAGCGAATCATAATCCTCATCTTTTTCAAGAGCGATTGACTGGATATCATAAAAAAGCTTCACTACCTCTTCATTAGTTTCATAACCTAATGCTTTAATAAGAAGAGATACAGGAAACTTTTTCTTTCTGTCTATTCTGGCTATAATATGACCCTTGGAATCCATTTCGAATTCAAGCCATGAGCCTCTATCAGGGATAACTCTTGCATTGTAGACCCGTTCTGACTCTTCATAGAAAAAGAAAATACCAGGGGACCTGTGGAGCTGATTTACTACAACACGCTCAGCTCCGTTTATAATAAATGTACCCCTGGAAGTCATAAGTGGAATGTCTCCCATATAAACGGTCTGTTCTCTTACCTCCATACTCTCCTTACGAATAAGTCGTATGGTGGACTTGAGAGGAGCCGCAAAGGTTACATCCCTTTCCTTACATTCATTTTCGGAATACTTGGGCTCACCAAATTCATAGTTGATGAATTCAAGAACAACATCCTCATGTGGACTCTCGATGGGAAATATTTCTTCAAATACAGCCTGCAAACCCTGTGGTTTTTTCTTTGTTACTGTAGATTGCAAAAACCATTCATATGATTTGAGCTGAATCTCAATAAGATTT
>CAZEJW010000138.1:0-11912 GCA_964512685.1 uncultured Leptospirales bacterium | reverse complement strand
CCTGCCTCCAGTGTCAGAGGGAAAGTCAGAGGTTTCCCTGTTTACAGGTGAGATATATATTTTTAAGGAAGGGACAATGTTTAATTCTTCAGAATTCAAATCTGTTGTTTTTGCTGGTGGCGGCAGCCGCTGCATGTGGCAGGCCGGTTTCTGGGAAGTAGCTGCTCCGGAACTTGGCCTTGAGCCTGATGTTGTTGCAGGAACGAGCGCTGGGGCTGCAATTGCATGTATGGTTTTCTCCGGCCATACGAGAAAGGGGCTTGATTTCTTTAAAAAAATAACTGGAGAGAATAAAAAGAATTTTTATTTTTCTCATCTTGTTCAGAACAAAAAGGCGTTCCCTCATTATGGAATGTACAGACAAGTAATACTCGAAATAATGGATGATGATGGTTTTGCAAAAATCAAAAACGATGGTCCTGAAATAAGGATACTTTTCGCAAGACCGCCTGCATACCTTGGTCCGAGATCAGCAACCTTTGTCGGCCTTATATCATATGTAATAGAGAAACATACCACTCATGTGGTACACCCGGTATGGGCAACAAATCTTGGTTTTGGATATGAGGTTATCTCTGCAGGGGATTGTTCCACAAGTGAAGAGCTTGCAGATGTTATTCTGAATGCTTCATGCACGCCTCCGATCCTTCCAATCCTGAAAAGGGATGGCCAACCTGTTCTTGACGGAGGAATCATCGATAATGTCCCTGTTACCGCAATAAAGAAGGGAGAGGGAAAGACCCTCTGTTTATTGTCCCGGAGGTATCCTGATAAAAATATTCCGGATGATCCGGACAGGCTTTATATATATCCCTCAGAACCTGTACCGGTATCAAAGTGGGACTATACAAGCCCTGAACTGCTTCAGGCAACATTTGATCAGGGCAGAATTGACGCAGAAAGGTTTGTCAGGAAGAACAGAGGTTGATCTTTTTATCTTCTGAATTGAACTCAGACATGAAGTAGAGACTCAGGGCTGTAACGATTATCGAGTGATTTATTCTGCCATCCTGAATCATGGTTATGATTTCGTCTCTGGAATATTCTGCAATTTCAATATCTTCGGCTTTATCGAGATTCTGAGAGGATGTTTTAGTGCATCCCTTCGCGAAATAGAACCAGATGTGATTACTGAGAATCGCAGGATTCGCAGAGAGCTTTTTGAGGAGAAATATTTCTTCTGCCCTGTGCCCGGTTTCTTCCTGGAGTTCTCTTAACGCAGCAGTTTCAGGAGCCTCATTTTTTTCTATCAGGCCGGCAGGCGTTTCTATAGTAATTTCATCTGTTCCAAGGCGG
This sequence comes from uncultured Leptospirales bacterium, assembly GCA_964512685.1. Lineage (GTDB taxonomy): Bacteria > Spirochaetota > UBA4802 > UBA4802 > UBA5550 > CAZEJW01. Next base: position 10,616 of record CAZEJW010000138.1, on the reverse strand, counting down.
TGCTGTTTTACCATTATTATTTTTCCTTCAGTGGTTTCTGCAACCACGTTTATCCAGTCACTGGAACGAATCGTATTGAAGTTGTGAGAAACCTTTTTTTCAGGATGAAAGCATTCAGTTGTCTGAATCTCAAATATATTTGTTTTTACAAGAGATTTGGTTTGTCTCTTTTCCCATTTTATCATTTATTTTTCCTTTTATGAAATTCAGAAGAGAAGGGGATTGAAGGATAAGCCTGAGGGAGGTCTTGAGGTTTACTTCAGATGTCCCTTCTGCATGCTCAGGAACAGTTACTTTAGCATACAGAAAGAGCAGGATGACAAGACGGTTTTATTATCTCATTATCTCTCTCGAATATCTCTATATCACCTTCTCCTGTATTTTTTTTCGAAGTTTTATCTTCTATGCAGATTCTGTTATTTGTGCCTGTTTTGTAAAGCCAATTTGATTAACCGGGGCAGACAATTTAGAGAGGCTATGCTAATTTACACAACACTCATATTTTATACAGTTACTTGATTTTTTTTAAATGCCCAAAAAACATGTGGTTAATTCCTTCCAGCGCCAGCCGGCGGCGGGCGTGGGAAACTCAGTCCACAGGATTATTGAGCAGTTACTTTATTTTGATTCGTTTTTTTACGTTGTGTGAAAAAAATTCCACTAAAGTGTAAAAAATCTTGACTTTTTATATTAAAATTGATTATGTCGCATGATTGTTATTTAAAGCAATCTCCTGGTGCATAACAGGAACAGTATTCCGGGAGGGCAGGACTGTGAATGTAGCACGTGAAATTAAGCAAGAAAGCAATCTGAGCATGGTGAAATTTCCTGAAGTAATAGATTTCATTACCGCATCTAATTGCATCAGCTCAATGGGAAACCTTGACTGCGAAGGAAAAATACTTTTTGATCTTAGTGAAACAGTATCTGTTCATTCGTCTTTTATCGGGTTTCTGATCGACGTTAAAAGAAAAATTGATCACAGGGGAGGGAGGCTTTCTCTTGATCTTTCACCTTTTCTTGAAAAACAATTGAACGAGATAAATCTGTACACTCATTTCCAGCCATAGTGTATAAATAAAAAAGCGTACAGGATAACATCCTGTACGCTTTTTGTCAGCTATTTGGTTCTGCTTATTTTTTTCCAATCCATGACATCATATCTCTGAGCTCAGCTCCGACTTCTTCTACCTGATGTGAAGCTTCAATTCTTCTTTTGGCTTTCATAGACGGCATGTTTGCCTGATTCTCAAGTATGAAGTCTTTTGCGAATTTTCCGGTCTGGATATCTGAAAGAATTTCTTTCATCTTTTTTCTTGTATCGTCAGTAATTATTTTTTCGCCGGTGATATAGTCGCCATATTCAGCAGTGTTCGAGATTGAATCCCTCATTGTCTTGAATCCGCCTTCATAGATAAGGTCAACAATAAGCTTCATTTCGTGTACGCACTCAAAATACGCGTTCATTGGATCATAACCGGCTTCTACAAGAGTTTCGAATCCTGCTTTCATGAGTTCTGTAACTCCGCCACAGAGAACTGCCTGTTCTCCAAAGAGATCAGTCTCTGTTTCTTCACGGAATGTTGTTTCAAGAACACCTGATCTTGCGCCACCAATTCCTGATGCCCATGCAAGAGCAATATCCATTGTGTTGCCTGCTGGATCCTGATATACAGCAACAAGTGATGGTACACCACTTCCTTCTGTGTATGTTCTTCTTACCATGTGTCCGGGGCCTTTGGGTGCTGTCATGAATACATTGATATCATCACGTGGTACAATCTGTCCGTAGTGAATGTTGAATCCATGGCCAAATCCGAGATAAACTCCCTTTTTTAGATTTGGAGCAATACTGTTCTTGTATACTGATGCCTGGAGTTCGTCCGGGATGAGGATCATTACTATATCTGCGTTCTTGACTGCTTCTTCAGCAGGAATTGGTTTCCATCCGTCTTTTACTGCAAGATCATAGTTTCTGGTTCCTTCAAGTTCGGCAACTGTAACATCAGCGCCGCTGTCTCTCAGGTTCTGAGAGTGAGCATGGCCCTGGCTTCCGTATCCGACCACGGTAATCTTTTTCCCGCTCAGCAGGTCAAAGTTACAGTCTTTTTCGTAATAGATTTTTGCCATTTTTTATCTCCTGATATTTTGTTTTCATTATTTTTAAAGTTTAAATACTTGTTCTGAGGAATGTGTTCACTCCTTAAGCAGGGAAGCCCGGCCGGTTCTCATCAGCTCCTTGATTCCATATGGTCTCAACAGTTCAATAAAACTGTCGATCCTTTCAGGCTCGCCCTTTAATCCCATTGTTATACTTTTGGGTGACATGTCTGCTATATCCGCTCTGAATATTTCACCAAGCTGATATATTTCAGCTCTCTTTGCAGGCTGAGCGTTTACCTTGATGAGAACGAGTTCTCTGTCAACGGTTGGCCTGCCTGTATGGTCTGTTACCTTTATGACATCAATGAGTTTGTTGAGTTGTTTCTGAACCTGTTCAATTACCCTGTCATCCCCCTGCACCACAATGGTCATGATGGATATGTTTTCATGTTCTGTCTTGCTCACTGTTAGTGAATCAATATTGTAACCCCTTGCTGAGAAGAGTCCGGCTACTCTGGAGAGGACTCCTGACTTGTTTTCAACTTTTACTGATATAACATGCTGTTTCATAAAAACCCCTTCTTTTTCAGTGAAGACCGTCAGGATAGCTGCCGGTCGAGTTCTTTCATTATTGTGTCCTGAATTGACTTGCCGGCCGGAACCATTGGGTAAACGTTTTCTTCCGGTGATACGTGAAAGTCAATGATTATTGGTTTATCCTTCATTTTAATGGCTTTTTTTATTGCATCCTCAACCTCTTCAGCTTTTGTAACCCGGATTCCTTCTGCACCATATGCCTCAGCAAGTTTGACAAAATCCGGAGCAAACTGGATATTGGTGTGGGAATACCTCTTCTCATAGAAAAGCTGCTGCCACTGTCTGACCATTCCCAGGTAACCATTATTCAGAATCGCAATTATTACAGGCAGTTTGTGTTCAACAGCAACGATCATCTCCTGAATGTTCATCTGAATAGATCCGTCTCCGGCAATATCAATGACTGTCTTGTCGGGCCTTGCAAGTTTTGCACCTATTGCAGCAGGAAAACCATAGCCCATTGTTCCAAGCCCGCCTGAGGATATGAAAGTTCTTGGATCTTTGTACTTGTAGAATTGGGCTGCCCACATCTGGTTCTGACCGACTTCTGTACATATTATAGCTTCACCCTTTGTGAGCCTGTAGAGTTCTTCCACAACGAATTGTGGTTTTATTTCATCCTTCTTTTTTGGCTTTGCATACGAAAGTGGATTTGACTCCTTGACTGCCGAAACTTCCTTTATCCATTCATCGATTTTTGGGGGTTTGATCTTCTTGTTGATCTCCGCAAGAACCTGTTTGCAGTCACCTACAATGGGAATGTCGACCTCAACGTTTTTGCTTACTGATGCAGGGTCAATGTCTATGTGTATAACGCTGGCTTCCGGGATGAATGTTGCGATTTTACCGGTTACCCTGTCATCAAACCTTGCGCCTATTGCAATCAGAAGGTCTGAATGATGAACCGCGTAGTTCGCAAAATATGTGCCATGCATACCCAGCATTTCGAGAGCGAGAGGCTCAGTTTCAGGATAAAGACCAAGTCCCAGAAGAGTTGTTGTCACAGGGATTCCGGTTTTTTTTATAAATGTCCTGAGCTCTTCGTGGGCATTGGATATAACGACTCCACCCCCGGCATATATGACAGGTTTCCTTGCTTCTGCAATCATTTTGCATGCCTTGTCAATCTGACCCGGGTGTCCTTCATAATTCGGCTTGTATCCTTTAATGTCAACCTTCTCAGGATATGAAAAATTATACTTCTCATTGGAAATATCGACCGGAACGTCGATAACTACCGGCCCTGGCCTTCCGGTAGAGGCAATGTGAAAGGCTTCCTTGATTATTCTTGAAAGGTCTGCTATGTCCTGAACGAGGTAGTTGTGTTTTGTTATGGGTCTTGTGATTCCCGTAACATCAACTTCCTGAAACGCGTCATTGCCTATCATTTGTCTTGCAACCTGTCCGGTAAAAACAACAAGCGGGACAGAATCCATATAAGCAGTTGCAATTCCTGTGACAAGGTTTGTTGCTCCGGGCCCTGATGTTGCTATTACAACACCGGTTTTCCCTGACGCTCTTGCATATCCGTCTGCTGCGTGTATGGCTCCCTGTTCGTGCCTGCTCAGTATGAATTTAAAGGGAGCGTTGTAGAGGTGGTGGAATATGGGAATTACAACGCCTCCTGGGTATCCGAATATGTGTTCGACATTTTCTTTTTTGAGTGATTCGATTATTATTTCTGCACCTGAGATTTTCAAGTATAGACTCCTTTCCAGATTTAATCCCAAAATTATTTCAGTACTAATCAAAGAGAATATTATCACCCGGCCGCTTTAATCCTGCTGCACACAGAAAAGGAAGGGGCGAAGCTGACAGCTTTTCGATATGAATGAGTCTGGGAATAAACGCTGACTTCTTTGATAAAAATAGTGAGTACTATAAGGGATGAATCCTGCATTTGTCAATTTTTTTTCAGACCATCTTATAAAAGCTTGAATTTGAATCACTGATTGTGGAATGTGGTAAAAAATATTATTTGTAAGAGCTAAAGTTTCCTTCCGGAGTATTTAATACAGTGAAGGATTCGAATGAGTCAGGATGATAGAAAAAGCAGCAGATATAATTTTTAAAAGAATTGTCAACCAGAACAGACAGGAAGTCTGGGATGCTATTCCTGCTTCCGATTCTTTTCTTCTGGAATTGATGTCTTCGACCGGATATGATCAGAAAACAGTGAAGGAAGCTGTTGCGATCCTGAGAGATTCCCACAAAATTCTCATAATGCAGATCGTGAAGCCTGATGAAGGCAGGGGAATCGACAGAGTGGAAGGATATGTTGATGCTGATCTTTCATCCATCAAAAGACTGAAGGAATACTATTACAGGGCTCTTTGTGATAAATATGAAGAGCAGTTTCACAAAAGACATCTGGCTCATCAGATCATTCAGGAACTCTTCCCCAGGATGGATCTCTATAACAATACCCTCATCGGGTATCTCCTCAACAAAAGCATAATGCTCGAAGAATTTGAAAAACTCATTGTAAAAAATTACGTGGAATACTCCGAAGACTGGAAGCTTAAGAAATTTAACGGGCTCGTTGAAAAATACAGACAGGAGAAACAGATCCAGGATCTGCACAGAAAAAGGCAGGATGCAGAAGAGAAGGAATTCTCTGACAAAAAAACAAAAGTCATGGTAAAACAGGATTCTGAGAGAGCGGTGGATTCCGGAGACTATGGTGAATATACGAAAATGACTTCAGGTGCATCCCTGAGCAAGGTTCTTCAGATTTATGGTGTTGAGTTTTTCTTTCGTGTTAATCTGAGAAAATATAACTTTGAATTTATAACCCGTGTAATAGAAAACAGGGAAATTGACAGAAAATCAGATTTGACTCTTCTAAAGAATATGATAACGAAGGTGAAATCCAATATCCACAGAGATCAGAAACTGATAGATTATCTCGACGAGATCAATGCCCTCGAAAGAACTGTCGGCAGAGCCCTTCGGACAGTTGCTGTTGACAGATAATAAACATAATTAACCGAATCTTTTTTACTCCATGAAATCTGTTTGATTTTTTTCAGCGGAATAATACACTGTGTAATGAAATCATTAACGTGGTGCGAATTCTGTTTCTTGCATCATAAATAAATAATTTACTCTATCAGGGCAATCAGTACTGTCCTATCAATCCGGGGTTCTCTATGACAGGATTTTTGCGTATAAAAAAAACAGTTACTGTATTTGTTTTTATTCTGGTTTTTCTTCCTTTAAGTCTCAGTGCAAAGGAATTTCTTAACACTTTTCTGCATATCAATTTTGGCCTGATGTATTCACTCAGCTGCACAGGTGACATACTCGATTACGAGCATGATAATTATTATATAGAAGAAACCTATGACAGAACCACTCCCAAAAAACAGAGGGCAGATCACTATGACATGTCATTCGGTATGTCAATAGACCTTGTTCCATTTGACCCGATAGTTCTTGGAAACGAATCCCACGCGATAAAGTTTGGAATCAGAGCCGGTTATTTTTTCAACTATATCGACCAGACCATTGAAGTTAAAGAGTCAAGCGATGATGCAAAGGAATACGGAGGCACTCTGGTTCAGTATAACAACTGGATGGTAGGTCCCATTATTTATTATGCCCCGTCAATAGAACCGGTTGGTATTGGTGATAAATATTCCGCCAAAGGCGGATTCACCATGTATGTACTTTTCGGCATGATCAATTCAGGAACATTATCTGCCTTTCCTGCCAAAAGAGACCATGGAGAGGATGTATCGAATTATGAAACGTCAGTGTCTGGTTATAAAATTAATGCAGGCATTGGAACTGCGCTTTCTGTGTGTTCGATCAATATAGGCCTCAATCTCTATTACTCAAGGATTCAGCTCAAAATGAGTGATGAGGTTTATTCTTCTATTGGAAAGAAAACAACCATTGATGAGATCTGTTTCGAACTGTACTGGGGTATTCCAATAGAGTGGTTTTCCTCTCCTGAGGTATTCTAATGCAGGAATACTCTCTTGCATTCTCTTCATGCCCGAATGATACTCTTGTTTTCTATGCGATGCTCCATGGCAAAATCGATACCCTGGGGTATCTGTTCAATCCATATATAAACGATGTTGAAGACCTCAACCGCAGGGCTTTTAATGAAGAGTTCAGTATAACCAAATTGTCATTTCATGCATGGCTCCTGTTGCGTGACAGGTATGAGATTCTTGATGCGGGAGCGGCCCTGGGTTTCGGTTGCGGCCCGTTACTCGTAACATCCAGAGAGGGCAGTAAAGATTTAAGCAGGATGAAGATAGCCGTGCCCGGAGAATTCACTACAGCATGTATGCTCATGAAACTCTGGAATCCGGATATAAAAAATATTGAATCAGTCCGTTTTGACAATATAATGCCGGGAATCGAACAGGGTAAATACGATGCAGGACTCATCATCCATGAAGGCCGCTTTGTATATGAGGATTATGGGCTTGAAAAAATTATTGACCTTGGAGAATGGTGGGAGAGTGAAACAGGCCTTCCCATCCCCCTTGGCTGTATAGCATGCAGCAGAAAAATTGATGAATCAAAGAGAAGAAGTATTGAAAAAATTCTCCATGACTCTGTCGTTTTTGGCCTTGAAAACCGTGAGCAGTGTATGGAATTCATAAAACAACACGCTCAGGAGATGAACGAGTTGGTAATAGATGAACACATCAGTCTCTATGTTAATGACTTTACTCTTTCTCTTGGAGAAGAAGGCAGAAGGGCAGTGGAGAAACTTGAGTCTGTTGCAAGAGAAAGAGGCCTTATTGTATGATTTTCCCGGCAACAGGAATTCTCATGGCAACTGAGCTTGAGGCCCGGCCTTTTCTGGATGCCTCTGGTGTGCAAAGACTTGAAAAAAAACCTTTCCCGGTTTTCAGGCATGATGATTTTAATATTATAATATCAGGGATCGGTAAGGCTAACTCTGCAATGGCGGCATCATATCTTATTTATAAGTACGGAATTCAGCATATGTTTAACCTGGGCGCTGCCGGTGCTGCAGCAGAGGGTTTCTCCGTTGGAGAAATATTTCAAATAACGTCAATACTCGAGTACGACCGCCCCTCCCTTATATCTATGAAGCCGCGTTATTTTAAACCGGATCTTTTCGGCGATTTCAAAAAAGCCACTCTTGCAACTCAGGACAGGGCAGTGGTCAGCGCTGCATTCAGGAAGGATGTTGCTGAAAAAGCCCAGCTTGTTGACATGGAGGGCGCATCCTTTGTTCAGGCATGCCGCCTCTTTGGCTCCCGGTCATATTTATTCAAGATAGTTACAGATACTCCCGAACATACAGCAGACAGGGATATTATTGACAATATAAAAAAGACAAGATCCGATCTCTATAATTTTTTCATGAAGGAAATTATTCATTCAATAGAAAAGTCACCGGAGGAAAAGCAATGATGACATCAGGAGTTCTTGACCTTATAGGGAATACTCCCCTTATAAAACTGGAAGGTGAACCGATCGTTGGAAAGGCAGAGTTCCTGAATCCCGGGGGAAGTATAAAAGACCGTGTTGCTCTTCAGATGATTGAGGAGGCTGAGTTTTCAGGCAGACTCAAAAAGGGCATGAGAATTGTTGAACCCACATCAGGGAATACAGGAATAGGTATTACCATGGTTGGAAGAGCAAAGGGATATGACGTTACTATCGTTATGCCCGAGGGGATGAGCCAGGAAAGGCGAAAGGTAATATCCGCTTTTGGAGGAATTCTCGAACTTACTCCGGATGAGAAGAGTATTTCAGGCGCTGTAGAAAGGGCTCGGGAAATATACAGGCAGGGGAACTACTACATGCCAAATCAGTTCTCTAATCCGGCAAATCCAAAAGCTCATTATGAATTTACAGGCCCTGAACTCTGGAGGCAGACAGCCGGTAAAATCGGTGCATTTGTTTCCGGTATTGGCAGCGGAGGAACCATTCAGGGTGTCGGCAGTTTTCTCAAGGAACATAATCCGGATATAAAGATAATCGCTGTGGAGCCGGCTAATGTTTCTGCTCTGCTTGGGCATGAACCCGGACTTCATCAGATTCAGGGTATCGGTGATGGTTTTATTCCTGATGTTCTTGACGTGTCACTCATCGATCAGGTCATAGAGGTGACGGATGAAGAAGCCATGGAAACGACACGCGGCCTGGCAAGAAATAATTCACTCCTGGTCGGCACTTCATCCGGCGCGAATATTTTTGCTGCAAGAGAGATCGTCAGGCAGTATCCCGGAATTGTAGTTGCAACTGTTCTGCCGGACAGGGCAGAGAGATACTTCAGCACAGGGCTTCTGTAGTGACAGAAAAGGAAGATATAAATTCAATAATCTCGGGTTTTATGAAGGATGCCTCCCCGGAAGAAGTGAGGGAGCTTGAAAGACTTCTCGAGGCAAGGAAAAATAAAACAGCGGGTCTTGATGTAGACCGTATGGCAAAGCAGATGGCAGGCCAGATTCAGCAGCAGATGGGGCTTACCACCGGCAATATAAAAAAGATGGCCCGTGATCTTGTCATTCGTCTGGCACGGGAACACAGCCCGGGAATAACCGATGCTGAGCTCAATGTGCTTCTTAATCAGATGGTCCCGGATTCTCAGCCTGCAAAACCCAAATTACCCCCGGAGCTTTTAAAAACCATGGCACATCAGTTCATAATCTATCACAAGGGGCTCATGAGTGATAAAGATCTTGCAGATCTGCCGCAGGGATGGCAGGAAAAATACTGGAACGCCTTTCCTGATGAACTCAAGAGGATGATTGCCGAACATATCGCGGGAGATTAAATTTCTTGCAAATACACTGTTTTCAGGTTTAACTGAAGATAATGTCATCTGTTTTATGATTTCAGGGGGATACTCTATGCTGCGTATTTTATCCTTTACTTCTCTTTTTGTTTTTGCTGCATTTCTGTTCTTAACATGCCAGCCCAAACCGAATACAGATGATTTTTTAACCATTGAAGAGAGGGAGTGGTTAAAAAATCACGAGGGAAGTATTCGTCTTGCCCCTGATCCTGGCTGGCCCCCTGTTGAATTTTTCGATAATGACGGATGTTATTCCGGTATCGGCGCAGACATTGTTCATGAACTCGAGAGTATACTTGAGTTCAGGTTCAGAATATTGCGGCTTAAAAACTGGGCAGAGGTTCTTAAACTTGCAAAAGAGAGAAAGGTGGATGTTTTCGGAGCAGCCACCAGGACCCCTGAAAGGTCAAAGTATATGCTCTTTACAAAGCCTTTTTATGAAAACCCGAGTGTGCTTATATCCGGAATAAATTCTGATGTGCCGTCGGATTTATCGCTTGTAAAAGGAGAGAGGGTTATTGTTGGCAGGGGATATGCCAATCACGAATACCTTGTCAAAAAGTACCCTCATCTGAATCTTATAGCTGTTCCAACAATCGAACTTGGTCTTTTTAAGGTTGCACTGGGTGAGGCTGATATGATGGTCAGCGATTTTGCAACAGTAGCTTATCTCATTGAAAAGGAAAATATTTCCAATCTCAGAATCTCTGGCAGGATTGATCATTCCATGCAGCTCTGTCTGGCGTCACGCAGTGACTGGCCGATATTCAACAGTATCCTTGAAAAAGGGCTTTTGAAAATTTCTAAAAAGAGGAGGTCGGAAATTGTTTCCTCCTGGATTCATTTGCCGGAAAAGTCTTTTTTTGTTGATAAGACTTTGCTGGCCTGGTCTGCAGTTTTTCTTCTTTCTCTGTTTATTGTCTTCTTCTTTATTACACTCTGGAACAGATCCCTGAAAAAACAGGTAGTACTTCGTACTGAAGAGCTTGGCAGGAGTGAGCAGAAGTTCAGGCGGCTTATTGAGAATGCAAAAGATATGATTTTCAGACTCGACCTGGTCGAGGGGAAATATGATTATATAAGCCCTTCTGTAGAGGGGCTTACCGGCTACTCATCT
>CAZEJW010000137.1:0-11935 GCA_964512685.1 uncultured Leptospirales bacterium | reverse complement strand
AGACATGCTGTTTAAAAGCAACGAAGCCTGAATTTAGCCTGAGCGTAGACGAAGGGCTTGTCTAAGGCATGTCCCTTAAAGAAAGACTCCCATATCTCTCTTTCTCATCTCATTATCCCCTTTCTCTTTAATGTATAAAAAGATGTAAAGTTATATTTAAAAAATTAATGGAGGCTTTTATGTGTACTGTTGCTGAAGTTTCAATTTTCCCCCTTGATAAGGGTGAAAGCATCAGGCCATGACAATTTCTGTTTTGATCATATTCTTGCCGCTCTGTTTTGCACTATACATGAGAGCGTCAGAACGCTGAATAAGTTCATTCACACTGTCCGGCGGCCTTTCAAAGGTAACCAGGCCAATACTGAAGGTTACCGGCCAGTTGTTTTGAAACATATCATCATTGAGTTTTTTTTCAATCTTCTCTGAAGCAGCAACAGCGGCAGCCGAACCTGTCTCAGGAAAGAGAACAACAAATTCATCACCGCCAAGCCTTGCGATTATATCGATAGACCTTACATTGGATGAAATCGTATCTGTAACAGAACAGAGAAGATCATCTCCAGCTGCATGCCCCATGAGGTCATTCACTGTTTTAAAATTATCAAGATCAATATATGCAACTGACAAGGGGTGAGTGAACCTCTCTGCCCTTATTATCTCAGAACCGGCAATATCATAGAAAGCCCTTCTGTTATAAATGCCGGTAAGAGAATCACGGCTTGCAAGCTCTCTCTCTCTTTCAAGAACACCTCTCAATTTTGACAGAATAAAAACCATAAAAAAGAAGCCGGCAAGAGTAAAGGCCTCATTAATCATTTGAACCAACCCCTGATACAAACTGCCGAAGCGGAAATAATCTCCTGTGAGCCATGCTGCTATGCTGAGGAAGGAAAAAAAGACTCCGGCTCCCATTGAAATACACCATGTGGCAAAAATAACCGGAATAAAATGAAATATCAGAAGAGATATCCGGGGATCAACAAACGATCGTAAACCAGTGAGAATTACACACACAAGAAAGCTCAGAATGTAAACAACCGTTTTTTTATAACTGAAACAAAACCTGATAAGCCCCATAGAAACCCCTTTTTTAAGGTTTGAACCGAACTATCTTTAAATATAGCATGCCAACAGAGATAATCAACAAAATCGTTTTTTTGTTCAAGGAATGGAAGCCAAGAGAACTGAAGTTGTAAAAAAGTATAACCTCAAAACCATAATAGAGTCAATATTATTAATTCAGCACAAAGAAAAAGTCTGCATAGGGCAGGTAGATGCATGGCGCGCTACACACCTGTCTGCCCTATGCAGACTATATTCTCTTCAAATATGACATAAATCTGCCGATAATAAAGACAGAGCACATTATCATGAAAATACTGGGATTAAAACCGGACGGTTCAGCATGAGTAAAACACTTAAAAACATTATTATTCTAATACTGGTTATAACTTCATTTTTCTCTGCCTCTCTACTGTCAGCAGAGAAAAAAATATTACCAAAAAAAACAGAAGCAGCAGAAACAAAAAAAAATGCCTCAAAAGAAAATAATTTACCAAAAAAAACAATAGCTAAGAAGAACCCATCATTACCCCAAAAAGCTGAACCAAAGAAAGCAGCAGAAAAAACAATAAAGAATCCTCAGACGAAATCAGAAAAGAATCAATCAGAGAATGTTAAAACAAAAGACCAGGAATTAATTCAAAAAACTGACAGCACCAAAGAAAAGCCTGAAGATAAAAAAACTGCCCCAAAAAAACTCACAGAAGCACAAATGAAGCTGGAGAAGAAAAGAGCTGAATGGGTTGAGAGAACACTCGACTTCGGAATACAGAAGGAAAGAAAAGTAGCCATAAATTCCATTCTTAAACTCAAAACTGATGAGATGAAAAAAAAACTCGGGCTTAAACTCGTTGAACTTATAAAACATGAACCGGATTCATCCACAAAGACAAAGGCAATTACCATTATATCCGAACTTGGCATAAAAGAGGCTGTTCCTGTACTCACTAACCTCATAGATGATGAAACAGAAGACGTAAGAGTGGCAGCCACATATGCATTGAAGGAACTGGATGGAATCTCAGCAAAGGAAAAGCTGGCGAATAAGCTCAAGAGCCAGGATCTCACGGTTGACAGCAACCTCAATGAGGCCCTGATTACCGCACTTGGCCATTTTAAAGCAGCAGAACTGGTTCCCTTTGCAAAGGAACAGATAGAAAGCTACAAAACCACAAAGATATGCAGACAGGCCCTGGTGCTCTTTCTGGGCAAAACCGAATCAAAAGAGGCATCGGATTTTCTTGTAAAGCTCTATGAGAATGAAGAGGAGGACCTCAACATAAGGGCATATGCAGTAAACTCCCTTGCAAAGCTTCAAAGCAAGGATACCACTGATGTAATAAAAAAAATGCTCAAGGAGATCGATTCTTACTCTTTCAAGAAAAAAAAGCGTTACTACAGTCTTTACATATACTCTGTTGCGGCCCTTGTAAAACTTGGAGACAATGAAGCAGTACCAAGGCTCATGGCATCACTGAAGAGCAACAATGCCGGAGTGCGGCTCAAATCAGTCACCCTTCTAAGAGAGCTCAAAGACAAAAGAACTATTGACATTTTAAAATATAAAATGAAATATGATCCCGATTCAAGAGTACAGAGAGAGGCAAAACTCGCGTTAAAAGATATGGGAGTCGAAGTCGAAGAAGACAAGAAAGAAAAAGAAGAAGAAAAAGATACTTTCGAAACAGAGAAAACAAAACAGGAAAAGGAAGAAGAAAAGGAAACACCTGATAATGAATAACACGATTTATGAAAAACCAAAAAGAGTCGAAAGGCTGAAGGATATCCTCACTCTTTCTTTTTTTACGATCTGCATTGCAGTAATCTCAGTGCTGATAGTGAATTTGATTGTCTATCCTCTCACCATATATGCCATAACATATACTGCTGTATTCACTACTATTGTTAAATACAGTATACTGCTTCTTGTGCTGCTGCTTGTCGGCGGATACCTTACAGGCAAAATACTCAGGCTCAGGAATGACGGCCTGCACGGCAATGAACTTATTAAATATATAATACTGAGGCCTCTTGACAATCTGGCCGGTTTTCTTGTTACCCTTGCTGTACTGGCAGTGCTGATTTTCATTCTTTATCAGATATTCAGCGCAAACTACGATTTTCTTTATCACCTGAAAGTGAATTAATAGTATGGCATTTGTAAACTTCGACAAATATTTCATGAATTTTCCTGAACCGGACAGAAAATCTGACTTTGCGGGTTTCTGGAAGGACAGCATTGCAGAGATAAAAAAAATTCCGCTCGACCACAGTATCGAATACAACTCAAAGCGTTCTTCTGCAAAATACAATTCATACTCACTTCAGTATAAAGGTTATTTTAAAACAACAATAAAGGGGATTCTCCTTATTCCCCAGGAAATCGAGAAACCAGGGGTAATAATAAACCTTCACGACTACAATGAACAAAACTCCTTTGATCAGCAGCTGCTCGATTCAGGCTGTGCCTATCTGTTTCTTACACTGAGAGGACATGAGTTTATCACAGAGAAGAAGGAAATCGATGAAAAGTCACCCGGATATTTCATCGAGAACATACTCGAAAAAGAAAATTACTATGTAAAGGCTGTCTACCTGGATGTTTTAAGGTCGATTGACGCCTTGAGACTTATAAAGGAAATTGACTGCTCGAGAATAGGGATCAGAGGAACAGGATTCGGATGCGCAGCAGCGGTTTTTGCAGCAGCATACAGTGACCGTGTAAAGGCCCTTTACCTGGACTCTCCTTATTTCTGCCATCTCAACCTTGGACAGAACATTGCCGAAGGAGAGGCAACAGCAGAGATAAATGAATTCATCGCAGGCAGAAAGAGCAAGAAAAAGCAGATAAAGGATAATCTTTCATATTTCGATGCACTCAATTTTTCTGATATGATAATCTGCCCTGCCCTTTTTACAACAGGCCTTAAAAATCAGGCTTCACCTGCAGAATGCATATTTGCTCTATTCAACAGGCTCGAAACAGAAAAAACCATGCATGTTTTTCCTGAAGATTCTTTTGAGCCGGGCGGCAAAAAAGAGATCAGGGAATCCTACAGATGGCTTTGTGAAATCATTAACAGCAAAGAATCAGAAGAAAAGCAGGAAGGCTGAATCAGGCGCCCCTGCCTGAGAGCAGAGGAACGAATGTTGCCTGACCAATAACTTCTTCCAGGCATGAATCCTCACCCTTCTTTATGAACCTCTTTATTGTATGACCGCCTGAATCTCCCAGAGGAATAACAAGAATACCGCCATCTGCCATCTTCGAGAATATATCCATTGGCAGAAGATCAGTACCTGCCGCAACAACCACCCTGTCGAAAACACCGTCAGTATCATTAAAATCATCAGTGTGAATACATTCCACATTTCTGAATCCAAGCCTTGCAAGAAGACCTGACGCCCTTGATGAAAGATCCCTTATTCTCTCTGTAGACACAACTTCCCCGCACAGAAGGGAAAGAATAGCAGACTGATAGCCCGAACCTGTGCCTATCTCGAGCACCCTCTCGGTTCCGCTGAGACTGAGCGCCTGAACCATCATGCCTATAACAGAAGGCTTTGATATGGTCTGGCCGAATCCGATAGGAAGAGAAGTATCATGATATGCTGAATAACGCAGAGCCTCTGACACAAAGAAATGCCTTGGCACATTGAACATGGCGTTCAAAACAGCGCCTGAATTGATTCCCTTTTTCATAAGGCCCTCGAGCATCTCCTGCCTTATGTACTGCATGCCGTCATGGTACAAAGTATCCTCCCCATTCGGTTCCTTTCTGCCCCCTGTAATCCACGTCGATCTTAACGTCTGACCACCAGCCTTTGAAAGAAGGCAGCTTGAAAGTGGGATAGACCAGGACATAACGGTACTCTTCTGATTTTTTTACACTGTTATAGATATTTCCGAGGTTATCGAGCATGGCAGGCCTTATAACTGAACCGCCTGTCTCTTTTGCAATCCTCTCAAGAAGCGGGTGAGGCTCTTTAAAGGATATTATATTCACAGGTATGTAATGCGCCCTGGCATACTGAATTATGTTGTCAGGGGTATACTGCCCAAAAGAATCCGCCTCAACCGAACCCTGAGTTATGAGAAGCACAGACCTCCGGTTTAACCTTGGCAGAAGATCGTTAATGGAATTGTAGAGAACAGTGCCGATTTTTCTGCCCTCTTTATATTCTCTTTTCTGCAATGCCCTGCGTGTACGCCTTCTGCTCCAGTCAAAAGGGCTTGCCTGCCATACAGTGGAGTGAAAATTCATAACCTTCACTGAATCATTCTTCTTCATCTTCTTTAATACAAAATCCGCAAGCCAGGGGATATCATTGTGATATTCTCTCATGGATTTCGACCGGTCAACACACATCACAACAGAAACCGAAGGCGCCATGCTCCTGAGATAATTTACATAATGGCCTGTAATGGGCGCGTTATCTTCTGTTACCCTGAAATTGTTTTTTTCCAGTCCGTAAACAGGATTCCCGGATTTGTCTCTTACGTTTACATAGAACGCAACAACAGGAAACTTTTCAATATCAACACTGGTTACCTCGAGGTCGAGGTTGGAGTATTTTTTACCCACAGGAGTAAAGATGTACGCGCGGCTCATATTGTGATCAAGGCAATAGAGGTATCCGTCACGGTCAACAACAGAGGATATAAGACCAGAAAAGCGCCCCCTGTTCTGCCATGAGTTCATGACCTTCACGGTTTCATCCTTAAGTCCATACAGAATGAGCCCGGACTCCTCATCCGAGATAAGCAGAGTGTCTCCATGAACCGAAAGGCCCCTGGGTTTTTTCGACTGAGCGATTGCAAGATCTTTCAGGTGATTGCCTGATTTGTCAAAGCAGACAATTCTTCCGTTACCGGTATCTGAAACATATACATTGCCCATGTAATAAGCCGCGTCAGTGGGGCTTTCGAGTTCTCCCTCATACCTGCCCTTTTTGCCGAAGCTGAATATATATTCGCCGTCAGTGCTGAATTTCTGTATCCTGTGATTACCTGAATCAGCCACATATAGAAAGCCCTTTTCACCAAAGCAGATTCCCTCTGGCCCGTGAAATTCGGCATTTCCGCTGCCGCCTTTACCGAATTTCTTTATTGTTTCCATCTTTTCATTAAAGAGGTATATTTCATCACCTGCGAAGTCAGACGCAGCAGTGAGCCCGTCCCTGTGGTCAATGCCGTATATCCTGCTGTTTGCACCGGGTCTTATTACATTCACGCCCTTTCCATTTGGCGAAAGAACGCTTATCTTTCCATCCTCAAATGAGGTAATGTAGATATTCTTCTCACTGTCTATGGCAATATCAGCAGGTTTTCTGAAACCGAATCGTTTGAGATAATCAGAGTCAAGAGTTTCATGGAGGATGAGTTCAGCACGGTTAATACCAGCCGAAGGCCTTGAAGCCGCGCGCAGCCTGAGTTTTTCGATCTTTACAGCAACAGATACGTCTTCAGGAGAAATCTTCTGCAGATTTACAAGTTCCTTTTCTGCTGCATCAGTGTATCCTGCAAGAGCATATGCCCTGGCACAGTAGTCACGCGCGGCAGCATATTCAGGATACCTGTTTATGGCCTTTCTGAAGAATTCAACAGCAGCGAGATACTGCATCTTATTATAGAATGCAATCCCCTTTTTAAAGAAAGTCCTCGCGCTTTCGAACTTCACAAAGTCATCACTATCAGAAAAACCCTGAACAGGCATAATTAAAACTGCCGCAAGGATATTAACAATGACCAGAGAGTATTTTTTTCGGGTAGAAATTTTCATCCACAGCTCTTGAGTTTATTTATCAGCCCCCGGCCCCCGCCCCCCAACCCCCGGAGGGGGCTTAAGAAAGCCAGTGCATTATCATGCATTACATCAAAGCAAACATTATCATTCAACCATAATTCTGAAACAGGGTTCCGATGGATGACCGAGGACTGTCTGAGTCTTCAGACCTTTGCCCGAGTTCCGCAGGGCAGTAATCGGAATGCTGTTTCAGCAATACAGCTGATTCTCATTGTAAAATTTTCTGTACAGTATTTGATCTATAGCAGGATTTCACACCAGAGCCGCAGGCTCTGGTGTGAAATCCTGCTATTCTATTATATTATCGGACATAATTACTTCTTTTTCAGCATTTTACTGAGATACTGGCCTGTGTAGGATTTTTTTATGTTCACTACATCTTCGGGAGTGCCAGAGGCAATAATATCGCCGCCTTCATCACCACCTTCAGGGCCAAGATCGATTATCCAGTCTGCTGTCTTTATTACATCGAGGTTGTGCTCGATAACAATTACAGTATTTCCCTTATCCACCAGGGAATTGAGCACGTCAATGAGCTTTTGTATGTCTGCAAAATGCAGACCTGTTGTGGGTTCGTCGAGGATATATACTGTTTTTCCTGTTCCCCTTTTGGAGAGCTCAGTTGCAAGTTTTATTCTCTGGGCCTCTCCGCCAGAGAGTGTGGTTGCGGGCTGGCCGAGCTTTATGTATCCGAGGCCAACACTGTTGAGAGTCTCGAGTTTATTCCTGACAGCCGGAATAGCGTCAAAGAATTCAAGCGCCTCTTCAACTGTCATCTCGAGCACCTCGCAGATATTTTTGCCCTTGTATCTTACTTCAAGTGTCTCGTGATTATAACGCCTTCCCCTGCATACCTCGCAGGTTACATATACATCGGGCAGAAAGTGCATTTCAATCTTTTTAAGACCGTCTCCCTGGCACGCCTCGCACCTTCCGCCTGTGACATTGAAAGAGAACCTGCCGGGCTTGTATCCCCTGAGTTTTGATTCAGGGAGTTTTGCAAAGAGTTCCCTAACGGGCGTAAATATTCCTGTATAAGTAGCAGGATTAGACCGCGGTGTTCTTCCAATCGGTGCCTGGTCTATGTCTATTACCTTGTCAATTTTATCAACACCTTTGATCTCTTTAAACTTTCCGGGATACTCCTTTGATCTCATAACAAGGTTTGAGAGCGCCTTGTATAATATTTCAATAACAAGGGTTGATTTACCCGAGCCTGAGACACCTGTTACGCATGTCATTACACCAAGGGGAAACTGAACGTCTATGTGCCTGAGATTGTTCTCTGCAGCTCCTCTGAGTTCCATAAAACCCGCAGGCTCACGCCTCCGGTCCGGTACTGCAATGAATGTGCGGCCTGAAAGGTATTGTCCTGTAAGGGATTCTTCATCCGCCTCAACCTCTTCAGGAGTTCCTGCAGAAACAAGATAACCTCCGTGAATACCCGCGCCGGGGCCGAGGTCTATAACGTAATCAGCCGAACGGATTGTGTCTTCATCGTGTTCAACAACTATTACAGTGTTTCCAAGGTCACGAATCTTTCTCAGGGAGTCGAGAAGCCTGTCATTGTCTTTCTGATGAAGGCCTATGCTCGGTTCGTCCAGAACATAGAGAACGCCTGTAAGGCTCGAACCGATCTGGGTTGCAAGCCTGATGCGCTGAGACTCACCGCCTGAGAGAGTGCCTGCCATTCGGTCAAGCGTAAGATATTTTATACCAACGTCGTTCAGAAACTTCAGCCTGGTCTGTATTTCCTTGAGAATCTGGTGGGCAATCTTTGCCTCTGTGTCATTGAGTTCTATTTCTTCAAAGAACCTGTATGCCTCTCCTATTGAGAGGGATGTTACATCGTCAATGGATCTTCCAGCCACTTTTACAGCAAGGCTTTCAGGACGCAGACGCTTTCCCGCGCACGCGTCACACTCCTGGTTTGCCATGTAACGCTCCATCCACGCGCGCATCTCCTCTGATTTGGTTTCCATGTACCTTCTGTGCAGGTTGGGAATAACGCCCTCAAAGCGCCTGCTCGACTTCATCTGAAAGTCGCCCCTGTTCACGCTCACCTGCATTTTTTTGCTGCCTGATCCGTAAAGGATAATGTCTTTTATCTTCTTTGGAAGTTTCTTCCAGGGTGTGTTTGCGTCAAAGCCGTAATTCTCTTCGAGAGCCTTTACCTGCTCGATATACCAGTAGCTCGTTGTCTTTCCCCATACCTCGAGAACCCCGTCCATAAGGGATTTATCAGGGTCTGAGACTATCCTCTCAGGATCGAACTGCATTATGTATCCGAGACCATCGCACTTTTGACACGCTCCATAGGGATTGTTGAACGAAAACATCCTGGGAGAGAGTTCGGGCATGGATATCCCGCAGTGAGGGCATGAGAGAGTTGCAGAGAAGAGCTTTTCTTCATCCCCTATAAGGGCAATCAGAAGGCCATCTGCAATATCCATTGCAGTCTCTACAGAGTCTGTGAGCCTTGGCCTGATTCCGTCTTTTATAACGATTCTGTCAACAACGACTTCGATCGAATGCTTTTTGTTTTTTTCAAGGATGATTTCCCCGTCAAGCGAACGGTTTTCTCCGTCAATTCTCACCCTTACAAAACCGTTCTTTCGCGCCTTCTCCATTATATCAGCGTGTTCGCCCTTACGGCCGCTTACAACAGGGGCAAGGATCTGCACCCTGGTGTCATCCCCCTCTGCCATGAGAGACTCTACAATCTGATCGATTGACTGGGAGGAAATCTTTCGTCCGCAGCTGTAGCAGTATGGAATACCTATTCGCGCGTACAAAAGACGGAAATAGTCATATATTTCAGTAACCGTACCAACTGTTGAACGGGGATTTCTGTGGGTTGTTTTCTGTTCAATGGAAATGGCAGGAGAAAGCCCGTCAATAAAATCAACATCGGGCTTTTCCATAAGGCCGAGAAACTGGCGCGCGTACGCTGAAAGTGATTCAACATACCTGCGCTGGCCCTCCGCGTAGATTGTGTCAAATGCAAGTGACGACTTGCCCGATCCGGAAAGCCCGGTTATCACAACCAGCTCATCCCTTGGAATTTCAAGTGAGATGTTCTTTAGATTGTGTTCCCTGGCTCCCCTGATGGTTATTTTGCGGTGGCTCATATCTGGCTTATGTTCATGGAACCGCACATGGGACAGATAACATCAGCATCTTCACTTTCAGAATCGATATCATCCTTATTTTTTACAATGACATCATCCCACCTGTAATCACACTCTTCACAGGCAAAGCTCAGATGTATTTTTTTCTCTGTCCATTCCTCGTCTTCATCATCCACGAGATGCTCTTCATCCTCGAGCTCTTCTTCATCGTAATTTTCTTCATAGTATTCGTCTTCATAGACCTGATCGTCAAATTCTCTTTCTGGCATAATATCACCCTGCTGCTTAAAATTTAGTATTACAATAGAATAACAGAATGGTCTCCCCGGCCCCACCGGGACCAATATAACACCCATTCTTCAATATTTATAAATTTTCTCTCAGAAAGACAGTAAAAAATATTTTAATTCAAATAAAGATCCGGTTCTGTTTATTTTATTAAAAATATTCCGCAATCCCACTCTATAATACAATTGACTGTTTTCTGTTTCCAAATAAAAATCGCTTAGCATCTTTGTCAAAAAAAATTTTATTTAATGGGGATTTTTATATGGATATGCCCGCAAAAAGGCATACAGGGATGCCCGTCGTAGTGAACGGTCGCGACCGTTCATTACGACTCGCTTTGCTCACCACCCCAGCCCCCGGCTCGCTTCGCTCACCACCCCCTGAAGTGGTTTGCCCCCGGCTCGCTTTGCTTGCCACCCCCAGAGGGGGTTATAAGAGACGGCGATGATGAGATATATTGACAGCCCAAACATTTCACTCTTCTATATCGTTATGAGCTCAGAAGACAAAATAAATCCCCAGAATGCTTTCTTTAAAGGTAATTTTGAAAAAAGGGGAAGTAGGGGGTTCCTATATATTCTCCCTGTAGGGAACGACAAATCATATTCTGTCTTTCCAGCAGTCAGGGTTTCTCTGCAAATGCATTACAGCAATTATAAGAATTGTTGTATTGAAGACACTATATATTAAAGCATATGGAAATCTTTTAAATCTGCAGCGCCTTGCATTTACAGAAATTTCACTCCAGGCTTCCGGGTATTGTAGAATTCTCTCAATTGTTTTCTCGAATTCAAGGGCAAATTCATAACCCAGGCCTTCACTTTCATTATTGTAATAATCAACTGCTTCTTTAAATTCGATTTCTGCTACAGAGATTATTTCTACTTTCATTTCACCTGTTTATATCTTTAAGAACTTCTTTAACCGATCTGGATTTCAGATCGCCGTTTTTATAAGCATTCAGTCTGCTTTCTGCTTCAGATGCCCATAAAGAATCGACCTCTGAACGCTCTGAGAACTCAAAGCTCGACAGTAATTCTTCAATAAGATATGCCCTGTCAACAGGTGATAATTCAAGCGCTTCAATAAGAATGGATTTTAATGAATTTGGCATTTATCTCTCCAGGATGCTGTTTCTGCCTCAATTATCAGATGTCTTAAAATTAGATTTTTTATGCCTGAATGTCAACCAATATTGCACCGGGCCGTCGTAATGAACGATCGCGGTCCCTAAGAAGACCCCCGGCTTGCTTCGCTCACCACCCCCAGAGGGGGTTAAGATTCTTTTATTGAACCGGTTCCTGTTTTTCCGGAATGTAATGAACGGTCGCGACCGTTCATTACATTCCGGGAATATCGGGATATTCTTTTCCAATATATTTATATTCTCCGGGAATATCGGGATATTCTTTTCCAATATAATTATATTCTCCGGCAATATCGGGATATTGATTTCCAATATATTTATATTCTCCGGCAATATACGGATATTGATTTTCAATATATTTATATTATCCGGCAATATACGGATATTGATTTCCAATATATTTATATTCCACAACCCGTAATGAACGGTCGCGACCGTTCATTACCGGGTTGTGGAAACGAATCGATTCATCTCAACAACGCGTCAATGGGTTTCTGCGC
>CAZEJW010000136.1:0-12141 GCA_964512685.1 uncultured Leptospirales bacterium | reverse complement strand
CGTGAGTCGGTCTAACCCACGCCGTGAGTCAGTTTGATCCTCGCTGAGACTCTGTAGAACCTCAGCAGGTTTAACCAGTCAGCAAGTGTTATTATGATTATTCCTGCCGGTATACTCCAATCCAATCAAAGTAAGCCTGAGGCCTCTGTTTCTGCCTGTTTCAGTTCAGGACTCGTACGAGTCCGTGTATAAACCTCGTACGAGTCCTGACATAAGTCTCGTACGAGTCAGGATATTAGACTCGTACGAGGCATGGGTTGAGACACGTACGTGTCCTGGTCCCGGACTCGTACGTGACCGGGAGTAAAACCGGGTGTTTCTCAGAGAACATTCAGCAGACAGCAAATCATACATTATATCCCCTTATCTCCCTTTTCCATCTCTTCATCCCCTTCTCCTGTCCGGTTGATGTTTTTTTCTGGACGTTTACAGAGTATGGATTTAACTGTTTATTCAGATTTTTATTTCTTAAAGTTTTGTAAAAGCAGTAAATATAGGATTTTTAATGGCAGTACAAAGGTTGAAATAGCGTTCCGATGGATGCCTGAGGACTGTTTGAGTTTTCATAGCCTTTGCTCGAGTTCCGCAAGGCAGGAATCGGGATGCTATTTCAGATTATAATTTTATATGTTTGTCTGCATATGAATTAACTAATGAAATTGAGGCGGCGGGAGCAACAATTCTTTTTTCAGGAACAAAATCTGTTAATTTCAGGTATATAAACGGCAGTGTGTATAAAAACACCCCAGATGGAGAGCATTGAATGCAGGATGAAAAACTGACCCCAAGAAAGATTCAGGCGCGCAATACCCGGGAGAAGATTTACAGAACAGCTGTTAACCTCATAACAGAAAGGGGATTTGATAAAATCACTGTTGATGAAATCTGCAAAGCCGCAGGTGTTGCAAAGGGCTCTTTCTACCACTATTTCAAATCAAAGGATGATATAGTGATAGAGGCATACAATGTTCTTGACCGCTATTTCATGGAAGAGGTTGTAAATGAACTCACCCAGGATTCATGCCTTGAGAAACTGAAGGTTTATCTTACGCACATGGCAAAGCACGCAGATGATCATGGAATAGATTTTGTAAAGCAGTTTTACAAGAGCCAGATATTTACTCATGCTAATTTTGTTGTTTCATCTGAGCGCGGTTTTTACAAGATTCTTTACAGGATCATTGATAATGGCCAGAATAATGGTGAATTCAGAAAAGACCTTTCCTCAGATGAGCTTTCCATGGGCCTTATGGTTGTTGTAAGGGGTATACTCTATGACTGGTGTCTTCATGACGGCAATTATAATATTATAGAATTCACAAACAGGTATTTTGAAGTCTACCTCCAGAGCATCATTGATAAGCCTTCCTCTAAAAACTGAAATGTCACCGCACTCAGATAAATGCAACAGCAGGCAACGAATTATTTCACTGTCATTCCGGTTTGCCGAAGGCAATACCGGAATCTCATGCAGAAGCTTTATGAACTCACTCCAGGAGATTCCTGCATAAGCATTGCCTGTTTTATTTTCCGGTACTGATTGATTATGTTAAAAGGATCTTGACCTTCGGAACGTTGTTCATTACGTTGACCTTAGTCGTTGACTGTGGTCGGCGACTCCAGTCGGTAAACAAAAAAATATGCTTTATGCATACATTGGAGGTTCGGGATGAAAATTGACAGAGAGAGTTTAAAGGTTTCAACTCTGCCGGAAATGCTGAATGCCTCAGCCTGTAAGTTCGGCGAGAGAAGGTGCCAGTGGTTTGGCACTAATGAAGATTATTCACAGACAGGTGAGCTGACTTACTCGGATGTTTACATGAAAGTGAAGGATCTTACCTGCGGGCTTGCGTCTCTGGGTGTCAAAAAAGGTGACAGGGTTGCAGTAATGAGTTATAACTGCCCTGAATGGCTGTGGTCTGATTTTTCAATTCTCTGTAATGGTGCAATAACTGTTACAATTTATCCTTCGTTCTCTGCATCTGAGATGCAGTACATTGTGAATAACTCGGGTTCAAAGGCAATCTACATTCGCGACAGGGAGACTGTAGACAGGGTTCTTTCTGTTCTCAATGAAATGAAGACTCTTGAATGGGTAGTTGTAATGGATGACAGTGTCGAACTTCCTGAGCATCCGGCTTTCATTCATCTTTCAAAGGTAGTTGAAATGGGAAAGGAGTATTTTTTCTCCAATCCTTATTATTATGAAAAATCATGTGATGATATTAAGCTGTGGGATACAGCCACAATAGTTTATACATCAGGAACAACAGGTAATCCCAAGGGCGCTGTTCATACTCACCATAATTTTATGAATGCAATGCAGGCAGACAATAATGTTTTTGTTCACAATGGTTTTATGGTGGATGAAGATGACATACTTCTTTCGTTTCTTCCTCTTTCCCATACATATGAAAGGCAGTGCGGAATGATGCAGACTCTCAGCACTGGCGGTACAATCGCTTATGCCGAGAAACCCCAGAGCGTTATGCGTGACATCCAGATCTTTAATCCTTCATGGTTCTGCTGTGTGCCAAGGATTTTTGAGAGAATATACATGGCAATGAGGGATGCGGCCTCAGCATCTGAAGAGGGTAAGGCTGCTTTTGAAAAGGCAATGGATATCGGCAAGAGGTTTGTTGATGCAAGGGCTGATGAAGACGGTTTTGTTGACATGCGTTTTGATATAGACTTCACCGAAGGTGTTCCTGAAGAACTCGTAAAGGAATACGAGTGGGCAGACAGGGCTGTATTCAGCAGGGTAAGGGCGCTTCTTGGAAAGAACTACAGGTTCTCAATTTCAGCATCTGCCGGTTTCCCTGCTGATCTTTGCAAGATTTTCATGGCAATGGGTATAAGGATTTTCGAGGGATACGGACTTACTGAGACCATGAACTCAATTAATTTCAGTTATATGCAGGCTGTTCTTCCGGGCAGCATGGGACCATGCCAGTATTTCAATGAGATTAAACTCGCAGAAGACGGCGAGCTGCTTGTTCGTGGCGGCAATGTTTTCTGCGGTTACTATAATAATGATGAGGCAAACAGTGAAGTCTTTGATAAGGATGGATTCTTCCACACAGGTGATGTTGCTGCAACAGTAAGAAACAAAAAGCTTGGTGTTGATTATTACAGGATCATTGACCGCAAGAAAGCTATCATGGTGCTCGATACAGGCAAGAATGTTCCAAGAGCCAAGGTAGAGGGAAGGTTCTCAACAGCAAGGTTTGTTGAACAGGTATGCGCTGTTGCAGATGAGAGAAAGTACGTGAGTGCTGTAATTGTACCAAAGTTCGATGCAATCATTGCTGAGCTTTCCAAAAATGGAATCACCTTTGATGAATCAAAGATGGCCAAATTCGAGGGAATGACAGTTACAGCTGGTGAGGATTTCACACAACACCCTGAAGTTAAAAAACTCATTGATCTTGATATTGAAGAGGCAAATAAGGGCCTTGAGGGATATGAGCAGGTGAAGAATTTTCACATAAGCAGCAGGGTTTTTTCTCCTGAGAAGAATGAGCTTACTCCAACATTCAAGGTAAAATACAGGGATGTTATTAAGAATTTTTCCCTGGAAATAGAAAACATATATAAATAAATCCGGTTACACACTCCGTGCAGGATTCTTCTGCACGGAGATTTTTTTATTCCATCCAGTCTCCGGTTTCAATTAACTGCAGGTTTTCAACAGACAGGTTGTAGATATATGCCCATGCTGTGATTTCTTTTCCTTCATGCGTTGTGACAGTTATTATTTCACGAGTGTATTCATGCGGAAGTGGAAATTCATCACTGCACTCTTCATAGCGGTCGAGTTCATTCAGGAGGCCGGTTTCTTCTGTTAAATAGAGTTCTCCTTTTACACGGCTCTCTTCATCCTGCGAAATGACCATGCCGGGGTAGGTGTTTATTCTGTAAAGTTTTGCCTGCGCGAAGGCATCCCCCATGTAACGAGCCTTGTCTTTGAGGATCTGGCTTTCAGGGATTTCTGAACCCTGCCTGAGTGTTCCGTAAACAAAGATGTGCCGGGCCTCTTTCATTTCTCAGCTCCTGAACATGAAATAGACTGCACCAACCAGGCAGAGGCCTGCCCACAGGTAGTCGAGCTTGAGTGGCTCTTTCATGTAGAAAAATGAGAATGGCACAAACACAGAGAGTGTTATTACCTCCTGGAGAATCTTGAGCTGGGAAACGTTCATCTGGGTATAGCCGATTCTGTTTGCAGGAACCTGAACCATGTATTCGAAAAGGGCGATTCCCCAGCTTGCAATGGCAGCTACATACCATGCGCTTGTATTGAGATTTTTAAGATGCGAGTACCAGGCAAATGTCATGAAGATATTTGAGATTGCCAGTAGGATTATGGTTTTGGCTATTATTGGCATGGTTTACCTGCATGTGTGAATTTTATAAGATACGGATAAATATCCGGCCTCGAAATTGTCAATCCTGAAATATTTCATGATGATTTTATTGGGGTTTTTACCGGGTGTACTGTAAACATTGTTCGCTGAGCCTGTTGGAATGTTTCCTGAAAGGATGAATTGATTGATATGAAAATAATTCTTTACATTCAGACACATGCGGCTAACCTGTATTATCATTTGATCAGGAGACCCCATGAAAAGAAAAAGACTCTTTGTTATTGACGGACACGCTCTTTGCTACAGGGCATATTATGCATTTATAAAGAATCCCCTTACTAATTCACGCGGGCAGAATATCTCTGCGATATTCGGTTTTGCCAGAATGCTGTATTCGCTTGTTACCGAGCAGGGGCCCGACTACCTCATGGTTGCCTTTGATCCTCCTGTAAAATCCTTCAGGTTTGACCTCTACCCTGAATACAAGGCAAACCGTCAGAAAATGCCTGATGACCTGAGGGGGCAGATCGATGAGATAAAGAATATGGTAAGCACTCTCGGTATTCAGATTGTTGAACATCAGGATTATGAGGCTGACGACATTCTCGGGACTGTAGCTGCAAGGTATGCTTCGAATGACCTCGAAGTAATGCTTGTCACCGGTGACAAGGATGCATATCAGCTCGTTGGTGACAACGTTAAGGTATTTGCAAATAAAAAGGGAATATCAGAGTATGAGATTTATGATGCAGCCGGCGTGAAAAACAAAACCGGACTTCTGCCTGAAAACATAATCGACTATATGGCGCTCATGGGTGATGCTTCAGATAACGTGCCCGGGGTAAAGGGCGTTGGAGAGAAGACAGCGTTGAAGCTCATAAGCCAGTATAAAACCCTCGAAGGCCTCTATGAACACCTTGAAGAGATAAAGGGAAAGCAGAAGACAATGCTCGAGGATTCTAAGGATATGGCCTTTCTCTCAAGGGATCTTGTAACAATAAGAACTGACGTTGATTTTGAACTGGATGTTGAAGGTCTTACTGTACCTGATCTGAAATCTGAAGCTGCTGCTGAATATTTCAGGAAGATTGAGATGGATTCGATTGTCAGGGATTACATCGGTGATTCAGCAGAGGAAAAACATGAAGAGTTCGATAAGGATTACCGCATCATAAGAACCATTGAAGAGCTTAAGGATGTTGTTGCAGAAATAGAAAATGCAGGCGAGCTCTCAGTTGATACTGAAACAACATCTGTCGAGCCTGTTGTTGCTGAAGTGATTGGAATGTCTTTTTCGATTGACCCGGGCAAAGGATGGTATCTTCCCCTTGTGAACAGGGGGCTCTTCAGTGATGTTTATCCTGAACGTGAGGATTCTCTTGCTCTTGTGAAACCCATGCTTGAGAATCCTGAAATCAGGAAGATTGGTCAGAACATAAAATACGATTATATTGTACTCAAAAATGCAGGGATTGAAATGAAGGGTCTTTTCTTTGATACAATGATTGCATCATATCTTCTGAATCCTTCAGAGAGAAGACACAACATGGATGACATGGCGCTCCACTTTTTAAACTACAGGACCATTACTTATAAGGAGCTTGCTGGTACAGGGAAAAATGCGGTTCCTCTTACTGAGGTTCCTCTTGACAGGCTGTGCGAATACGCTGTTGAGGATGCTGACATAACGCTTCGTCTTTACAGAATACTCAGTCCACTCCTTGCCGAGAACGAACTGGAAGAGCTTTTTTATAAGATGGAAATGCCTCTCCTCGAAGTGCTGGCCAATATGGAAATAACTGGAGTCAAAATTGACCTGGCTCATTTTAAAAAGATATCTGAAAAGAACAGCATAATGTTACAGGCTGTTGAAGAAAATATTCATACTCTTGCAGGAGGTCCTTTTAATATTAATTCCACAAGAGAGCTTGCACATGTTCTCTTTGACGTTATTGGATTAAAGCCGGTAAGGAAAACCAAGACCGGATTCTCAACTGATATAAAAGTTCTTGAGGCATTGAAAGGTAAGCATGAAATAATCGATCAGCTGATTCAGTACAGAAGCCTCAGTAAACTGAAAAGTACATATATAGATGCACTCCCCAAACTCGTTAAATCTACCGGCAGAATTCATACCTCTTATAATCAGACCATTGTCGCGACAGGAAGGCTTTCTTCTTCAGATCCTAATCTTCAGAATATCCCGGTAAAGGACGAGCTGGGTAAAGAGATAAGAAAAGGATTTGTTCCTGAAAAGGGATTTCTTATGATGTCTGCTGATTATTCACAGATTGAGCTCAGGCTTGCAGCTCATCTCTCAGGGGATGAAAACATGAAGAAGGCATTTAATGAGGATATTGATATTCACAGCATGACGGCTGCATCGGTTTTTGGTGTGGGTATCGAGGATGTGACTTCTGATATGAGAAGACAGGCAAAAGTTATAAATTTTGCCACACTCTATGGTGTTTCACCCTATGGGCTTTCTCAGCAGGCTGAGATTGGAGTAAGAGAAGCTGCTGAATTCATTAAGATTTATTTTGAAACATATCCGGGATTCAAAAAATATACTGAAAAGACAACTGAATATGCCAGAACTCACAGTTTTGTGAAAACCGTCATGGGCAGAAAGAGATCTGTTCCTGACATCGATTCCGAAACCTCATTCAGAAGGGAAGGGGCTGAGAGAATAGCAATCAATACTCCCATACAGGGAACGTCAGCCGACATGATTAAGATTGCTATGATAAATATCAGTGATGAGTTTCAGAAAAGGCAGCTTAAAACCAGGATGATAATGCAGGTTCATGATGAACTGGTCTTCGAGGTTCATCATAATGAAAAAGATGAGGTCGAAAAGCTGGTAATGGATTGTATGAAAAACGCCATGAAGCTCGATGTTCCTGTTGAGGTGGAAATGGGTTGGGGAAAAAACTGGGAGGAGGCTCACTGAGATATTCTATCTGTAATATTCTCATATCCGTCTTCGCCCTGTTCAAATATAATAAGCCTGTTCCTTCTTCTCTTTGCTCTGTAGAGCGCTGCATCTGCCCTGGTAACTATCTGCTGGGGGCTCGTGTCGTATTTGCTGATCCTTGTCATCCCTATTGAAACAGTTACGTTTCTTTTTTTGCCTTTGTATGAAATAATGAGATTTTCTTCACATTCAATTCTTATTTTTTCAAGCATTTGTTTTATTTTGTATGAAGATGTAGCTCTGGGAAATATTATTATAAATTCTTCACCTCCATATCTAACCGGAATATCTGTAGTTCTGATGTTTCTTTTCAGAATCGATGCAAATTCTTTCAATACCCTGTCGCCGGTGTTGTGACCTCCCCAGTTATCATTAACGTCTTTGAAGTGATCAAGATCGAACATTGCAACAAAGAGGTTATAGTTTACTTTTGAATTTTCAAAAAAATAAAAATTTTGTGGTTCTCCAAGGTAGCTTCTTCTCTCTCTGGAGATGATCTGACTTTTCAGGAGTTTGTCTATTGTTTCAACAAAAAAAGGCTCATCCTTTGTTTTATATTTTATAAAGTAATTATTTCTTATTATTATGTGGGGTTGAGAGTCTGCTTCTATTACTGAGTTGAGAACTTCAGCTTCAAGAGGGTCAAGTTTTGAAAAAATATCAAGGCTGCTGTATTCTTCTGAAAGCCTTTCATCCAGGACCTTCCTTGTGTAAAGTCCGGTCAGAGCATCTTTAACAGCAAGAGCTTTGTGCATGATTTTTGATATACAGTTCTCAAGTATTCTTTTGGTAATGTGCAGTTCTTCATGAATTTTTTTATCGTATTTTCTTTCTTTTGTGCTGTCCTTGTAGGCTTCTCTTCCGATTATAATTTTCCCAATCTTTCTTTCAGGGAGATCAATATCCTGAAGATCCGCATAGTAGACTTTGCTTTGATTGGTCTTGAATTCCTGAATTATTTCCGGTTTTTGGGTCGTGTTTATTCTAAGCATACTGCGGGAGGGATCATTTATATCCCTGCAGTCGATGTATAAATATGAACATTTCAGTTCGTTTAAAAAGAAATTTTTGATAATCTTCCCGTAGCTCTTGAGTGCTTTTTCATTTCCGGGATTGAGTTTTATGTCAATATCGACAAAACTGGATTTATAACGCAGATATTCCAAATCATACAGAAGGTCAACAGCGTTTTCAGCTGATTCCATATGAATTTTATACATGTTGTCAAGATTATCATTAAGACATTCAATTTCTTTTTTATTCTGTTCAATTTCTTTTTTGAGCAAACGTATTTCTGCCTGCTTTTTTCGCAGGTTGCTTTTATACTCTTTATCCGGATCAGAGGTTTTCTGTTTTTTGTTGGATTTTGTCATTATGTACTGGTTTTCGCTGGTAAAAAAAATTGAACTTATCGTATTTTTCCTGCAACAGAATGCCGGATAAAAATAACATTACCATTTTATAATCTCCTAAGCAGTTCTTCAATCAACTTTTTAAATATTTCATGTGGCTTGTTTATTGAAAATTTAATACTAATATTTGATTCCTGACTTTTTAAAAAAAAGAGTTTTGTCTCATTTTTCAGAATAGAATTTCCGGAATAACGATCTGAATCAGGAGAAGGTCTTAAGGTGTGTTCCTGTTAACATAAAAAATGGTCAAAGATGTATGGTGTATTTTTTTATATTAAATTTGATAAATATTTGACATATTATACCTGAAAAGCAATAATCCATAATAGGGAAATTTCGATTGTTCTTTCAAAACTATTGTTTATGCTTATAATAAGTACATCCTGTCAGGTTTCTTTCGATTTTTTGTTCTGCAAGATGCCCTGAAGAATCAATAAAGCCAGAAAAATACGACAATTTAAATGTCATAATAATTACATATGAAATAATTTAAAGGTATCTTTAAAAATCTGAAATCTATGCTCTTCATTAAATAAATATAAAAATCATGAAGATTGAGAGAGGGTCTGATTCTCAGTCACTTGTCTTTTAACGTTATATAAAAAAACAAAACCATAAAAAAAATAAAAACATGAAGGAGGGGTAAAATGGCTTTAA
This sequence comes from uncultured Leptospirales bacterium, assembly GCA_964512685.1. Taxonomy (GTDB): domain Bacteria; phylum Spirochaetota; class UBA4802; order UBA4802; family UBA5550; genus CAZEJW01. The sequence continues at coordinate 2,728 of CAZEJW010000136.1, read as the reverse complement.
ATCCATTGGTTGATTCAAGGGATGTAAATTTTGTTCTGTTTGAAATGCTGGGGGCTGATAAACTATCACAATATGAAAAGTATTCAGATTTTGACAGGGATACCTTTCAGGCTACGATAGAGCTTGCTGAGCAAATTGCATTCGAAAAGCTTTATCCTGTAAATGCTGTGGGAGATAAAGAAGGGTGCAGTTATAATCCTCAGACAAAAGAGGTAAAGGTTCCTGATGGCTATCATGGTGTATATGCTGTTTATGCAGAATCAGGATTCCCGGGCCTCTGTAATGAACCTGAATACGGTGGAATGGGGATGCCAAATGTCATTAACAATTCATGTGTTGAATTTTTCAGTTCTGCAAGTACTGCATTTACAATGTATTCTCAGCTGACGGTTGGAGCTACAAATCTGGTTAAAAATTTTGCTCCGGAAGAAATGAAGAATCTCTGTCTTGAAAAAATGGTAAGTGGAGCATGGGGGGGGACAATGTGCCTTACTGAACCAGAGGCAGGATCTGATGTTGGCGCGCTCAAGACAAAGGCTGTAAAGCAAGCAGACGGATCATATCTCATTACAGGGCAAAAGATATTCATTTCAGGAGGAGATAATGATCTGTATGAAAATATCATTCATCCTGTACTCGCACGTATTGAGGGTGATCCTGCCGGAACCAGAGGGGTCTCAATATTTCTTGTTCCTAAATATCATATCAATCACGATGGAACAATGGGGGAGCAAAATGATGTTATATGTTCCGGAATTGAACACAAGATGGGGATCAAGGGTTCTGCTACCTGTACACTAAGCTTTGGAGATAACAACCGTTGTGTAGGTTATCTAATGGGCGAAGAAAGGCAGGGAATGAAGATAATGTTCAATATGATGAATGAAGCCAGGCTTCAATGTTCCCTTCAGGGGCTTGCTGCGTCGAGTACTGCATACATGCATGCCGTAACATATGCTAAGAATCGAAGGCAGATGACTCATACTATGCAGCTTCAGAATCCGGATGCCAAAAGTGTTGAAATAATACAGCATCCGGATGTGAAGAGGATGCTGTTGTGGATGAAATCTCAGGTTGAAGCCATGAGAATGATTACCTATTTCGTCAGTTTTAACCTTGATCTAATGGAGGTTGCTGAAGGTGAAGATCAAAAAGAATCTGAGGCTCTGGTCAATTTTCTTATTCCAATCTGTAAGGCCGGGAATACTGATCTTTCTTGGCTTGTTACAGCTCAGGCAATGCAGGTTTACGGCGGTTACGGATATTGCTCAGACTACCCTGTTGAACAGTTCGCGCGTGACTGCAAAATCCTTGCTCTATATGAGGGAACTAACGGAATTCAGTCAATAGATCTTATTACCAGAAAACTTCTTATGAACAGAGAGCAGTTCTATTACAATGTTTTCAAAAAGAGAGTTCTTGAAACATGTGAACAGGCCAGGGGATTGGTAGACTATAAATATATCTCCAATATAATAAGAGGGATTGACAAGATGGATGAAGTTATAGACCTGCTGATGAAAAAACTAGCTTCTGGAAGACTTATGCAGCTTTTTATCTCAGCGACGCCACTGAGGGAAGCAATGGTAATGCTTGCTCATGGATGGATGCATTTATGGAGTCTTGTTTTGGCGGAGAAGAAAATGCATGAACTTGTTGGAGATAAAAAAGGAGAGGACCGGGACAGGTTTCTTCATGAAAATCTTGAGGCGGCATATTATTCAGGCAAGGTTCTTTCCGGTCAGTTTTATATTGGTTCTGAATTTCAGAATTTTTTTGGAAAAGCTGAATCGATTCTTGCAAGAGAGAATGCTGTGCTGAAATTATCCGATGCAGTTTTTTCAGGCACTCTGGATGAATTTAAATAGGGTTGAATCAGGGAGGATTTTACCAAACTGTTTCTATAATGTTTTAGATTGATTTGCCAGTAAATTCAGAGCGGCTATGCCGCTCTTTTTTTTTAGAAATTCATCTGGTTAAGGATTTCATCCGGCAAGCGAAATGTATTACTTTTTTCTTTGATCAGCTGTCCGTATAACAGGTTAAGAAAATGTATTGTAATCTCTTTCTTTTCTTTAATTAAATTCAGCATTCTTGTGCTGTTGTAATTATTCCTGGAAAATTTGAAATTAAGGGTTTCGAAATCATCTTCCCATTTTAAGATAAGAGTCAACACTATAGTTTCTCCGTTAATAGAAATATCCCATGTGTATTTATCGAAGTCCAGTGTAGATATAATATGGTCGTGATTGACATTGAATATTTCAAATTTTTCACCGGCATTGATAATGAAGGTTTCTCCCCCTGCATTAATATAGCTGTAAAAGAAAAAACAGGGCCCCTCTTCGGGAATGGGTTCTCCATACGGGATGTTCATAAAAGCATTAATCGTTTCTGCTTCATTGAAACTGTTATTTGAGTGATTGCTGTTGTCCATGCTAAGACCTCATTTCAATTCATTTAAAAAGTTGACAATAATTACTGTGTAACATTAGTGGTAATTATTATTTCGCTTTATTAATATTTTTGTAATAATATAATAAAGGGCAAATATACAGAGAATATCATTTCTGTCAATTTCAGAACAATGTGTAAAAGAATATCTGAGGTTTCTTCTTATGCGAATCTCAGTATTGCTTCAGAATCCATCAAGGAGGAAGCAGGGTGTGAATCCCTCGCTGTCCCTCAACTGTAATCCTGTGTCAACAGGTAAGCCAGAAACTCCTTA
>CAZEJW010000135.1:0-12321 GCA_964512685.1 uncultured Leptospirales bacterium | reverse complement strand
GTTTTATGGATAAACAGAATAATATTCATGACGCTTTAGTCCGGGTTGATACAATCCCTGGAACCAGGAAATCTCTGGCCTCTATTATAGATATAACGCGTATAAAAAAGGCTGAAGCCGATCTCAAGGAACAAAAGGAAGTTTATAAAAATCTTTTTGAAAATAACTCATCGGCAGTATTCCTTATGGACACTGATTGTCTTGTTCTTACGGCTAACAGCGAGGTAGAGAATCTAACCGGATATCAGAAAGATCAGATAGAGGGGAAACTCTCATGCAGGGATTTTGTTGACGAGGAAGATATTTTTAAATTTAACGATTACATCTCCAGAGTAAAGTCCGGAGACAGTGTTCACGATAGTGTAGATCTCAGAATTCATGACCGGATGAATTCAGTCAAACATGTTGCAATGAAAATTGGCATGGCTGAAGGTGGCGGCAGCATGATAGGTTCTGCCATTGATTTTTCTTTCAGAAAAGAAGCTGAATTGAAAATTCAACAGAGTGAAGAGATGTTCAGGGTAATGATTGAACATAGCTCTGAAGTTATAAGTATAATATCATCAGAAGGTTTCTACAAATACAACAGCCCGTCAGTTGAGAAGATTTGCGGGTATTCTGTTGATGAAATGCAGGGGAAGAATATTCTTTCGTATGTTCATCCGGATGAAAGGGAGTCTGTCAGAAACATCTTCATCAGGTCTTTGGGTGATGGAGTTGAGCTCCCTGTCTTTGAATACAGGTACAAACATGGTGACGGAACATGGCACATTGCAGAAATTACAGCAACTAATCTGGAAAGTAATCCTCTTGTCAATGGTGTGTTACTCAACATAAGAGATGTCAGCGCACGCAAGCTGGCTGAAGAAGAGGCAAGTTATTATAAATTCTATGATACTCTGACAGAACTTCCTAAAAGAGAGATGTTTACAAAAAAACTTGAACATGAAATCGAAAAGGCTGAAAAACGGAACCAGATATTTGCGGTGCTCTGTCTTGGGGTTGATAAATTTAAAGGCATAAATGATATTTATGGCCCAGGTGTAGGGGATGATTTGCTCCGGCAGATAGGAGTTGGACTTAAAAAGTCATTCAGGGAGGATGATACTGTTTCCCGTTTCGGCGGAGACGAGTTTATGGTTCTGCTTTCGAATATAAGCAGCAATGATGATGTACTTGAGATAGTAAATAAAACTTTTGGTATTTTCTTTGAGCCATTCATGATTGAGGAAAATATAATCCGAATCAGTGTGAGTATTGGTATCAGCCTTTTCCCTAATGACGGTGCGAATGTGCAGCAGCTTCTTAAAAGCAGTGAGGCTGCCATGTATATGGCCAAGGCAAAGGGAAGAAATACTTATCATCTGTTTGATCATGACCTCCATGATGAAATAATAAAAAGAATTCAGATAGAGGGTGAACTTGCGGCAGCTATTGCATCTGACATGTTTGTTGCATACTATCAGCCAAAGGTCGACAAACACGGTAATCTCAATGGAATGGAGAGCCTGATCAGGTGGATTCATCCTGAATGGGGACTTGTGCCCCCTGATAAATTTATTCCACTCGCCGAAAAGAATGGAATGATAAAGGAAATCGGATATGAAATCCTTAAAAAGTCCTGCCTGCAAAACGTTGAGTGGCAGAAGAAGGGATACCCTCCGTTGAGAGTTGCTGTCAATCTGTCTCCATACCAGTTCAGCCAGCCGGATCTAATCGATATGATCAAAGAGGTGCTGGATGAAACAGGGCTGGAGCCTTGCTGGCTTGAACTTGAAATTACTGAAACAGGAATTGTCCGGTATGAAAAAGAGAGTATTCAGAGAATCAATGAAATTCATGAGCTTGGCATAAAACTGTCGGTTGACGATTTTGGTACCGGATATTCTTCTCTCAGCAAGCTTAAATTTTACAGAATTGATTCTGTAAAGGTCGACAGGTCTTTTATCGTGGATATCCCGGGTGATGTGATGTCAGAAAATATTACAACGGGTATTATTGAACTTGCTCATACCCTGGGTTTTGAGGTAGTTGCAGAGGGTGTGGAAACCAGAGCTCAGCTTGATTTTCTCATAGATAAGGGATGTGATACAATTCAGGGATTTTATTACAGCAAACCCATCCCGCCTGAAGAATTTGAAGAAAAATTTTTGATGAGTCTGACTTAATGAGAGAATCCAAACAGATGAAGTACTAACAAATTCATCTGTTTGGAATATTATTCCTCTACTTCTTGAATCTTATATTGACCGAGCCGCCGTGTTTGTCTTCAAATCCTTCGACTGCAGTCATAATGTTTACCGGTTCTTTTGCTTTCTCAAGCGCATCTTTCGTTAAAAGCTGGTATGTTGTTCTTCTCAGAAATGTCTCGACAGATGTTCCTGATGAGAATCTTGCTGCCCCCCCGGTTGGGAGTATGTGATTAGTCCCTGAGTAATAGTCCCCAACTGCAACAGGGGCGTAATCCCCGAGGAACAGAGATCCGACATTTTTTATTTTGTGCAGGTATTCAAGAGGGTTCTGTACCATAAATTCCATGTGTTCAGGGCCATACTGATTTGAAAACTCTATTGCTTTATCAATATCTTCGGCAACAATAATAAGGCCGCTGTTTTTAATGGATGTCTTTTTTATCTCGTGTCTGCCACAGCCGGAGTTTATATCTTTGTTTATTTCCTCTCTGACTCTTTCTGCCTGCTCCTGTGATGTTACTACTAGAATTGCGATTGCCATTTCCTCGTGCTCCGCCTGAGAGAGCAGATCAAAAGCCAGTATCTCAGGGTCGGCTTTTTCATCAGCAATAACAAGAACCTCGCTCGGGCCGGCCATGGAGTCTATTTGAATTGCCCCCAGGCTGAAAAGATATGTTTTTGCAGCTGTTACGTAGATATTTCCCGGGCCAACAATGATATCCGCTTTGGGTACGGATGATGTGCCAATCCCGGCAGCTGCAATCCCCTGCGCGCCGCCTGACTTAATGATGTTTTTAATCCCCAGTTCTTTGCAGATAGCAAGGATAACATCCGGTACTTTACCGTTTTTGTCAGGAGGAGTGATAACAGATATGTTTTTTGCCCCTGCAATCTGTGCAGGTATGACGCCCATGAGAACTGACGAAGGATATGATGCTTTTCCTCCAGGCACATACATCGCAGCGCTTTCGATAGGCTGATACATTATGCCCAGTGTTGTGCCGTCATCCCTTGTGTATATTATATTGTCTTTTTTTTGGTGCTGATGAAATTCAACAATATTATCTCTGGCTTTCATGAATGCATCCAGGACATGAGCAGGTGTGTTTTTATGTCCCTGTTCAATTTCATCAGGTGTTGCAAGAATAGATTCCAGCTTCACCCCATCGAATTTTTCAGTGTATTTTATGACCGCACTGTCTCCATTCTTTTTTACATCATTGATTATTGGAACAACAGTGTTGATCATGACAGAACTGAAGTCTTCTCCAAATCTGTTAAAAAGAGAATCCAGTTCTTTTTCAGAAAGTTCAGTGAGTTTTTTAATCTCAATCATATCAGCATCCTATAATAAAAATTTAAAAATTCAGTCCTCCGCTGCCGGAGGCGGAGCAGGACTGAATTTTTGCAGTTTAATAAAATCGTCATCATAAAAAAAGCAGAATAAATGTAAATCAGTTTCGGTTTTTTTGTGAATTTTTAAGGCTCTTTATTTGTGCTGTTGGCTTCATGCATTTGATACCCCTTTGCCTGAACCAGCAGTACTTGACATTTGTTTTTTTTTGTATTAAAATTCAGTCTTACTTCCTTAAAAATTATATACTGAATTGCTCTTTTCCCGAATTAAAGAGAGCTGAAATGTTGTTTGAGTCATAAGTGAGTCTGAAACTTTAAAAAGGAATGTGGTCTGTATGGAAAAAGCTGCCTATATCCCTCTTGCGGCTTTTATAATAAATATCACTATAGCTTCGCGTTTTTTGGGCAGATTTAATCCTGTAAGTGGCACAAAAAGGTATGTTTTTATTGTTTTGTGTGTACTTACGGCAGAAGCCTGTGATTTTTTATTGCTGCATAATGTATCAGGGGGAAGTGCCCCTTTTGCACTGGATATTCTCCGAACACTGGCATTGATGAGTGTTCCGGTCCTGCAGGCTCTTCTTGTTAGCGATTTAACACCATCCGGGGAAAGGGTGAAGGTTGTCTGCGTTACTGCATTTGGTGTTATTTCTTTTGTTATTTTTTTGGCCGGTAGTCTCATTAAGGTTTTTGATATGAGTCTTTTAATTATTATCGCCTGGGCCGGCTCTGTCTTCCCGGCGGTGATTTTTACTTTTTTCTTTATCGGAATATACTTCTCCCGCTTTTCCCTGTCAGATGAAAAGCCGATAGGACTGTTCATCCTGCCGTTCATAGTTCTTATTTTTATAGGGATCATTTACCCTGTTCTCCATGTTTATTATGATTCATTTCAGTTCACAGTCAGTACTTCAATGGTTTTATATATTTTTTCTCTCAGTTATTTATTCCCTGTTGATAGATGGGCTGCACATTCAATCTATCATATAAATGAAATTATCGAGAATCTTGATCAGGCAATAGTTTTAATGGACGGCAATGACTCGATTGTCAAAATAAATGAAAAAGCCGCAGCATTGCTGGGAACAGGACCCGGAATAAATTTACGGGAAATGCGGAGTGATGTGCCGCAAGATATATTTTCTTTTAATCATTCCGGGAAAAAAGAAATTTATCTCAGGAGAAATGAAGGGGATGTCACTATAGAAATAAAAATGCGCCCTTTGAGAAGTACGGATGGAATGAATGGTAAGTTAATCATTTTAAAAGATGTAACAGATATCAGGGAACAGGAAAACGAGCTGAGAATGTATCTGGATGAAATGACTTCCATGAGAACCAGAAGTCTGGAAAAAATGAATGAAAAGCTGAACATTGAAATGGATGCAAGAAGAGAAGCTCTGTCTGCACTGGAAGAAAGCGAGAAAAGATTTCGGAATTTTTTTATGAATGCAGGCAGCGGGATGTCCATGGCCGATATAAAAGGCCGTTTTTTTATGGTCAACAATACTCTCTGCAGTATGCTCGGTTACAGCGCGGATGAACTTGTCGGTATGGCAATAGGGGACATTATTTTCCATGAAGACAGGGAACCGGATGGTGATGAGACAGGGCCTGTTTTTCGCAGTGGATTTGATACGCTCAAATATGAAAAACGTTGTCAGCACAGACTCGGGCAGGTTATCTGGGGATTTATAACTATCACCCTTTTAAGAAACGGATCGGGTGAACCTGAATCATTTATTATGCAGATCGAGGATATAACAGAGAACAAGGTGATGGAAACACTGCTCAGTGAGAGTGAAAGCAAATACCGGATGGTTGCTGATAACGTTATGGACAATATCTGGATACTCGAGTATCCCACACTGAGATTTATTTATACAACTCCATCCATTGAAAAAATAATGGGATATAGCCCGAGGGAAATGCTCGAAATCAGACTCCAGGATCTGATCCCTTCCGAATCAATGGAAGTCGTGAATGCTGTTATTCTCGAAGAGCTGGAGAAGGAAAAAGATCCTTTGGTAGACAGAGATAGATCCAGGACTCTTGTTATTGAACAGATTCATAAAAACGGTTCAACAGTTTGGGTTGAAATTACTGCATCATTCCTGAGGTATAAGGATGGAGCCATTCAGGGGATTCTTGGAATAACAAGGGATATATCTGACAGAAAAAAAGCCGAGGCTGTTCTTCAGGAAAAAACTTCAAAGATAAAGAATCTTCTCGATCATGCCGGTCAGGGGTTTCTTTCATTTGGAAGTGATCTCATGATTGAGAATGAATACAGTTATGAGTGTAATAATATTTTTCACAGGGGTATTGCCAATATCAGTTTCAATACCCTCCTTTATCCTGATGATTCTATTCAGCAATCCATCATTAAATCCATGCTGGAGGAGATATTCAGGGTAGACGATAAGGAAAGGATCGATATATATCTTACACTTCTTCCTGAAGAGATTCAGATTCAGGAAAGTTATTACGAAATTCAGTACAGATGTATGAACACTCTGAATCCTCTGGATGAAAAAAAATTAATGGTTATCATGACTGATATAACCGAGAAGAAAAATCTTGAAAATCAGATAGAGGATGAAAGAGATATTTTGAGAATGGTTGTTCGAGCCGTAACAGATTACGGCGATTTTATAGATACAATCAATTCATTCAGGGAATTCGATACAGTTACTGTTCCGCATATCCTTTCGAGTGGTAACTTCAGCGAGGATATACTGTTCGAGCTTTCACGAAAGATTCATACCTTTAAAGGTACTTTTTCACAGCTCGACATGATAAACGTTGTACGCAATATCCATGATTTTGAAGATAAACTTCTCAGGTTGTCCAGAAATACAGCAGGTTTGACTGTTGAAGAAATACGAAATTTTTTTGATGTCAACATGACTGAATGGCTTTCTGTAGATATTGAAGACATGAAAAAAATTCTCGGTAACAGGTTCATGGACAGAAAAAAAGTTCTTCCTGTCGATCCTACGGATCTTATGGAAATAGAACATGAAATGCTTTCTCTTCTGTCGCCTATCGAAAACAGGCAGCTTATACCCAAGCTCAGAAATCTAAGGTTCAGTTCTCTTGCAGATCTTATGAAAGTATACAGCAGATATGTGCACAGGCTCTCTGAAAAATTCTGCAAGCCTGTTTTATACAGGATAACAGGGGGAGATGATATATTCGTCGATCCTGCTGAATACCATGATTTTATTGCTACTCTTGTTCATATCTTCAGGAATACAATGGATCACGGTATCGAGACAATGGATGAAAGGCTCGAAGCCGGAAAACCGGAATCTGGCATGATTGAATGTATTCTCAAACGTTACGGTAATTATTGTTTTCTTGAGATCAAAGATGACGGCAGAGGTGTATGTGTAGACAGGGTCAGGGAAAAGGTTATAAAAAAGGGTCTTGTTAACGCTGCGACAGGGAAGTCAGTCTCTGATGAGGAAATAATGCAGTTCATATTTGAAGATAATGTCTCAACCCGTGAAACGCTTTCTGAGATATCCGGTATGGGCATGGGACTTGCGGCAGTAAAAAAAGAACTGGAGCTTATGGGAGGCGAGGTTCGGGTGGAAAGTAAAAAGAAGCAGGGTGCCAGCTTCTTTTTCAAAATTCCAATAAGGGAAAATATTGAACCCCCGGTTGTTACAATGAGCGACGTTATGGACCCTGTATTGAAAAGAGCCAGAGAGTTCATGCGAGAGGAAATGGAGATAACTGTAAATGAAGATACAGAGTTTCTTATTATCCAGGATGACGAAGTACGATTGTATGAAATCAGCGTCCTTATGAACATAAAGGGAATTCTTAAAGGGATGTTTGTTATGAGTTTTGATCTCGCTATCTCCCGTTACCTGACAGATCGTTTTTTTCTGGGTGAATTCAGTGAAAAAGAGGAGATTAGATATCTCATGGATACAATGGCTGAAATATCAAATACGATTCTCGGAAATTCAATTCATATTTTCAGTGATATAAATGATTTCATTACCATTGAAGCACCGGTTGCACTTTATAATGTCAGGCCACTTGTAAGATATACCGGTTCAAATATATGGGCAAACAGTATTAAAACTGAAAAAGGAAATTATAGTATAAGTTTTCTGTTTCTCTGATATGATTGAGAATGAGTTGAAAAGTTAATTATACAGGATCTGTTTTCCTGCTTATGAAATATTAAAACAAATGACGGAGAAAATTATGGCATCGATACTCATTGCGGATGATTCTCCAATTATGAGAAAAAACCTTGGATTCCTGCTGGCAAAAGCTCACCATGAAGTTGTAGCAGAGGCTGCTAACGGGATAGAAGCTTTTACCTCGTATGGAGAATATTTGCCTGATGTTGTTCTTATGGATATAACCATGCCGGTGATGGATGGAATAACAGCGGTGAAGGACATAATGAAGGCGTTCCCTGACGCAAAAATTATTATGATCAGCGCAATTGACGAAAAACATAAAGTTTTTGAGGCAATAAAAAGCGGAGCCCGAAATTATATCATTAAGCCAATCAGAACAGAAAAGCTGCTGAGCGCAATATCTGAAATTACCTGATTTTTTGCAACCATCCTGTTGCAGCATCTGTCGTGTTGTGTGTTGTGGTAATACGTATGAGCGCTTCTAAAAGTCCGGGGTTTGATTTATATCACAAATGAAAACTTCTGATTTTATCTGAAGTGTACTCCCCGGGGAATGTTTAAATGTTAATTTATCAGGATCCCCTTATACAAAAAATACGGCAGGTGTAAAATGAAAAAAAAGATTCTCCTTGTTTATCCGGAAATTCCTTCAACATACTGGAGCTTTGATTATGCGTTGAATTTCACAGGTCAGAAATCTCTCATGCCTCCCCTGGGGTTGATTACAGTCGCATCTCTCTTGCCGGACCACTATGATCTGACTCTTGTCGATATGAATATAAAGGAGTTGACCAGGAAAGATGTGCAGAATTCTGATTTGGTGTTTATTTCTGCAATGATAGTACAGAAGGATTCATTTCGAAGGGTTGTTGATCTGTGCAGGGATTGCGGTAAAGAGGTTGTTGCAGGGGGGCCATATGTTACTACCGGATATGAAACCATAGAGGGAGTTGATTATTTTGTGTTGAATGAAGCAGAGATAACCCTGCCTTTGTTTATCAGGGATTATGAGAACGGCAACACAAAGCATGTTTACAAAAGCAGTGAAAAACCCGATATGACTACAAGTCCTGTTCCTAAATTCGACCTTCTTGATATGGGGGCATATTCAACCATGGCAATACAGACTTCACGGGGTTGTCCTTTCAACTGTGAGTTCTGCGATATTATTGTAATGTTTGGAAGAACCCCAAGATATAAAACTTCATCACAAGTTATACGCGAGCTTGATTCTCTGTATAGTATGGGGTACAGGGGACCTCTTTTCATTGTAGATGATAATTTTATCGGGAACATACAAAAAGTGAAAAAGCTTCTCCGTGAAATATGCTCATGGCAGGAAGATAGAGATTTCCCCTTCAGTCTGTTTACAGAGGCGAGTATAAATCTCGCAGAGGATGATGAACTCTTACATCTTATGTCATCAGCAGGTTTTAATATGGTATTCGTTGGGATTGAGAGCCCGGTCAAAGAATGTCTTGAAGAAACAGGCAAATTTCAGAATCTAAGGGCAGGTAGTCTAGAGTCTGTGATTAAAATTCAAAAAACAGGCATTGAGGTGCTGGGGGGATTCATTATTGGTTTTGACAGTGATCCTGATGATATATTTGACATACAGATAGACTTTATCCAAAGAGCTGGAATACCGGTTGCAATGATTGGACTAATGATTGTTATGCCAGAAACTCAACTCTGGCACAGACTCCGTAAGGAGGGAAGACTCAGGTTTGAAACCAGCGGGAATAATACTCATGATCTGGATCTGAATTTTGATCCGGTTATGGATGAACAAAAGCTCATTGAGGGATACAAAAAAGTCATCAGTACCGTGTATGAACCGAAAAATTATTTTGAGAGATGTCTGTCTCTTCTTAAGAGAATACCTAAAACCGGAAGAGTCGGCGGAAGGGTTCAAAAGGGAGATGTAAAGGCTTTTTTTCTTTCGCTGTTTAGGCAGACTTTTTCCTCTTATGGCCTTATCTATCTGCAATACCTTGCAGAGGTGTTGATGCATAACAGGAAAAATTTTCCACTTGCTGTTGGTCTTGCTGTCAAGGGATATCATTTTTTTAAAATAACTGAAGATGTGATGACAGCGGATGCTTTAAATAAAAAAAGAGAAGAATTTTTATCCCTCTTTAAAAAGGACCTGATGACGAAAAAAATGTCTGTAGACAATGTATGCGGCTTTGATATCAATGGAATTATTTCGAAAAAGATGTAAGCAGGGAAATCAGCTCTCTGACAGGGAAACATAAGAAGAGAGCCGATTATAATTTTGATTATAGGAAAATTGCAGAAAAGTATATACGAAAGATAAATTCAGGGATATAGCTCAGGTATTGAATCTGAACTATATCCTTATTTTTAACTGTACTTGAAATAATTGACATTTTCCTTCAGGTTCTCTGCGTTCGATGCAACACTTTCAGAGTTTGCAGCCATTTCCTCAGAGCTTGCAGAGTTGCTTTGAACTATATCATTTATCATTGTTACAGATTTGGCTATCTCATCAATTGCTGTTTTCTGCTCTTTGGTTGAGCGTTTAATCTCTTCAGCATTTGTGAGGAATTGTTCAGTACTTTTTTTAATCTCCTCCTGGTATTCAAGGTCCCTGTCAAAGTTATTAACAACCTTGTTGAAGTTTTCGCCAAGAGTCTGAAGATATTCCACGATAGTCGTAATGTCAGACACTACCTTGTCGAGTTCTGCTTGTGTATTGGCTATCTGTGAATTCGTAACAACTACAAATTCATTGATACTCTTTGCTTTGCTCTGTGTTTCATCAGCAAGCTTGGATATCTCTTCGGCTACTACTGCGAATCCCTTGCCCTGTTCTCCGGCCCTTGCAGCCTCAATTGCAGCGTTAAGTGACAGTAGATTTATCTGGTCAGAGATCTCATTTATCATGCCAAGGGTAGTTGCCATTTCTTCGGCGCTTTCGACAGCTGATACCATCATGACTTTTGCCTGCGAAATAGACTGATTGATGTTTGCAGCAAATGAATCTATTTTGTCTCTGGTTTCAATGGAGGATTTCATCTCTTCCGTTCCCTGTTTTACAAGTTCATATATTGTGTCGAGAACCTCTTTGAGCATAACTGTTTTGTTATGCTGGGTTTCAACGGTTTCCATCACCAGATCACCGGTTGCAGAAATTTGTTCCATTGAAGAAGATACCTGTTCGATAGTAGCAGCCTGGTTCTGAGTGTTGTCTGCAAGATTTTGCGCAGATGTTGACATCTCTTCTGATGAGGATGCAAGATCTTCAGACATGAGAGAAATTTTTTCCATTATTCCTCTCATCCTCTCGATGAATGAATTGTAATTGCCGGAAAGGGTTCCAAGCTCATCATCTCCGGTTATAGTTGAATTTATTGTGAGATCTCCCTGAGCCATTGTATTGACACACATGTTGATTTCTTCAATGGGTTTTGATATTTTGCCTGAAACTATTCTTATCATTATTGGAATCAGAATCAATGTAATAATACTGCCTGTGAACAGAATTAACATCATTTTATAGAGAGAAGCAAGGACTTCATCCTTAGGAGCGAATGCAACAATGGACCATCCCGATGATTTGATTGGCTGAGCAAAGATATAACCTTCTCTCGCTCCATTTGCCTCGCGGGTGACGGCGGTAATTCCTTTTGTTTTTTTTATACTCTCGATAATACCATCCCATTCTGCAATTTCAGTTATATCCATCTGTTTGAACAGGTTTTTGCCGATCTGCTTTGTGTCAGGGTGAGTGATGATTACACCGTCTCCGCCAACAAGTGAGATATACCCGGAATCATACATCTTCATCAATCCGAATGTTTCACTCATTTTTTTTAGGTTGAGGTCAAAACCGATTATACCAATGAATTTATTGTTTACAAGCAGCGGATACACTATTGAACACATAATGACACCTTCATACTCAAATGCACCGGATATCCATAGTTTGCCGGTCTTTTTAGGTATATTGTACCAGTCGTCTTTTGTATAGCCAACAAGAGGATCAAGGGTAGTCTTACCGCTAAGTCTGTTCCAGTACGGTATAAATCTGCCTGTTTTGTCATGTCCCGGATTGTTAATGTATTTCTTGTCCATCCCGTCAAACTGATCAGGTTCGTAACCAACATATGATCCAATGAGTATGGGGTCTTTTTCAAGAAATGATTTTAAATGCTCCATAACGTCTTTTCTTGAAAAGCTGGATTTTTCGAGAACCTGAGAATAAAGAACAATTGAAGATATTCTTGAATTTATCTCACTGTTGACTTCTTCAGCGTGAAGTTTTGCAAGCTGTGTTCCGGAGAAGTCCGAAAGAGAGGTGATCGATCTGTATGCACTGAATGAAATAGTGATTACCAGTGTAATAAGAACAATCAGAAGCGGAACCATTATGTACACATTGATTTTACTTTTTACTTTCATACCTGTATAGATCCTCGTAGCATAGATTTAATTACTTTTCTATAACCATCAAATGGTCATGGTTATTCTAATATGGAGGCACGCTTTAATGAATCTTTACCGTGATCCTTATGCAAGTATAATGTAATATTAAATCCTGTCAATAGGGGAAAAAAGAAGAAAGAAGTTTTATCTAA
>CAZEJW010000134.1:0-12342 GCA_964512685.1 uncultured Leptospirales bacterium | reverse complement strand
CTTGCACTTAACAAGAAGTGATGATTGTACTCCCCGCCGCCAAAGGCGGCGGGGAGTACAGAATCTTATAACAAATAAAAAAAGGACGGCCTTTGGCCGTCCTTTGCAAATTTCATTTAAAAGTGTATTAGAATACTTTGTATTCAACACCAACTGCGAGGTCGTAAGAAACCTTGTGGTATGATGTCTTGTACTTTTTTACACCATCAGTTGTATTCTCGTTATCAAAAACTGGATAGAAGTTTCTCATAACACCAACCATGAGCTTGAGGCCAGAGTCTGTCTTTACTGCAAGACCTGTACCAACGTTAAAACAGTTGTTTTTGAAATTGAGCTCACTTGATTCGTCTTCAGGAACATTGATGTAATCCCATACACAGCCGAGACTCCATGTTATGTTCTTTGCAAATTCCCACTCAAAACCTGCGCCAACCTCATATCCGAACTGAGTATCTACATCTGTTGTATGCTCAGCAGCACCAGTGGCCATATTTAAACCAACACGCTTTTCATATGTTCCAAACTGAGTGAAGTAAGCAATAAATGAAGCTATTGCCTTGAATGAGTCAGTAACCTGGTACTCAGCTCCAAGGTATGCTCTTGCAGGAAGGTCATACTGGAACTCAGCATCATCAGTCATACCTGTTCCCTTAGCAAGCATAACATTTCCAAAAGATGCATCCTGGTCAACCTTTACCTTATACTTCATCATGGTTGGACCTTCTAGGGTAATACCAATGTTAAGGTCTTTTATTGGCTTGATGTCACATCCTATGATTCCTGTAACTCCCCATGCGTCAAGTGATACATCAAAGAGAGTACTTCTTTTTCCACCAAGACCGGCCTGAGCAAAAGACACTTTAGTCTTCTTTACACTGTATGCATAACGAACACTTGCAGAAACTGAAATCATGTCATTCAGTGCATATGCTCCACCAACAGTCTGAGCTACAATCATTGAAAGTACTTCAACCGGTGCAGTACCAGCAAGACCACCATTTGTACCATTTGGTAATGATAAATAATTGAATCCCATACCTGTTCCGGTTGCTGGATTAATTACTTCTGTTGTATTCAGTTTCTGAATAGCATTATTAACCATTGGAAGACCATCATTGAAGTAGAGACTTCCACCGCCACCGAGTACGTTAAGAGCTGTAAAAGCTGACCAGTCATCCTGCTTATAAACAAGGTAGAGATTTGGAACAACAGGGCTTGCCTTGTGAGACTTAAACTTGTCCTGTGCCCCAGATATAGGACCAAGAGTTAGTTGATCATATCCATCTTCAACTTCTACATGATAGAAGTTAAAAATTGACTGTGTTGAAATATTCAGGTAAAGTCCGTCTTTCATAAAAGCTGTACCAGCAGGGTTGTATGCTGCTGCGTCTGCTGCACTTGTTGTTGCGAGCCTGTTTGGCTGAGCAACCCATTCAGCACTGAGGTCTGAAAGGTAATCCACGTGACTTGCAAAAGCGTTTGCTGCAAATAAAAGCACGAGTGCAAGTCCGGAAATAACAGATAAAAGCTTCTTCATAAATGAACCTCCAAGTTCCTTTTGCGCGGTCAAAAACCGTCCGAACGGGACATCTTTTCAATCGCATTTTTATGTGTTATCCGGTCATTTTTTTGACCTGCGTTCATGGCAAATCCTGAACATTGTTTTGTCAAGAAAATATACGTTTTTTTTAGAAAATTGGATTTTTCCAGTAACACGTCCGTTTACGCACAACAACGACCGTTCTGAACGCATGTCAGTCAACGTGAACAATTCCCATTGCGGCACTTTTAAGTTTACATTTCCATACAATGTTCATAAATCTTATTGCACACACCGCGTTTATAAACAAAAAGAAAATTCTTACAGTAAACATTTAGCATTCAAGACCGTATAACGCGTAATAGAGCAAAAATAAAAAATAATTGAAGTTTCTGAATATGGAATTATCATAATACAATTCGCCAGGCAGAAGAACCGCCCTCCCTTGACGGGCTGAAATGTACCCACATTTTAATAAAGAAAAGAGAAAGGGGATATGGTGACAACAGGAAAATAACATGGCATATAAACTTATTCTTCAGGGAAGAGTACAGGGAGTGGGAGGAAGAGCCTACTGCAGGAACTATGCAGTGAAACTAAAGATTCGGGGTTCTGCAACAAACCTCTCTGACGGTTCTGTGCAGGTACTTCTCAATACAGATGATGAATCCCTTGTTCGCGAATATGCCACTTGCCTTAAAGATGATCCTCTCGGGCTTTACTTTTATGGAACCATAACATCCATCAAAATGCATCCCTACACTGGCCGCATGCAGGGAGACTACAACTTCTGACTATATCCTTGCAAGAAAAACAGCTGCTTTACCAGCAAAGATGAGCTTCTTTTTTCTGATAAACGCTGCAAGTTTATTACAGCTGCCCTTATAAAAAACAGACTCAGAAATATCCCTTTCAATTACTCTCTTTTTAAAATCAGCTATAAAATCTTTATTTCTTATAATGATAATATTTTCCTGGTGAAGAACGTAGCTCAGGTAATCAAAATTCGATGATCCTGCAACAAGAACCTCATCATCAATAAGAATGGCCTTGAGATGAGTCATCCGGTTCTGGTACATGTACAGGTCAAATCCATTGGCTGCAGATTCACTTATTGCAAGTTTTTTAATATTATTGCTGTTATTGTGTTCAGGGCTGATTATTGTTACTTTAACTCCCCCTGATGCAGCCTTCTCAAGGTGTTCATAAAACGGAAAAGCAAGGTATGGGCTTTCAACAACAATACTCTTTTTTGCGCCCTGAATAAGTTTAATTACAGGTTCAAAGCTCTCTTCATTGGATTTCCCGTCAGTAACATAAATCTCAGTATCATTAAAAACAGCAGATGATTTTTTGTTTATACCATCCCAGTCAGAGAGAAAATCCTCTTTGAAAAAAGCAGCAATTTTCGGGTCTTCTATCCTGATCATCATGTCATGCCAGTCAAAATTATGGTCAGAAAAATTCATGCCTCCGAAATAGACTATCCTGTCATCGATCAATACAAGTTTCTTATGATTTCTCTGTGGAAATTTATGAAAGAGAAATCCAACAGGATTCATGAAACGAATCTGCATCCCCCTTTGTTTTGCCCCTTCAATCATTGCCCCTGTTTCTTTTACCTCAGCCTGAAGTTCCCTGTTGAACAGATTTGCTGGTCCGTAAATAAAAAGATCGTTTATCACGTATTTTGTAAAAGAGTCCACGAGTATTTTTACATCAGGGATGCCGGCATCACCCAGTTCGCGCACGAGTTTTTTCCCTGTAGAATCACCCTCAAACGAGAAGGTCTGAACGTATCCGTTCACGGTCCCATACGCGAGGTCAAGGGTACATCACCAATACCCGCTTCTTCGAGTTCACGAACAAGCTTCTTGCCTGTTGAATCGCCTTCGAAAGAGAATGTCTGAACATATGCGTTCTTCTTTGCATTTTTTATATCTTCATAGAGTTTTGCGCTGAACTCGTCTTTGTCTACCAGAAGCTGAATCATATTACCTCATGTTTTATATGGGATTATCAAAATCTCCCCTCTGAGTGCTGACTTGTAACCAGTTTATAATTAAAAAAAAGAGAAAAGGGATGGGGATAACTGGAGAGAGATAAAAGATAATCTGATATTTTTTAAATCCTTTCCATGAGATTCCTGTTCCGATATAATCGGAACAGGAATGACAAAGAACAGATCCTATCGCATAAGAATAAGATGCCTTAGTCAAAAATAAATTATCATTTTATCTCTATAATCTCTTCTTAATCTCCTCATCTCCTTCTCTTTTATGACTTATCAGTACAAATCAGGTCAAAGAAGGGTGATTATTGAATACATCAGACCATTACAGATAAAGTCAAGAGTTTTCATGAAAACATTGACTCATTACAACTATGTACTATACTATGCACAAACCGGTTGATCCGGACACATTACACAGATCAAAGGCATAAAAAATGGAAAATACAGAAAAATCCACATATGAACAGGCCCAGGAAAAATACAGGGGCAAACTGGCCACAGTTGATAAAATATTCAACCTCATAAAACCCGGGCAGAGGGTATTCATAAGCAGCGGAACTGCAATACCTGCATATTTTGTTGACCAGATGCTGAAATCAGACAACCTGAACCTTCAGGACCTGGAAATAATTCAGCTCATAACACTTGGAGAATACCTTTCACACACAGAGGGGTTCAACCAGCAGAGAAAATACCGCCTCAAGACATTCAATGTTGGTGAGAGTATAACAAAGGTGGCGCAGGAAGGCCGCGTTGATTTTATTCCTGCCAATCTCATAGAGATCCCGTTCATTCTTTCAACAGGCGCGGTTGAAATTGACATTGCAGTAGTACAGACCTCCCCGCCTGACGAAAAGGGATTCATGAGCCTTGGAATTGCAGTTGATGTTGCAAACATTGCAATAAAAAAGGCATCCATTGTTATTGCAGAGGTGAATCCCAATGTGCCTGTTACATACGGGGAAACATCCCTGCACATTGACCAGTTCGACTATGTAATAGAAAGCGATATCCCCCTTATCGAAAGAGAAAGAAAACCCTTTGACGAAACCATGGATAAAATCGGCTGGCACATATCCAACCTCATAGAAGACGGGTCAACAGTAGTGCTTCACGCAGGAAGGATATTCGACGCAATTGCAAAGCATTTACAAAAGAAAAAAAACCTCGGTATATACACCCATGTAATATCAGACTGGGTAATGGACCTTATCGAATGCGGTGCAGTATCCCTTGACAGGGCACGCACGTCAGGCGGTCTCGTAACAACAAGTTACTGCTATGGCACAAAAAAACTTTATGACTACGTTAACAGGAATCCTATATTCGCGTTCTATCCTTTAACGCGCCTCATCAACCCGAGGCTTACCCAGAGAGCGAGTAAAGTTGCATCCATAATGAATGTAAAGAGAATCGACGTATCAGGCGAATCAGTTATCTTCTATTCCGGAGATAACCTGCTTTCAGGATACGAGAGCAAGCTCAACTTTGCGATTGCAGCCACCTTCTCCAGGCACGGCAAAGCAATTGTAACGCTTTCGTCAGTTGACCAGGAAGGCAACAGCAATATAGTCATAGCTCATAAGGATGAAGAAGCCAGCATTGTGAGATCCACTCTCGGGGCAACAAGGTATGTTGTAACAGAATACGGTACAGCCTTCCTCTTCGGTAAATCCATAAGGGAAAGAGTTCTGACAATGATTGACATAGCCCACCCTGACCACAGGGAAAGACTGCTGCAGGAGGCGAAGGACCTGGGCTATATCTACCCCGACCAGATATACGTGAGCAGCAATGCAAGAAACTATCCCTTTGAGCTTGAAACAATGAAGACATTCAAAAACGATCTGAACATTAAAATAAGGCCGATCAAACCGTCAGACGAAGACATGATGAGAAGGCTCTTCTACAAGTTCTCTGACGAATCGAGGTATTTCAGGTATTTCTACAGGGTCTCGATAATGCCCCACAAGGAAATGCAGAAATACGTAAACGTGGATTATGAGAATATATTGTCAATAGTGGCAGTTGTTGAAAAAGACAGAACAGAAAGAATCATTGCTGAAGCCCGTTATGCTTATTATAAACTTGAAGACTCATACGAAATGGCTTTTATTTCAGATGAAGAATACCAGGGAAGGGGAATCGCAACCTTCATGATGAATTACCTCATGGCAATAGCAAAAAAAAGAGGCATCAGGGAGCTTATGGCGAATGTACTGCCTGAGAACGAGAAAATGCTCAAGGTATTTAAGAAATCATCCATTGAGGCAAAGACCTCTGTTGAGGATGGAGTAATAGTCAAGAGATTCCTGCTCCAGAACGAGCCAGAACAGTAGTAAAAAAAAATTTGACATAGCCGGATATAAATTCAGATACTGAATTATTTCCGCATCAGCAGAAAATCCTGTAAATTATGAAAAAATAACATCTCCGGGCAGAGATAGATGCATTCTCATACCCCGGAGACGAGAGGTATAAATGACACAGTTAGAGGCAGCAAGGCAGGGAATCATAACAGACCAGATGAAAGAGGTTGCTCAGGACGAAAGAATTGATCCTGAAAAACTGAGAGAACTCATTGCATCAGGCGAGGTTGTAATCCCTGCAAACATCAACCACACGAACCGCAAATATCACGGCATAGGAAGAGCACTCAAGGTAAAGGTCAATGCCAACATCGGCACATCTCCCAGAAATACTGATATCGATGTGGAACTCGAAAAGCTGAAAATGGTCGAAGAGCTCAATGCTGAATCCATTATGGATCTCAGCATTGCAGGTGACATGGACTCTATACGTGAAACCCTTATCGCCAACTCCCGCATAATGCTCGGCACTGTGCCCATATACCAGATTCTCACAGAAAACAAAAACAGCATAGAAAAAATAGACCTTGCCGCAATACTCGAAACAATAGAAAAACACGGCAGGCAGGGGGTTGACTTCATAACCGTTCACTGCGGCCTCACCCTTGCAGCGCTGCCATTCATAGAAAAAAGAGTCATGGGGATAGTTTCACGCGGTGGATCTTTTATTGCACGATGGATGCAGCACCACGGAAAAGAGAATCCTCTCTACACCCACTTTGATGAAATACTTGCAATATCAAAAAAATACGACATGACCCTTAGCCTCGGTGACGGCCTTCGCCCCGGAGCGCTGGCTGATGCAACTGACGATGCACAGCTGCATGAACTGAACAAGCTCGGAGAGCTCACAAAACGCGCAAGGGAAGCGGGAGTTCAGGTAATGGTTGAAGGTCCGGGCCATGTTCCATTTAATGAAATTGAAAGAAACATGAAACTTCAGCAGGAGATATGCGACAATGCTCCGTTCTATGTGCTGGGCCCGCTTACAACAGACAGGGCACCGGGCTATGATCACATTGCAGGTGCAATAGGCGGAACCCTTGCAGCCTTTCACGGAGCCTCATTCCTGTGTTATGTGACACCAGCAGAACACCTCAGGCTGCCTACTGTAGATGACGTGCGCGAGGGAGTAATCGCGTCAAAGATAGCTGCACACAGCGCAGACATTGCAAAGGGCAACCTCTCAGCAATAGAGGAAGACCGTGAATACTCAAAAATGAGATTTGACTTCAACTGGGATGGCATGTTCAGAAATGCAATAGACCCGGTTAAGCCCATAAAGTACAGAAAAGAAAGCACAAATTTTGACACAGAAGAATGCTCAATGTGCGGAGACTTCTGCGCGCTCAAAATGCTTGAAAAGGAACTTCTGTAATAAGAGATTAAAACATAAGAGAAGGGGATATTGAGATAAAGAGGAGATTATAGAGATAAAACAAACTGTCATGCTGAGCGGAGACGAAGCATGAAATGACAGCAATTATTAAATTCTACGTGTTAATTGTCGCCCATAGTCGGGATTTATATTTTTTGTCATTCCTGCGAAGGCAGGAATCTCATGGAGCAGGTTTATAAGCAACCAGTATGAGATTCCGGCATTCCGTTACACTCCAGCCGGAATGACAGGTAAGAAATTTCCGTATCCCGATTGCATCGTAGACGAACCGGACATCGAGATCAATTTAAGTAGCATATAGACTTTATAATATGTATTTTTTATCTCCCACATCTCTCCTGATATCCCCCACATCCCCTTTTTCTTTTATTAAAAGGAAATTACATGAACAAAATAAACGGCCTGTATGTTATAACCGACCGCGGCCTTTCTCTGGGGCGCGATCTCATCTTCACTGTTGAGGAAGCAATCAGGGGCGGAGCCTCAGTGATTCAGCTTAGAGAAAAAAACATCTCAACCGGTGAGTTTGTTGAACTCGCGAAACAGGTGAGAGAGATCACCCTTGCAACGAATACTGTATTCATTGTTAATGACAGGGTGGATGTTGCTCTTGCATCAGACGCTGACGGTGTTCACCTTGGCCAGGATGATATGGACATAAAAGACGCGCGAAAGATCATGGGTGATGAAAAAATCATTGGCCTTTCGATTTCATCATATGAAGAATTCTCAGCAGCAAAAAACCTGCCAGTAGACTATTTCGGTATAGGGCCAGTTTATCCTACATCTTCCAAAGATGATGCATCAGAACCTGTTGGTGTGGATTTTATAAAAAAAATCCATGCAGAAACAGACCTCCCCATTGCAGCGATCGGCGGAATAAGCAGAGAGAATGCAGGGGATGTTATCCGTGCAGGTGCTTCATCCATATGTGTAATATCCGCTGTCATGAGTGCGCCTGATATAAGGACTGCTGCAGAGGAGATGAGGCGGTTATTTCTGTAGGGGTTCAAAATCTTGAACCCCTACAGAAATACAACATTGACCCCTTACACGAACATCCCCATACCTGATAGGATTTACTCTGTGAATGATAAGAATTGCAATATTCATGATAAGATTCACTCCAAAAACGATAAGATCGGGAATATTTCTGATAAGATTGTCATTACGAGTGATAGGATTTACTCCATACGTGATAAGAATGTCAAAAAGACCTGTTAGTGTGGTAAAATTTTACATCAGAACAAAAGATTTTTTGTTCAGAAAGGGAAAGGGAATGTTCAAGAATATAATTTATGTGGAATGGAAAGAGTTTTACGATTTTGGATAAATGGGAGATATCCGTTAAACAAATCAACTCACCATTACTGTTGAGGATAATTTTTAGTCGAATGTTTTCTTTATCTCATTTTGTATTGATGCAGGCATATCATTTCCAGTCTCTGATTCCTTTTTGACTTCATCAGATGATTGGCTCTCTTTCCCCTTTATTCTTTCTGTAAGAGCTTTCAACATTCGGTTCTTAATTTCGTCCGGAACCTCATTAAATTTATTTTCCCCTCCATATATAAACGGTTTGAATAAATATTCACTCTTTTCAAGATAATTCTCACAGTACAAAATAATCTCACCGATTTCTGCGTATTCACCCTTTCCAAGCCACTTGTCCTGCATTACTTCAAAATCATCATTATCTAAATCTATCCAGAAAACAGGATATGGTGTATTGTTAAACACACCCTGCAGTTCAACCAGACCCTCGAACCTGAATCTAAAGCTGAAAATTTTTTCGATCCCCTCTTTACCAATATCTCTGATCGCCTCACACAGCATATAAACAGATTCAACAGAAAGGCACAGTTTCCTTTTTGTTGAATGTTTTCCGATTCTAAAACCAGTATCAATTGACGGGCCAATAAAATCTGTGATTTCTCTGTCCTCTGCCTGATACGATATTTCAATATTGCTCAAAGGAAAACCTGCAAGCCAGACTGTTCCCTTGCACCTGATAATTGGCACATTTTTGCTGTCCAGGGAATCATTGTATTTTTTAAGAGCTGAAGCAAAGGCAATAACATGGGGAACTGTTTCTCTGTAGTTTTTAAGATCAGAGTAAAAAAGAATTTCATCGCCCAGCATTTTCCAGACAGGAGGGGTGTCTACTTGAGGAAATTTTTGTGAATTAATTTTCGAATATTCTTTTTCCAGTCCAGCAGGGAAATCATAAACAAAATCCTGAAAGGCAATACACCATTCAACATCATCGCCTTTTTCATGTTTTTTTGCTTTAAACAGAGTGGAGCTTACAAGGTCAACACTGAAGAATATTTTTAGTTTCCAGGGTTCATCCATACTTAATAAGAATTTTCTTTAAATGTCTTTAAACGAATATCCGCAGCTTCAAGAGAAACAGCAAAATAATTTCTTATAAAATGTTCATCAATATTCTGAAGCCCTTTTTGTTCAACAAGTTCCTTCATTTTGGATGCTGGCATAAGAAATCCTGCTGCGAACCAGTTTGCCTCCCATTCAAGCCTGCCGCTTCCTTCACGCAGTGCCCACAATTCGGACTTTTCGCCAAGCTGTGAATGGAGAATATAATGGCCAAGTTCATGCGCCAGGGTAAATTTGTCCCTTATTGGAGAGGTGTATTCAGGAATAAGAACATCAAAATTCTCTTTTCCATGAATAATAATTGATCCGGAGATATCGGAATACTGGAATAAACTCACATTATGGATATGTCCGCCGAATTTATTTATTATCTCATAGATATTATAATCTTCGCCGGTTTCTTCAAAATCCCCTGCAAGTTCATCTGCAAATTTATAAACTGCAGACTTTGAAACATTTAGAGGCTGGCATTCCTGATATTCTGACAGGTATTTATTAAACTGTTCTATATCCATAACAACCCCCCTTTTAACCTTCATAAAATTCACATTAATTAATTTTGTAAAGAAAAATACAGCAATTTTCAGTAAAAATAATCAAACGCCCTGCTCAACAATGGCAATCTCTTCTTCTGTAAGGCCGTACAGTTCATAAACCATTCTGTCAATTTCAGAATCGGTTCTGTTGATTTCAGCCTTTAATTCCATTAGATCTTTTTTATATTCATCGAAATACTCTTCCCATTCATCCTGTTGCTTTAATGAAAGAGCTACTTTTTTCTTTTTAAGTTCTTTTACAAACCCTGTAAAATCTGATTCGTAAAACGAATCAATATTCTTTGACAGCTTCACTTCACCGCTGTTGGTTGTTTCAGAAATCAGTGTTGATACCCTTTTCAAAAACTTCTGCTTCATCTTTTGGAAATCCGCATTAAGCACAAGCATACGGTCAGCTTTTTCAATGAAGGGCTGCTGGTCTTCCATGGAAATTGATGGTAATGGAATCTTGGATATACTAGTTGAATTATACCGATAATAACCTCCTAACTTTTTAGGACAAATTGAATTTAAATAGTATGTTATTAATTTCGAATTAAGAATAGTTATCATAAATTTATCAGAATATGATTCATTGCACGGTATTAGAGCTGGGCAATTTGCTCCATTAAACAAAGTGTTTTCAGGTATAAACCCAATTTTAGTTTTATTATCAACTCCTTTAAAAATCATTTTTTTAGGTATTATATAATTATACGAGCCAGCTCTTAAATGACGATACCAATCAACTTCAGCATATAATTTACGACTATCTTTCCTTTTTTTAAGTTCATCTTTAAATTGACTAAGATATGAATGTATATTTGGGTACAGCCTCAAAAATTCATTTTCATCAATCAATTCAGACTTATTGTCATCACCTCTTTTATAGGGATAAATTACATACGATTTTGGCGAAACCAATGAATATCTTTGAATTTCTTCACCTCTATAAGCATATGGAAAAATAATATCTTTTTCTAAATTAAAATTCTGTATCTCTTTTGACGTAACAATAAATGCTTTATCAAGGCCCGTCAAACACCCTATATACGAAGGAGCAATATTTTCGAATAAAATAATATTTTTTAGTTTTTTATCTTTTAAAGACTGAACTAAATCAAATAAATTAAGAACCCACGGATTTCCGGAATATTTATTTAGATTTATTTCTTTACCCTTCTCATCATTTATTGAAATAATATTTAGTTGTTCTTTCCTAGAAATAATTTTATAATTAACAATTGAATTATTTTTTGTATCACTAATAAAAATCGCTGGGTATGTATCAGCATCTTTAAAAACTGGCAAAGATCCAAAATCAATAATTTCTTTTAAAAAACCTTGTGAAAGTTTTTCACGTATTTTATATCCATAATCTGTCTGCATCCACTGAGATGAACAAATAAATCCATTTATTCCTGTTTCATTGATTAACGATAATGCTTTTTCTAAAAAAATAATTGATATATCAATTTTACCAGTTGGGGAATTAAAATTCTTTAAATAAAAATCTATCTCTAGTAATTTTAAATTTTGAATCCTAACATAAGGCGGATTACCAATCACCACATCAAAACCGCCTTTTGACATTATTTCCGGGAATTCCTTACCCCAGTCAAAGGCCTTGTCTCCTGCAACTGTTTTATCATCTATCAGTGAATTTCCGCACTTGATATTGTTGTTTAAATCAGAAAGCTTTCTTCCCGGAACTGCTGTCTGTAGCCAGAGTGAGAGTTTAGCAATTTCCACTGACTCTTCGTTTATATCAACTCCATACAGATTTTTCTCAAGAATCGAAATGTCAACATCCATAAAAGGAAGGGTGGAATGAGTAATTTTATTCTTTAATTCATTTATGCTTTTATGCTCTGCAATTAAAAAGTCAAGCGCCTGGATAAGAAATGCCCCCGAACCGCAGGCCGGGTCGAGTATTTTAAGAGAAAGCAGATAATTCTGATATTCTTCAAGTTTATTGTATATTGTCAGAAATGTTTCTTTAATCTTTCTGTCTTTTCCTTTTCCTGTAAGAGTATCTTCCGGTATATCAAGGTCAACGATCCCAAGCTCTTCTTTCTTTTCCCGGC
>CAZEJW010000133.1:0-12381 GCA_964512685.1 uncultured Leptospirales bacterium | reverse complement strand
CTAAAATAATGAAAAATTTAAAAATGGGGGATGAAGAATTGTTCAAAAAATTCATTCCTCATTCCAGCCCTCCCCGCACGTCGTTTTTTTGCAGCTCGTTTTTTATTTCATGAACCTTCAGTTTTACAAACCAAACCGGAGGCTTCAAAAAGCCTCTCTTTCTGTATAAGGAATGATTCTTTATTATTGAAGAAATATCCGATCTGATTAATCCGGGGACATTATCTCCGGGTTTCACCGAAATCACAGGCAAAATTGAAATACCATAGAGCTCTTTATCATCCTCCCTTATTCTGACCCCAAGCCAGAACATCGAGCCGGATATTTTCATTGATTCATAAAAATCGAGCCATTCTTTATCAGGAATATCCGCCCAGAAAGAAACCCCGTTACCGGAGAGCATTGCCCTTCCCTGCTTTTGCTTGTCATCATCGGCAGATATGCTCGATGAAACAGATCTCATTATTTCCACAAGATTGTTTTCAACAACCTTCTTTCTCAGAAGAGTTACATTCTCTGAATCAGAAAAAACACTGGAAATCTCATCAGGATATATTGCCCTCGAACCGGATCTCACCTCCGAAA
This sequence comes from uncultured Leptospirales bacterium, assembly GCA_964512685.1. GTDB lineage: Bacteria > Spirochaetota > UBA4802 > UBA4802 > UBA5550 > CAZEJW01. Next base: position 11,796 of record CAZEJW010000133.1, on the reverse strand, counting down.
GATAATTCACTGGTTCAGCAAATCCCCGATCAAAAGGACTTTTCTGAAAAAGGCCCTTTTTCCATTCGGCAGGATAAATGCCTGTTTTGAATATCCTCGACCTTTCCATAAAAAGATGTATTGCCCTGCCTTCGGAATCAAATACCTGCTGATGATACGAAACTGAATAATGTTTTCCCCTGCCTGCCTCAGCGAGTCTGCCCAGCGAAGATAGATTTTTTTCTCCTGCCCTTCCTGCAGAGACAGTGTCAATCACCACTCCCTTACCAGCAAGTCTCAGAGGATAATCCTTTGACATTTTAAAATGATCTCTTTCAGTTCCGGAGATAACAATCATCCGCTTCAGAGCTTTTTTCCGCCACCTGATATTTCGGGCCGAATATTTCATTGCCTCAGTAAAATTTCTTCCGGTCTCTTCTCCTGCCGGATAAAGTCCTGACAGCCACTTCCTTATCTCGAGTGCAGAATTATCCGATACAAATGTCTTCATCCTGCCAACTGTGCCGGAAAATGTTAGTATATAGATCCTGGTATCACATCCCCTGCGGTCAATAAATTCTGAAGAAAGAAACTGAATGGAATCCTTTATCCCTTCCCAGCTGCTTCTCATGTTATATGAAAGATCTATTGCGAAGACAAAATCATATGTATTTTTTTCCGCTGCTTTCTTATCTTTCATAAGCACAAGAAGTTCACGCGCATCCTTTTCTGCAAGGCCGGTGAGGGTGTCAGAACTCACCCTGGTATTGATTATTACTTTTCCTGCATTCACTGAATAAAGAATGCTTGATGCGGAAAAACCTTCTGATGATTTATAGAGAGTGCCTGTAACAATATAATCAAGGAACCTCGTTCTGCCCAGAAGAGCAAGATGTTCCTGAGTAATAACGCCTCCGGCTTTCATGCCTGTCTTTTCCATGTCAAGGAAAAGCTGATTCTCCGACACCACATCGGCCTCTTTCTGTACTGAAGCATAAATTGAAAGAAGAGATGCATAATCCCTTCCGTCAGAAGATGAATACTTTTCAGTGGAATGTGACATCCTGTATGGAATGAATGCGATTTCGGCAGAATATGCCGCTGAAGAAAAAAGGATGAGCAAAAACAAAAATATCGGAATTATTCTCATCACGGTCCCTGGGAATGAATTATTGTTTAATCCTGCACTGTTGCAGAAATAGAACGATTACCTGTTGAATAACTTATCTATCTCTCCAAGACGGTCAGCATCGAGCTCACATACATCTCCTAGAAGCCCTGTAATCAAAGTAATTTTTGCAGCGCTCTCGAGAACTTCTATACCATCGAAAGCCTGAAGCATTGATCTGCCTGCTGAAATAACACCATGATTTTCCATGAGTACAACATTAGTTTCAAGTATTTTTTCTGAAACCTTCAAAGCAAGGTCCGATGTGCCCATAAGAGCATATTCAGCAAAAGCCGCACTGCCAACAATTGCCCTGGACTCACCAATGAGGTTGCAGTTTATCTTCTTTCCTGAAGCAGAAAAACTCGTAGAAAAGGGGGGATGAGCATGTACAATTGAATTTACATCAGGCCGTTTTTTATATATGGCAAGATGCATTCCAGTCTCAATACTTGGCTTGAGTTCGTGGGTAAGATTTTTCCCCTCAATTGTTACTGCCCCGACCTGCCTGAAATTCATTTGTCCCTTGTCAAGAGCAGATGGCGTGATTAAAACAGTTTCATCATTCACTCTCATACTGATATTCCCGCCGGAGCAGGTAGTGAGCCCCTGATTATAGAGTCTCCTCATAAATGCTGCAATCTCTTTTCGTTCCTTTCTGTATTTAATCAAATCACTGTCTCCTTTAATTATAAAAAAACATGGCTTTCCGCCGCTTAGAAACGGCGGAAAGCCATGTTTCCACTATATTTTCATTAATCATGAATTCCCGGAAATCAACACTATGTTTCATTCTTATCAAAAAAATGAAGCATACAAAAGGAGCCCAAAAATTGCAAGTATCCCGGAAACGATAAGCGAAGTATTGTACTGATCTTCTTTTCTCTTCATGCGATTAGAATTAATCAAAAGGCCGACAACAGAAAACATAATCTGAAGCACCATAAGGTAAGCGGTTATTTCCAGAAGTGATGAATCCCAGGCTCCTGTACTTACAACACTGTGACCTGGTTTTATTCCCTGAATTCTCGGTTTTGCAAGAGAGAAAATAATGATAACAATAAAAATTATAACCCATGAAAAAACAGCAAGATAATTGATACTCTTCATGAGAACATCCGGACCTTTTCTTCGGTTTTTCCTTCTTTCTATCGCCATAGAATCCTCCTGTTTTCATTCAAGTTCATGACTCTAAAAATGCAACAAAAAAATAATTTCAACTAATACTGCATCGGATGACATCCTGAAATACTCCAGACACCAATACAAGTGACAAAAATACCCTTCCCTTCTATTATGTCAACCAATCAGCAGTAATTATTACTTACCCGACAGGTCAGTATAATACAGTGCAAGGGTATTATCTCTGAATTTACAGCCAGTTACGCGACATGAGCCACCGAACGGTTTTTATTCTTGACATATACAAAAACCACTATATATAGTTGAAGCATATCAATGATAAGAGGCGGAGGAATTATGCGTTACATAAAAATTTCAATAGCTGTACTTATACTGTCCCTGTCTTTTTTTGCATGCAAACAGAAACAAATGACTCTTGAAGATTATGCTAAAATAGATATCGAGATCACCACAACGGATCTTAAACCCGAATCAATTAAAAAAATTACAGAAAAATATGGATATTCTGTAGATCAGTATAATAAGTTTGACCAGAAGATCCAAAATGATCCTGCACTTCAGGAAAAACTCGGCGAAATAAGACTCAATAACCTGAAGCCAAAAAAATAACCAGAAAGTTCCATGGATATCAGATGCAGAGAATGCGGACAGAAGTATCATATTCCTGATTCGCAGATAGAAGACAAAAGAGTATACTTCAACTGCGATAATTGCGGTCATAAAACAGTAATAGACAAAAGAAAAGAAAAATGGTCACTGTTCCAGGGCTTCCATGAAACCGAATCATGCAGTTCGAATATACTTGAGGGTATATTCCATTCATTTAACCTGAAAAACATTCTTTTTTCATTTACAACCTTTCTTGCAATTTCTCTGATTATCGGACTATGTGCTCTTATTGCCTGGAAGAATATCTCATTCCTGGGTCAGCATCCTTTTTTATCAGGGTTCCTGCTTTTCATACTTATGCTAAGCTTTAATCACACCCTCGATATCATACTATATATGCTGTCAAGAAACAGCTTCAGCAGAATTTCGGGAGAAGAAAACATTTCATTTTCTTCAATAAGAAAAGAAATCAGCCACAATTCCCTCGTAATATTTCTGTTTTCATCCGGGCCGGTTTTACTGGCAGGCTTACTGCTGCTGCCGGTTTTTGCAATGAAAACAGATTTCGGGATTGTATACTCAGGCATTTTTTACGGAATAATCACAATTCTGTTCACAGTAATAATCTTTGCTGTAATTTTTAAAAATATTATGATTGCATTTGCTGCGAATAAAAACAGAACAGTAAAATCCTTTTTCAGAAACTTTTTCAGGTTCGCCGCAGTTGAGAACATCAATATCCCTGTATACTCTTTTATCATTGCGATTGTTCTTGCTGCAATGAGTTCTCTAATATGGGGAATATCATCAGCAGCAATTTCAGGAACATCAGGAATCCTTACCTCTGTCTTTGCAGCAGAAGGTCTGTCCTTGTTTTCCGGTCATGACCTTGCGGCAGTTACATCCATTAGCGGATCAGTAAAGGCTGGATTACTCCTTGCTTTAATATCACTTTTTATCATAACGCTATTCATATCGGCATTCATGATAAATCTGTCACAGACACTCGCATGTGCTGCGATTCACATTATGGAATCAAATCCGGGCAGATCAGCAAACAGGCCCCTTATACTGGCAGGTCTCATTACTGCAGCTCTCTTCATCCCCCTCGTTATCTTTCTTGTTATTCACTGATACCAAGCAGATTCATGGCATTGCCCCCAAGCATCATATCGAGCGCTGTTTTGTCTATGCACTTGTTTCTCATGTGAACAATATATCTTGAAAAATCAAGAAGAGGGTAATCACTGCCAAAAAGAATCTTCCCTGGGTTGACCAGGGCTAATGCAGCCGTGTAAATAGAATCCGAAAAGAGGTAGGGGGATGCCGCCGTGTCATACATAACGTTGCTGAATGCCTCTTTTACCTCGGGCATTAGTTCATAGAAAAGAAGACCGCCTCCCCAGTGCGCGAGAACTATCTTCACTTCCCTGAAATCACATATTATATTGTAGAGTCTTTCAAATGACGGCGGATATTTACCGGGGTATGAATGTCCAATGGGTTCATTCACATGCAGGCATACAGGCAATGACTCTTCAGCGGCTGCTGTAAGGATGGCTCTGAGTTTTTTTTCGTTTTCATCATTGAGGCCGTTATTATACCAGGATATTTCTCCAATCCCGTAAAGCCCGTTTTTCTTTATTTCCCTTGCTTCCCCTGGAATGTTTTCAGAGTTGGTTGCAATGGTTCCAAAGCAGAGAATACGGCCTGATGTTTCTTCCTGAACTTTTGCGAAGTATTCATTCTGTATCCTGGCACTGTTTTCCTTCTGCCACTGGAAGCCCATTGCAACCGCTCTGTCAACTCTGCCATTGTCCATTGCCTCAATCAGATCATTGTGCCCAATAATCCGCGCGTTCTCATCTGCATAGAGAAGATTAAAACCAGGGTCATCCAGAAATCCATTCCTGTCAGATCTTACTTCATCAGAAAATATATGAGTGTGAAAATCGATTATCATAAAACTGCTCCATGTTTTTGTTAATGGTAAACCATGCGGTTCAGACTTGATTATCTCACAGAAATCCTTATTCATCATCCTTTTTTCAGGCAGGAGATCCCAGAGGCATACCTTATAAAGCCATAGCTTATAGAAAACATCAATCCTGTCATGGCTTTTTTTAATTTGACTGGTCCTGTTTGCAGGGTTAATCTTTAGTCATGAAAACAAAACTTAAAACAGACTTCCCGGATAAAAAAATTAATCCTTCCCCGATTCTTGCCTGTGCCGTTCAGATCAATGACTATTATTCTTCAGGTCTGATTCTTTCAGAGGGACAGCTTGTGTTTGTGAATCAATGTCTGGATTGCAACCTTATGCCTTATTATTATATAAATAAAAATAACGGGTTGACTCTGGGATCTTTTTTCAATTATTCTGACAGTGATGTTGAATTCAGAAACAGTTCAATATCTTTTACAAGTTCTTCAAAATCTGTTTGATTAAACATTACTGGCGGGGTAAACATAAAATTTTAATCCCGCTGTTCAAGGAGGAGACCATGGACATAACAACACCCTGGGGCGTTAAATGGCCAATGGAATCATTTGGAGAGATTACACTGTATATTGCATTTGTACTGCTGATCATTATCCTTCTTGGAGTTATAAAATACCTTCAGATGATTCAGGAGAAAAAAATCAATGATCATCAGCTTTTTCTTTTCAGGCTGAAAAGGACCGGGCTGACAAATTTTCAGATAAAAATCATAAACAACATGGTTGAAACCCTCAGGCTCTCCAATCCAACAGAGCTCCTCTCTAACAGTGACCTTTTCGAAAAAGCTGTAGGCAAATTTCTTCATTTTTTAAGATCAAGCGAAGAAAAAGAGGATTCTTTAACTTCGATATGCAGAGATATTACAATAACCTATGAAAAACTTTATCACCCCTCTGACTTCAAAAAACCTCTTGAATCAATGAATGATCTTGAAACAGAGAAACTGATATACCTTATGACCAAAACCGAAAATGTATACCTCGGTAAAATAACGGGCAAAGAAAAGGAAAACCTTATAGTCAAACTGTTCAGAGAGGGTAAAAACCTTAAGGACCTTTCCGAAGAACAGACGATCCGAGTCAATGTATGGCGGCCGGGAGATGCAGAATACATGTTCACAACAGAAACAGTAAAAATCGATTCAAACATCCTTACTATTGCAATTCCTGATGAGTTCACCAGAGGCAAGGAATTCCGTCATCCATACCTTGATGTAATTGTTCCTGTAACAGTTAAACAGATTCCAAAAAGTACGATACAGGAACCCGAGGAAATGAAAGCCACCATTTTCAAACTAAATGACTATGAAGCTGTGATAAGAATATCAAAAAATCTCGATTACAGCAGAGATTATATTATTAATTTCGAAATAATGGAATACATCTTTGATCTTAAGGCAAAAATAATATCCAACAAAACAATTGAAGAAGAAAGCATATTCTATTACACATTCAAATTTCTCGATACTTCAGAGGCCGGTCAAAAGGTGCTCAAGCGTTTCATGTCGGAGAATTTATAGTAAAAAGAATATTGAAAAATGGAGTGCCTCTTTTTTTCAGGAGACACTCCACCAAAAATATTTCTATTCACCCTTGAACTCAGGCTTTCTTTTCTGAGCAAAAGCAGTCATACCTTCCATCATGTCCTTTGTACTGAAAAGTTTACCGAGTTCCTCTCTTTCTGCCTTGAGGTACCAGTCAGGCGAAACGTTAGATCCCATTGACATTACCTTCAGAATTGCCTTCATGGAGAGAGGCGGACGCACTGCAAGTTCGTTGGCAAATGCTATTGCATCGTCCATAACACTATCTTCTTCACTGATCCTGTTTACAAGACCAAGCTCCAGAGCTTCGTCAGCATCTATCTGCTTGCCAAGCAGCATGTATTCAAGAGCCTTGGTTCTGCCAATGAGCCTTGGCAAACGCATTGTTCCGCCATATCCCGGCATTATCCCCAGGTTGGTTTCAGTGAGTCCCATTCTCGCAGTTTTTTTCATTATTCTGAGATGACAGGCCATTGCCAGTTCACAACCGCCGCCAAGAGCATGTCCGTTTATTGCAGCTATTACAGGCTTGGGATAGTCTTCAATCTTGTTCCAGACATCCTGTCCTCTCTTGAGAAAATCAACAGGGCTGAAATCTCCAAATCCGCTGGAAAGATCTGCACCGGCACAGAATATTTTGTCTCCAGAACCTCTCAGGATCAGAACCCTGATATCCTTGTTTATTTCACAAAGATCAAGCAACTTTCTTATTCCTTCAAAAACCTCATGACTGAGCTGGTTGGCTTTTGGCTTGTTTATTGTAATTATACCAACCATATCCTTTTGTTCAAATAAAACAGCATCTGACATATTAAACCTCCGGAAATACATATTAATTCCGATCATCGAACAAAATAATGCATGACTGATCGTGATATTCCTGACAACAAGACCTGACAGGAATATACAATCATGCAGATATTGATATTTAATATTCAAGAAAAATTATAAAATTTTCTAAATTTTTATTACTGAAAATATTAAAAAAAAGAATTTGATCATTATCCCCGCCGCAGAAAGGCGACAGAGCTTTCTGCAGAAATAAACCAGCTATAATCAATGATTAACTTTAAGACTTAATCAAAAAAATATTGAATCCAAACTGCATTTTAAAAATAATCAGGAAGAATCTTCTTCAGTTTTTCTGCCTGTTCAGGATTCCACTTTTCAGGAGCAGTTATTACTGCGTTTTTCGAAGCCTCGCGGCAGGAACAAACACTTTCGTTTTCAAGCTCAACAATCAGTTTTTTTATAAGTTCCTTTGCATGAAAAGAATTTGTATTCATATTTCTTACAACCATCTCTACAGTAACATCTTCCTCTTCTTCGTGCCAGCAGTCATAATCTGTACTCATACATATTACAGCATAGCATATTTCAGCCTCACGCGCAAGCTTGGCCTCTGGCAGAGTGCTCATATTTATAATCCCCGCCCCCCAGGATCTGTAGAGATTACTCTCCGCCTTTGTTGAAAAGGCCGGCCCTTCCATACATATCAGGGTTTCATTTGTATGAAGAGTCAAGCCCATCTTCTCTGCTACAGGAATAATCTTTTCGTGCAGTCTCGAACAAAAGGGATCGCCAAAAGGAATGTGAGCTGCTATTCCATTGCCAAAGAAAGTGCTCTCTCTCATTTTTGTTCTGTCAATAACCTGATCAGGCAGAACAAAATCAAGGGGTTTTATCTCCTCTTTCAGGCTTCCTACTGCCGAGACCGCAATTATTTTATTTACGCCGATCATTTTCAGCGCTGCAATATTTGCCCTGAAGTTTACCTCATGCGCCAGGTGTACATGTCCTCTGCCATGCCTTGGCAAAAAAGCTGCTCTGCATCCCTCGATATCTGCAATTGTTATAATATCTGAAGGCTTTCCCCATGGTGTTTCAATTTTGACCTCTTCAATTACTTCTATCCCATCGATCTCATAAAGACCGGAACCTCCAATAATCCCTATCTCTGCTTTATTCACAACAATCCTCCATAATAATTAAAATACAGTGTTTATTCCTAAACTGAATTGCAGAAGAAAAAACTCTACAATCCCCGCCGCCGAAGGCGGCGGGGATTATAATATTCTTTCATTTACACAAAAAGTATTTATAGGAACAAACACTGATTAAAATACATCAGTCACCACATCCCTGACAGCCAGATAAATCTAAACCCGATCCTTAAATAAGCAAGAAAAAATCTGTCAAGTCCCAACAATCTCATCACTACAAACAAAACTTTTCAGACTGTGGAGAATCAGGAAATTGCATGATAAATCCCGGGAACAGCTCCGCCAGCTTCGGCTGCGGGGATACGGGACACTTCGTTCTGAAAGAAGTTAAGTAATAAAAAAATACAATTTTTTTGAACCTTCCCTTTTGTGTAAGTAAATTGATTACAAATATCAGATTAAGGAGAGTGTCATGAGTTCTGTAGAAAAAATACTTGTTCCAATAGATTATAATGATTATTCAAGCCATTCACTCAAATATGCATCAAAATATGCCCGGGAACTTAATGCCACAATCTGTCTTCTCTATGTGATAGACCCATATATTTTCAGGGTTGAGCAGGCCAGATTCAAAGACCCTGATGCTGTTGCCAGAGATGACACTGTCGATTATGAAAAGTCAGCAGAGCTTGCTCTTAAAACCATTGCAGAAAAAGAAATTGATCCTGGCATTAAAGTTGAATATATAGTTAAAATCGGAAATCCACATGAAATTATAAGCGAGACAGCCTCAGAAAAATTCATTGACCTGATAATACTTGCTACACACGGCTTTTCAGGAATAAAGCATCTTCTCATGGGCAGCACGACAGAAAAAGTACTGAGAAGAACTCATTGCCCTGTGATTTCACTAAAAGAACCGGTGGATCAGGAAGAGATGAAATTTATGAACTGATACCATCCCGGAAACATATCGATAACATGCCGGGGAAATTTATTTAATGCGGTAAAATACCCCGGCAACTCTTTTTTTCTTCAAAAATTTCAATATGTAAATGTCTTTGACTTCTGAGTGTTCCTTTTTTATGATAACACAACTACCATTAAATTGGAGGCAATTATGAAGAAAAAAAATGCCATCATCGTTGTTGACCTTCAGAATGATTTTTGCCCGGGCGGAGCCCTTGCAGTTAATGAAGGAGACAGGATAGTTCCCATTATTAACAAACTTGTTCCCAAATTCGATTTATCGATAGCTACCCAGGACTGGCACCCTGCCAGTCAAATATCTTTTGCCTCCAATCATGAGAACAAACAGCCCTTCGATACTATTTCGATTAACGGTGTTGACCAGATACTCTGGCCAGACCACTGTGTTCAGGGCACAAAGGGTGCCGATTTTCACCCAGACCTTGACACTGACCCCTTCAACCTGATTTTACGCAAAGGAACATCAACATCTGTTGACTCATATTCAGCATTTATGGAAAATGATAAAAAAACAAAAACAGGCCTGGAGGGATACCTCAGTTCACTCTATATTACTGAACTTTTTCTCTGCGGCCTGGCAACAGATTTCTGTGTTTTTTTCAGTGCGATGGATGCTGCCCGGGTTGGATTTAATGTTACTCTTATCATTGACGCATGCAGAGGAATAGATCAGCCTGAACACAATATTGAAAACGCAATTAAAACCATGCGAAACGCCGAAATCAGAATTATTGAATCCGGTAAACTCTGAGAGAAAATAAAATGAGCGATAAACTGAATCCCTGCCTGATAACCGATTTTTATGAACTTACAATGATGCAGGGTTATTTTTTTAACAGCCCGAATAGCAAAGCAGTATTTGAAATGTTTTTCAGACAACAGCCATTCAGGGGAGGCTATACAATATTCGCCGGTCTTGCGCCTCTCCTCGAAAAGATTGAACAGATTGAATTTGACAATGACAGTATCACATACCTCGAATCTGTTAAAATATTCAGACCGGAATTTCTTGAATTTCTTTCAGGCTTCAGATTCAGAGGGGATATTTTTTCTGTTGATGAAGGCACTGTGGTTTTCCCCGGGGAACCTCTGTTAAGAGTTCACGGAACCCTTATGGAAGTACAACTCCTCGAAAGTATAGTTTTAAATTATATAAACTTCCACTCCCTTGTTGCAACGAAAACAGCAAGGATTGTTCACTCTGCCAAAGACAGCCCGGTTCTCGAATTCGGCCTTCGCAGAGCACAGGGGCTTGACGGGTCCCTTTCCGCCACAAGGGCATCCTATATTGGCGGAGCCTCTTCCACATCCAACACCATTGCCGGAAAGATCTACAATATTCCCGTAAGCGGAACCATGGCGCACAGCTGGATAATGAGTTTTGAATCAGAACTTGAAGCCTTTGAAAAGTATGCCGAACTCTACCCGGAAAGCTGCGTGCTTCTGGTAGATACATTCGATACCCTGAAATCAGGAATTCCAAATGCAATAAGAGTATTTAACAGGCTAAAAAGTGATCATCTGGCCAGAATGGCCATCAGAATCGATAGCGGAGACCTGGAATATCTCAGCAAACGCTCAAGAGAAATTCTTGACAGGCATGGCCTCAACGATGTCAAGATATTCGTCTCGAGTGATCTTGATGAATGGATAATCGCTCAGCTAAAAAACAGCAACTCTCCCATAGATGCATGGGGTGTGGGCACCAGGCTCGTTACAGCTCACTCTGATCCTGCTCTTACCGGAGTTTATAAAATCGTTGCAAGGGGAACAAACCACTCATTCGAACCCTGCATAAAGATATCCAATCAGTCTGAAAAAATAACCAATCCTGGAATAAAAAACATAATGCGTTTCTATGATGAAAAAGGCGAGGCAATATCAGACCTTTTGTTTCTTGAAGAAGAGAGAGAAGTGATAGAGAAAAAAGTACTGAGGAAGAAACCGATTCAGTTCAATCATCCTGCTACTGATTATTCGGGTTTTACCCTGAAAGACTATACTGATGCAAAATATCTTTTAAAACAGGTAATGAAAAACGGAGCAAGGATATTTGAGCTTCCGGATCTTGAAGCAATAAGGGAAACAAAAAAACATGAGATGAAGACTCTTGACGAAACATACAAGAGGCTTCTTAATCCCCATACATATAAAGTAAGCCTTTCTGATAAACTAAAAAAAACAAAAACCGACCTTATCAGAAATATACAAAAAGATTTCAACTACTGAAAGCAGAGGCAAGTCTCTGATTGAATTCTGCCAATCTCCCGTTATTCCCCAGGCACGAAGGCATGCCTGTAATAATATCAAAGCTGTCATTGTTACCTGCAAGCCCGGTAAAAAAAGGAACGAAACCCACACCTGCTGGAATTCCAAACCAGCGTTCTGTCCTGAATCCTCCCCCATAAAAATCATCCAA
>CAZEJW010000132.1:0-12388 GCA_964512685.1 uncultured Leptospirales bacterium | reverse complement strand
ATATTCAAAGAACCTCCTGTATGTCATGAATCCTTTCCATGAGATTCCTGCCTTCGCAGGAATGACACGCAATGAACTCTCCCCTGTCATTCCGGTTTGCCGAAGGCAATACCGGAATCTCATGCAGAATATTCAAAGAACCTCCTGTATGTCATGAATCCTTTCCATGAGATTCCTGCCTTCGCAGGAATGACACGCAATGAACTCTCCCCTGTCATTCCGGTTTGCCGAAGGCAATACCGGAATCTCATGCAGAATATTCAAAGAACCTCCTGTATGTCATGAATCCTTTCCATGAGATTCCTGCCTTCGCAGGAATGACACGCAATGAACTCTCCCCTGTCATTCCGGTTTGCCGAAGGCAATACCGGAATCTCATGCAGAATATTCAAAGAACCTCCTGTATGTCATGAATCCTTTCCATGAGATTCCTGCCTTCACAGGATGACACGAACAACAACCCCTTCCCCAATCCCTGATAAAATCAGGCCTTAACACAGCCACCTGCCATGTAACGGATTTTCAATGCCAATTATAAAAAGAATTGTAAGCAATGAGCATAGCAGGATAATTGCCCAAAAAGGGAAAAAGTCCATTTTGGATGAGATTAAAACACCAGGCCCATGGTGGAAAAAGACAAAAAAAATGACCTGAAAAAACTATTTGAAAAAACATGCTTCTTTTGATATTTTGTATGAATAATTAAACACTGAATAATTAGTGGCTAAGGAATAAAGAACGGTTTATATTTAAGACATAAAAAAGTTTTTAAAATTAATGGTCAGCTTTTTTGATGGTGAAAATCTCAGGGAGAGGGGAAATGTCAGACAAAACAGACACCATTTACAGGGGTGATGTTAAAACAGAACCGGAGAAGAAACTGCTTGAACCGGAGATGTTCAGAGTTCTTCTTCACAATGACCATTATACAACAATGGACTTTGTTGTAGAAGTCCTGGTACGAATTTTTCATATGCCGGCTGCAAAAGCTACACAGGTAATGCTGGATGTACACAAAAAGGGTATTGGAAACTGTGGCATATTCACCCATGATATTGCAGCAACGAAAGTAAGACAGGTGCACGAAATGGCAAAATCAAGGGAATTTCCACTCAGATGCTCATATGAAGAAGCATAAACGGAAAAATATCCTCTAACTGAGACAAAAAGGGTAAATTTATGGAAATAAACGAAAATCTCAACAATGTACTCATGGCAGCCTTTAACGAGGCCCATACCAATCATCACGAATATCTTACACCCGAGCATGTGCTCTATGCCTCCCTGTATAATGAGGAAGGGAAAAAGATAATCGAAGGTACGGGTGGAAACATTGACACCCTGAAAGAAAAAATTGAAAACTACTTCAAAGACCATATGACAAAAGTTGAAAGCGATGACGAACCCGTTCAATCCGTAAGCTTTCAGAACGTGCTGGAGCGTGCAATCTGGCATACAACATCCGCCCAGAAAGAAATGCTGGATGTTGGTGATATCTTTGTGTCCATTCTGGATGAAGACCACTCATATGCAGCCTACTTTCTCCAGAGCGAGGGAATAACCAGGTATGAACTCGTGAACTTTATATCTCACGGGGTTTCAATATATCCGGGAGAATCTTCACCACCGTCAGATCATGATGCAGGTCAGGATACTGATACTGAAACAGACGATAAAAAAGAAAATAAGATTATCGAGGCTTTCACAACCGAACTCGTGCAAAAGGCCAAAAAGGGAGAAATCGATCCCCTGATAGGACGTGAAGACATTCTTGAAAGAACAGCACAGGTTCTTTGCAGACGGGTAAAAAACAACCCTATTCACGTGGGAGACCCTGGTGTTGGTAAAACCGCGATAACCGAAGGCCTTGCAAGAATGATTGCTTCGGGTGATGTGCCTCTGCCATTGAAGGATTCAAAAATATACAGCCTTGACATGGGCTCAATGCTCGCGGGTACAAAGTACAGGGGAGATTTCGAGGACAGGATGAAAAAGGTCATTGCAGAACTGAACAAACTCGAAAATGCAATCCTCTTCATTGATGAAATCCATACAGTGGTTGGAGCAGGAGCTGTTTCAGGCGGATCAATGGACGCATCCAATATGCTGAAACCTGTTCTCTCTTCAGGTCATATCAAGTGCATTGGTTCAACAACATACGAGGAATACAAAAAGTACTTTGATAAAGACAGGGCCCTCTCAAGAAGATTCCAAAAAATCGAAATCCCCGAACCAACAATTGACGAGACATTTGAGATCCTGCAGGGGCTCAGGGACAGGTATGAAGAATACCACGATATAACATATACGGAAGAGGCGCTGAGAGCCGCTGCTGATCTTTCAGCAAAATACATCAATGACAGGCACCTGCCAGACAAGGCAATAGATGTCATAGACGAAGCAGGCGCATATGCCAGGATGTACAGAGATCCTGAACAGGAGTCCATTGAAATAACAGAAAAAGATATCGAAAGGATAGTCGCTAAGATCGCCAAGATTCCTGAAAAGAGTATTTCATCCACAGAGATGACCCAGCTCAAAGAAATGGATGCATCCATACAGGAACAGATCTTTGGCCAGGACCGTGCAATTGAAGCGGTTTCCGAGGCAATCAAAAGAAACAGGGCAGGATTCGGCAATCCAGACAAACCTATTGCATCCTTCCTGTTTGTCGGGCCCACGGGTGTGGGTAAAACCGAACTGGCCCGTCAGCTTGCACATTTCATGGGCGTTAAACTTATAAGATTCGACATGAGTGAGTACCAGGAGAAACACACAGTTGCAAGGCTCATTGGAGCGCCTCCGGGATATGTTGGATACGAAGAAGGCGGCCAGCTCACTGAGAGCATAAGAAAGACCCCATACGCGGTTCTGCTTCTCGACGAAATCGAAAAGGCGCATCAGGATATTTTCAATACACTTCTGCAGGTCATGGATTATGCAACCCTGACAGATAACAATGGCAAAAAAGCCGATTTCAGAAATGTCATAATAATAATGACATCAAATGCAGGAGCAAGAGAAATCGGCAAGAAACAGCTCGGTTTCGGAGAAAGACACATAAAGGATGAAGCCATAGGTTCGGCTGTTGACAGGATCTTCTCTCCTGAATTCAGGAACAGGCTTGATTCTGTTGTCACATTCAACAATCTCACAAAAGAAAACATCCTTCAGATTGTTACAAAAGAGATCGATCAGTTTGCGGCACAGCTAAGTGATAAAAATATTGATTTCACAGTAACAGGTGAATGCCTTAACTGGCTCGCCGAAAAAGGCTATTCCCCTGAATTCGGGGCAAGAGAAATATCAAGACTTATTCAGGATAAAATAAAGGCGTTCTTCGTTGACAAAGTTCTCTTTGGCGAGCTGAGTGAAGGCGGCAAAGCCATTGCAGATATTGAAAATGACGAGGTCATAATCAAGACAGTAAACTGACATGCCGATTTTCACTATCAATGAGGATATTATTTTCCCGCCTGTTGAATTTGCAGAAGATAATGGGATTCTTGCGATAGGCGGGGATCTTTCGCCGGAAAGACTTCTCCATGCATACAGCCAGGGGATATTCCCCTGGTATTCTGACGATGACCCCATTATATGGTGGTCACCTGATCCCAGGTTTGTGCTCTTTCCTTCAGAAATTAAAATTTCCAAATCCATGCGCCAGGTTCTGAGCAGAAAAATATTTAATATAACATATGACAGAAATTTCGAGGCTGTTATCAAGGGATGCAGCGAACCAAGAAATGGACAGGAAGGTACATGGATAACCGATGAAATGCTCGCTGCATATACCGCACTTCACAGGCTCGGGTTTGCCCACTCTGTTGAAGCCTGGGATGAAGACGGGCTTGCAGGAGGACTTTACGGGGTTTCTCTTGGCAGATGTTTTTTTGGGGAGTCAATGTTTACCAGTAAAGCAAACGCCTCCAAGGCATCATTTATCACGATGTCAAAAAAACTTCATGAACTCGGTTTTCTTATAATTGACTGCCAGGTCTATACCGACCACCTTGAAAGCCTTGGAGCCAGAAGTATCTCCAGGCATGAATTTATCAATATTGTCAATCAGGGGCTTCAGTTCGATACTCTGAGAGGCAACTGGGGAAGCAGGGAAGAATTCATATGATGCTCCCTCGCGCTGAGATCTATTGATTCAAAAACAGATTTCAGCTTACCTGTAAAGAATCCATACCTTGCTTTATCAGTTGTCCCGGAAAGAATAAAGATCAAGCCATTCATTCTGAAGGCATAGCATTCAACAAGCATACTGTCATCCGCCCGCGATACAGTACGGTAATACTGAACTCCGCGCCTCTTTGCCCATGTTTTCATTACCGGAGCCCCTCTTTCGGATGAATACATATCAGCGGCTTCCTTGAGCTCTTTTGATCCATGAGAGACCATTACAAGATCGATACGCGCGTCCCTTGCCTCTGTGTTGAATGAACACAGCAATGAACCTGTGTATTTATCCGAAAGAGGAGGAGTTACCTCTTTCCATCCTTCCGGAACTGTTATGCTTACACCGTTTCTGTTGAACCTTCGGCTTTGCAGCGCATCATTTTGTGACCATATTCGTCTTCTTTTCAGATTTGCAAGATATTTGACAGCTTTTTTATCCACACGGGCGTAATTCTTTTCATTCATCCTCCAGGAAGACACCATGACCCAGGGTCTTTCATTGAAGAGAGATTTATAATTTTTCAGTTCACCTGCTGAAGGATGTTCTGCTATATTTATATCAGCCGATCGGTAAAACCTTAAAACAGAAACCAGTCTCGAAACCGCAGTCAATCCTTCCATTCTGATATAATTCTTTGTATTGATTTCGCCTGAGAGTTTCTGCCTGTCAAAATCCTTTAATCCTGTAAAAAGCGTATCTGCCCGAAGGGCACTTTCGAGCTCATCTGATATACTGCCGTTTTCGATCATACCGCAGTAATTTTTAAACAGAAGCATGTAGTCTGCAAAAAGTTCATTGCCGTAACGCAGGGTTCTGAACAGACCCGCATAAGCTTCGATATTCTTTGAAAGTATATCCACTTCATACTGGGCTATTCTTTGCCTCATCCGCGCAAGAGACTCTTTTTTCGATGCGGCAAATTGGGCCCGCGCCTTGCCATAGCTGCGATAAATTTTTGAAATTTCACTCCTGCCGGATTTAATATCCTTAATAATATCCGATCTCTTTGCAATATAATCCCTGACCTGAAGATCCGTTAGCTGAATCCTCTCTGAAGCTTCAAGACTCATTGTATTATAGAAATACCGGAACAGGTTGGCTGTTCTGCTAATAATTCCCCTGTACTGTGAATTCATTTCAGGACTTTCCACCCTGTGAAGATCATGTGATCCTCTTAAAAGCGACTCAATGAGTTCAATATAGCAGCCTGTTCTTTTTATACGGTAATCATATGATTTCATTACAGACTGTCCTTCATACCTTTTTACAACAGATGCCCACTTCAGAAATCCGATTGATTTCCGTTTGTATGCCTGGGCAAAAAGCAGCTTGCGGGTATATATTTCCTTTGCGCCTGCAAATTCTTTTTCATTCACTATGAGATATTCTTTTGGGGATTCATCATTCTTTTCACTGCTGTCTTCATCCTTCAGAATTCTCATTCTTTCTTCCTGTTTATCGAATTCCTTTTTTACAGCGGATACGCTCATGTAAATCAACCTGCTGCATTCCCTGTTAAGCCTCTTGAAGAATTCATCATCCTCTTTACCGTTTATAAGACGAACATATTTTCGCCTGAGAATGTCTATCCCCAGAAGGGCCTTTTTCATGTCAGGATCATCAGGCAGCGAGAGCTTCATTATTTTGTTTTCTTCAAAGCCATCAGTCTCAGGCATAACAAAGTCATTCATGACCGATTTAATTGATTTCCTGAAAAGATATTTTTCAAACAGCCTGTCAAAGACCCTGGCTTCCAGTTCTGCGGGATATTCATAGAAATATCTTATTCCTGAAAAATCCTCTTCTGCATCCTTCAGCATGCTGTATATTATCTCATAATTTTTGAAATCCTTATAGAAACGGTTTTCCAGCCTGTTCCATGTCCAGGAATCCCTGAGTGCCTTTTCTGTAAATTCAACAGGGGAATCAGACTCCTTTTCAGCCAACCTGAGAGCCTCCCGGCTGATGGCCTTCTTAAGGGAATAGATATTACTTTTTAATTTTTTCTCCTTCAGCCTTTTGACAAGAATATCCTTTAGCGCGCGGCTCCATTCATTTTTCAGCAATTCTCTTTTTTCACTGAGGCTGCCGGCAGTAAGTTCAAATGACAGGTTTTTCAGATCATCATTTTTTATATCCTTTCTGAATATATATTCACTCATTTCATCCGATCTCGCGCCAAAGCGTTCTTTAAGAATTTTTCTGAGATATGCTTTCACAGTAGTTTCAATCTCAGTCTTCCGGTCCGGATCGCCTTCTGCCCCTGTTATCTTTTTCAAAATCAAAAAGTCAACAAAGGGCAAAACATGTTTTTCTGTCAGATCAGCAATTTCATCTTCAGAAAAACTTCTCTCCACATGATCAAGTGACCCGTCATTACTGAGACACTGCTCAAATACTGAGATTATTTTTTCAGATCTTTGAATCTCATTGCCAATGAGTTCTGTCAGGGGTTTATGAAGGTAATCTCCTTTGAGGACTTTGTTCTTTTCCTGAATAAGTTCATTTTTCCTGATCTTCCACCACTGGAATCTCTTTTCAACTGCCGCATTGGAATCAATCATCAGAAAAACCAGAAAAAATGCAGTAAATGTAAGCGTCTTTTTATTCATTATAATTCCCCTTAATATAAACCCGGAATGTTTTAATCACTCAATATGCAGCCCTGGCTGCATGGATCTCTTCATTCTGATTATCGAATTATTTTATTGAGGGGATGAGGAATTTTTAGAATATCATTGGGCCTCAGAACTGTGCATCTCATATATTCATGAAAGTTGAATTATTTTGAGCGGTTCATTTATTATCATTGTTCTGTCTATATTATTGATTCTGACCAGCAGGGATTGGGTCACTTCCTGTCCTTTGTTTGCAATTATTACCCCGGTTTCTGTTACAATAGGATCTGCCAGCAGCATGCCTTCAGACAACTGTTTCAGGGTGATTTCTTTTACTGTTTTACTCTTTTCTTTTCTCATTACCTTTTCAAAAGCATTCATCAATTCTGCATCATACCAGCCTGCAGCCAGTCTGCTTTTCATGATAGCCAGAGAATTAACGCCCTTGCCTTTACCGGACATGAGAGTATCATAATCTATAATTATTTTAAGAATCCTCGCTCCCAGAGGGATTGCATTGCCTTTTAAATCATCAGCAGGGAACCCTGAACCATTGTAATGTTTTTCCTGATATGCTATTATATCAGAAATTACTTCAAGCCTGGGGATGTTTGACAGCATTCCCTTTGCTGTTTCCGGATGTTTGTAAAAAATTCGTTCTTCCTTTTCCAGCAGAGGCTCATCCTGATAAACTTTTTTAAGTATGGAATCAGGCACAGTAACACACCCGATCTGCGAAAGCATTGCGGCAATTTCCACCTGCCATGGATTTTTGATTTTTACCATCTCCAGGAATTGCTTCACCAGTGTTCTAACCCTGAGTGCCTTACTGAAGGCAACCGGGTTCACAAGTGAGAGAACATCTGTCAGAACCTTTATGCTGCCACTCAGAGTTTTTTCTATGAGTTCCTTTTCTGCGTGTTTAAGCCTGTACTGTTCCAGACCGTCTTCAATATTTTCTGTAAGTATTTCTGTTGGGCATGGTTTGGATAAAAACCTGAATATTCTTGCACGGTTTATTACATCTATCGCGGCATCCATATCTGCCTGACCGGTCAGCATCATTCTTATACTATCAGGTGCTTTTTTCATCGCCTGTAAAAGAAACTCGACACCATTCATCTCAGGCATTTTATAATCTGAAACAATTACTGCAAAAGGGCCTTCGTTTTCCATAAGCATCAGGCCCTCTGCACCGGAGTTGGCTGTCTCTATCTTGAATTTCCCCTTCAGGCTTCTCTTCAAGGCATCAAGCAAATTTTGTTCATCATCAACCAGCAGTATTTTACTATTCATAACCTACCTGTTCCGAAGTCCTTTTTCTATTGCAGCAAGAAGATCTTCATTGCTGCAGGGCTTCTCAATATACATGTGATTAAGTTCCTTAGCCCTGTTAAAAATCTCACACTCTGACTGACCTGAAAGAAGAATTCTTACAGTCTCAGGAAATCTGTTTTTTATATTTTCAAGAAGTTCCAGCCCGTCCATACCCGGCATTTTATAATCAGTAACAATCAAATCCACAGAATTATTGTCAAAATCCAACAGAGCTCCGGATGGTTCATCATAAAAAACAACATCCCACTCCTCTTTTTTCTTTCTGAAAGATCTTTTCAGTCCATCAAGCAGATTCCTGTCATCATCAACAAAAATTATTCTGTATTTCATTGATTTCCCCGTTTATTAATTATTATGATACAATATTTCATATCCTTCAATAAAAAGGATTACTGTTTTCATGTTGCCGGAATTATTATTTCAAATGTTGTTCCCTCTCCTGCTTTTGAATCAACTTTGATGCTGCCTCCATGCCTGTTAACAATAATATTATGAACTATGGCAAGGCCCTGGCCGGTTCCTTCACCAACATCCTTTGTTGTAAAAAACGGGTCAAAGATTCTGTCTGTTATCTTCTCGGGAATTCCTACACCGTTATCTGATATTCTGATTATTATGCTTTGATCTTTTTTTTCTGTCTCGATTCTCATAATCCCTTTTTCTCTCGAACCTGTTTCCTGCTTCTTTTTAAGGGCATGAGATGCATTGATGATGATATTGAGAATCGCCTGATTGAATTCATTGGAATAACACGGTATATTTTCAATAGAATCATCCGGTCTGAATTCAAGATCACATAAATACTTCCATTCATTTCTTGTTACAGTTATTGTATTCCTGATTGCGCTGTTGATATCACAGCCTTTCTTTTCACTTGATCCGGGATGAGAAAACTGCTTCATTGACTGAACAATATTTGAAACTCTTTCAAGCCCCTCCAGGCTCTGGTCAATGGCCAGGGGAACCTCCTGCATGAGGTATTCTGTATCTGCCTTATTTATAGCGTTAGCAAGATTTCGTAAAAATATTTTTTTTATTTCCCCCTGCCCGGATTGTTCTATCAGCTTTTTACTGCACCTTATAATTTCAAATATCTCATCGCAGGATTCTTTGAGAAAACGAGTATTATCAGAGATATATTGTGTAGGTGTATTTATTTCATGAGCAACACCGGCTGCAAGCTGACCAATCGATTCAAGCTTCTGTGCCTGAGCAAGCTGCATCTCAAGAAACTTTCTCTCTGTTATATCCTCTCCAAGAACAAGAAATCCACTCAACTTCTGATCCATATCCATTATCGGAGCAATATTGACATCAATCAGACCCTGTTTTTTTCCTGCCGTAAGATATTTTACAGAATTCAGTTTTATGGCTTTGTCTTCAGTAATACTTTGTGAAATTCCTTCATAGATTCTGCCCCACTCCCAGTTAATCCCTGCCTCAGTAAGATTTTTTCCAAGAACAATTTCAGACGATAAACCAAAAGTCTCTTCAGCACTCCTGTTCCAGTGAGTTACAATATCCCCCGGAGATACTCCAATTAAAACTGAAGAGATAGATGAGAGGAGAGACTCAATTTCAGTATTAACCCTGAAAAGTGTTTCTTCAGACTGTTTTTTTTCAGTAATATCAAAGATAACACTGTCAATATATACGCCTTTCTCGCTATCTCTAACGAGATGAGCCCTTTGATTAACCCACTTTAAATCACCCGCTGCATTGATTATTCTGTAATCAATGTTAAAAGAATCATTTGAATCACTGCCGCTGTTAAGTTTTTCTGTAAAAGCAATGGCATCTTCAGGGTAAATAATACTTCTGAAAGTCCGAACTCTGTTATGATAAAAATCCGATGCAGGATAACCCGCAATTTCATCAATCATATCAGTCATATACTCAACTGTAAAGTTTTCATCAAAACGGTTTCTGAGAACCACTCCCGGAATATTTGAAACAAGAGACCTGAACCTGTATTCATTCTCAGCCAGTGCAAGCTCTGTATTTTTTCTGTCTGTTATATCGAGCATCAAGGCATACAGATGTAAAACTTTGCCCTGATTGTTTCTGACAACCCAGGTTTTATCATCAATCCAGTGCCATTCTCCTGAAGCGTCCTTTATTCTGTATTCTTTATCAAATCTGTTTACTGATTTTTTTTTGCAGACATGATTGATTTTATTTTTCAGCTCTTCAAAATCATCAGGATGAATAAGAGACTTCAGACTTGTTTTTCCCGAATAAAAATCATCAGGTTTATATCCCAGAAGTGATACATTCCCTGATATAAAATCCACTCTCAACTCGTTCTGAGGAATCCATTTCATTACAATAGCTGAACTCAGATTGATTATTCTTTCCAGTTCTTCCCTGTTGGATGCCAGCTTTTTCAATGCCAGTTCACTCTTTTTTCTGCCGGTAATATCTCTTGCCATAAGCTGAATCATGTTTTTACTTTTATCAATGACCCAGGACTTGAGCTCGAGATAGAGAAATGTTTTGTCCGGCTTTTTGTACGATATCTCAGCACTTACGGGAATGGAGGCCCTGATTTTATCAAAAAGAAGATTATCAGGTGGCGCGATAATATTTTTTTCAAGACCCCCTATTCCTCCGTCTTCCATGTCATCTTTTGATAGTCCAAACAATTCTTCAGCCATCCTGTTTGCTGATATTATTTTTTCTCCATTTTCAAGAATCATAATTGCGTCGCCCGAAAGCTCAAAAATATTCCTGTAGCGGTTTTCACTTTCCCTGAGTCTCTTTTCAAAACTGTATCTTGTTATGGCTGTTTCAATTGAAATGATAAGATCTTCCATTTTAAAAGGTTTGCTAAGATAACCATATGGAGCAGCCTCTTTTATTCTTTCATGAAAAGCTTCAGTACTTTCTCCGGTAATACATATTACAGGCACACCAAAATCCCTGTTGATTAAAACTGCAGTATCGATTCCATCGAGTTTTCCGGGAAGATTGATATCCATCAGCACAAGGTCAGAATCATTTTTTTTAAGATACTCTATTGCCTCTTCTCCGGTTACAAGCGACGAAGCAATGCGGTATCCCCTTTTTTCAAGAATCTTTCTTAAATTTACAGAAACTTCCTGGTTGTCTTCAACGATCAATATTGAGCAGGTTTTCATTTATTCTTTCCACTAAACATTCATATAAAAAGATTATACCTCGATAAAAAATCATTCAAGACTTAAAAACTAAAAAGGATGCCTCCCCGGCATCCTTTTTTGATTTTCATCAGTCAAAGGCCATATCAGTATTCCAGACCTCCCATACTTTTCCAACAAGATCAGGTCCTGGCTTTAGGGTCATTTTTCCGGGCTTCCATCCGGAAGGTGTAGCCTCCGTACCTTTACTGTTTCTTACAAGCTGAAATGCCTGTATCTGCCTCAGGGTTTCACTGACATTTCTTCCAACAGGAGGCGAAAGAACCTCAAAGCCCTGAATTATTCCATCCGGATCGATCAGGAATCTTCCCCTGGTATTGACTCCGGCATTTGGATCATATACCCCGTAAACAGTTCCTTTTTTTCCGCAGCCATCCGAAAGCATATGAAAAGGAACTCCGCCTGATACCATTTTCGAAATTTCATTTTCATCCCAGATTTTATGAACGAACTGACTGTCAACACTCATTGAAAAGACCTCTACTCCGAGCTTTTGAAATTCAGAATATTTTTCAGCAACTGCTGAAATTTCTGTAGCTCAAACAAAAGTAAAATCACCCGGGTAAAAACACACAACCACCCATTTACCGATTGAATCTGACAATTTAACCTGTGTAAACTTCCCCCTGTAATATGCCGGAGCTGTAAAATCCGGCGCCTTCATCCCGACTCTGATCATTGCTGTTTCCCCCTGTTTTTTTTCTTCTTTGACTACAGTAACTTCTTCCTCAACTGCCGGACCACCTGCGGGACGATCGCAGCCTGCAGAATTTTCCTGAACCATAATTACCTCCTGTTGATAATCTTAATGACCGCTACCTTTAAATCATAATATCAAATAACAAAAAAATTTCAGTATTTATTCTTAAAGGAACCTCTAAAAATTAAACTTTTAAAATTCCTGGAAAATTTAACTACCGCCAGACTCAGTACTTAAATTTTCCACGCCGCTGAAGGCGGGCGGGATAACTTAAGTATTAGATGTTGCCTTATAAATACTTTCAGCGTAATTGTAATACCCAGATTTAGAATGGTTTAGTTGAAGAAAGACGTGATAATTGCTTGCA
>CAZEJW010000131.1:0-12403 GCA_964512685.1 uncultured Leptospirales bacterium | reverse complement strand
TTTTTCTGAACGGATTTAAATCCCGTTATATACTCATACTGAGAAAGAAGCAGTCTCAGCCTTGATTCATCAATACTGAATTCTTCATCCCCGGGAATCGAAGAATTCTCCCTGTATGAGCCCTTTGCTAGAAGATCCAGAATATTTCTGAAATAAGCATACTCAGGAGTTTTCACGAGCAGGGGATTCTTTTTAATAAATTCTTCAGCCCCTGCAAAAGCCCCCCCGTTAAGAAGAAGATAAACATGCCAGAGTCCGAGTTCTTTTTTAAAGCTTTCTTTTGCGGGTGAATCCTTCTCGACAAGCGCAAGAGCCTGCATACTCTTTTCCAGAGAGAGGTCATAATTGCCGTCGATAAATTCCATCATTGAAAGCTCTTTGAGATATTCCTTCTCACTGTTTACTCCGGCAGCCAGCGTTATTTCATACCACCGCGCGAGATGAATCTTTGCATTATACGTATTACTCTCTTTCCGATATGTATTATAGAGATCCAATTCATCAGATGCAGCTGTCGTTAGTTCTTTTCCAGATCTATTGCCTGAAGGCAGAACTCCCACCGATATATACTCTCCGGCTAAATCTGTGCCGAGTTTACCTTTATCTAAAAGTAATTTCAGTATTCTGCCTGAAAGAGATCCGTTGTCCCATGTAAATACAAATGATTCGGCTCCTGAATATGTCCCGGCCTCAACAATGAGTTTCATTGTATCTGCATTTGCCCTGCTAAAATTCTTGATAACAACAGAAGGTTTTAGATTGTTTCTAAGAAAATATCCAGCTTCGACAATATTTTTATCAGAAGAATCAACTATTACAGAATAAGCCGACACATCGGTTTTATCATCCACTCCCTCTTTCAAAGGCATCCCCGGTTTCAGCATATTCGCATCACCTGCCTTACCGGTAAACAGTACAGATGTAATATTCCCCTGTTCCTGCTGCCCTCCCGAGAGATAATCAACCGAAGGGATGAACGATACAGCCTGTTCGCTCTTCAGCATTTTCCCCTTAACCAGATCAAGGGCTGTTTCATTAAGAATCACATAGGTTAATTTATCCTTTCCCTTAAGAACTGACGATATTGCCTCTTTTTTATATGGAATCTTTTTCCCGGACACCCTGCCTTTTTCAATTACCCATACAAACATCTGATTTCTGTAATTAAAAAACTTGCAGATTCTTTCGGAAACATTATAAGAAACAATATCCGGCACTTTAACATACTTTTCAAAGGAAGGCCCATGCAGAACTCCAGGAGTAATAACGTTTTCCTTTTTCAGTTCACGAATTTCCTTATCAATTTCCTGGACTTCTGGTGAATCGGCAGACGAACCCGAAAGTAAAAGCCGGGTGATCTTTCTGTTCTTTTTTTCACTTAAATCAGATCTGGCAAGAAAACGCTGATAATCCTTTCTGTCAACTTCTCTGAAAAATTCCGGATTGGCCCTGCCTGTAAGAATGATAGCTGCAACCCTGTATTTCTTTTCGGACAGGGCGAAGGCCTTTTCTGTGTGCCCTCCTTCGATAGACAGAGAGATATAACTGTTGTAAAGATTGTTTATCTCTTCCAGCTTCGAAGAATAAGCAATAGGATTTTCTTCTACAAGAGCAACAGCTTTTTTATAGTAGTCTTCAGCAGTTCTTGACCAGTCTGCCCCTTCAAGTTCACTCCCGAATTTCACAAGCAGATTTCCGATGAACACTGACGCGTCAAACACAAGCCTGAATCTGTATGAGGCAGCGACTTCCCTAGCTTCTATTGCTGTCGAATATGCCTTTCTGATTTCACCGGTCTCAATATAACAGGAGGCAAGGTTCAGAAGAAGCTTTGCCATAAGCCTGTAGTTTCCCTCTCCTTCGGCCTTCTCTATTGCCTTTGAAAAAATTCTCTCTGAATCCATATACAGAGAAAGAATCTCTTTGTTTTGTTTATAATATTTATACGCTCCACCCACACCTGCTTCCCTGGCAATTCTTTCCTTCATCAATGCACACTGGTAATATTGAAGGATGGCTTTAGCGGTATCCATGGATGAATATATCATTGAAGCTTCATCTGCTATGACAAACCTGAGATTTTGTTTTTGTTTTTCAGTTACCTTTTTCTTTGTGGCCTTAGCCTCATCTTCCATTGCAGCAAGAGAAATATCATATTTCTTTTTCTCATAATCGGCTCTGTATTCTTTTATATCACTTATAAGATCAGAAACCTCTTTCAGTGGATCTTCAAAAATATTCAGCCTGTTCTCAAAAATTCCGGCATAGATCCCAGAAAGATTCATGATAATTGTGAAAGCGCCTTTCAGGTTTTCACTACCGGGCTTGAGCGCCAGTTTTCTGCCGCTTTTGAATGCTGCGATTGCGCCTTTCCGGTCTCCTGAAAGATACCGGTAATAAGCAAGATTATTATAAGAACAAACAAGCGCTTCAACATCGAGTTTGTAATCTTTTTCTTTCAGAAGCAAAATTTTATTTTCAAGATAGCTTATTGCTTTGCTGTAATTTTTCTTCGATACGTTAATATTCTCAAGCAAAGAAAGATTGAGCAGTTTTTTGCTCCTTGTGTCCAGACTGCTGAAAATCCTGTTTTCACCTATGACAACACTGTCGGGGCCGAGATCGAAGAATGAGAACGGAAGAACCCCAAAAAGAGTAAACTTCAGTTTGTATGCTTTCTCATCATCCGGGTACTTTTTTAACAGCCTGTGTGCTGTCATAAGATTAACAGCAGCGCTGTCAGTGTCTCCGAGCAGCCTGTAACACTCTGCAATCTCCTGGTAGTACCTCGCCCTGTCTACAGATATTGAATATTGCGCACTGAAGTTCAAAATTTTTCGATACCACGAAAGGGCCTCCTTATAATTTCCATCTATTCTCGAAAAGAGTGCAAAATACCTGTAAAGAGTGTATATCTGATTTCTGTATTTTTTTTCATTTTTACCCAAAGCGACAGATCTGTAGATATCAAGGGCCCGGCTCATATCAATTTCTGCTTCCCTGATCTTTCCGTCCTGCCAGAAACAATAACCACGATGAAAATACAGAAGGGCTTCTTCGAATCTGGAGCTGTATTTTTTCTTAAAGCCGGTTACTTTTTCATAGCTTCTCAATGCTGCCGGATAATTAAGAAGCAGAAAATAATTATTTGCCATCTGAAGGTAGAGGTTGCCTTCTTTCTGGGGATACTTTATCTCATCATTCGCATCCAGTGCTTTTTCAAGAGTATCAATATTTCTCTCGAGCAACCGTGCAGGAAAGTGTTTATCAATAACGGAGGTGTAAAGACCTTCACTTCTTCTCATATCCATGTACTGATAAATCCATGTTTTAAGCAGAAGCGGATCAACGAATGTATCATCAAAAAAAACAGCCCAGTTTATTTGCTCGAGTGCCAGGGAAAAATTATCCACCAGGTCTCCAAACCCGGCCCTTTGACTGCCGGCAGCCCCCGAAGAATTTTCTTCCGATTCCAGGCCCTTCATTGTGTACAGGTATGACAGCCCATAGATAAAGGCTTTATCAAATTCAATTCTCGCCCGTGGAATATCCTTTTTATACTTCTCTATGAGATCAGACAAAACATTCTTTGATTTAAGCTGACTGAGCGCGTTAATATAGAGAACATGAGACCTGGCTCCATATTTATTGTATAGTGTCTCAAAACGCTTCAGCCGGTGAATCCTGCTCATCTTCTTTGAATAATTTTCGTAAAGGCTTACTGCAAGTTTGTAATTACCTGATTCTTCTGCTCTCTCTCCTGCTGTTTCATAATAATTAATAAGCCATTCAAGCATAGAGCCAAACTTTCTGTCTTTCCAGCTTATACTGTACCTGTTCACAGCAAGTGAATAATGTTTTTCAGCAAGGCGTGAATTCCTGTCCCTGGCTGCAATCTCTGCAAGTTTTACATTCGAGAGATAATAAAGATAATCATTCTTTTTTACAAGTTTGATAACTGTATTAAATTCAGCCAGAGCGCCTGAATTTTTGTTCATTCTGAAAAGAGTTTCTGCTTTCAGATAATGGAGAAGACCCAGAACTGATCCTTCTTTCCGGTAAATTATTAATTTTTTACTTATCACACTGAGTCTTTTTTCGGCATTCCTTTCTTTTCTGAAAAGCCTCAAAAAATTCTTCTGCATGGAAAATCTCTGGTAACGAAGCCCCTTGTTCAGAACAAATATCATGGAATCAGAAAATGTTTTATTGATGTCAGTATCTCTTAACACAGAGATCTTCATGTGAATGTTCTTGATCTCCCTGTATTTTGGATACTCCCTGAGGATTCTTTCAAGAGACGAAAGCGCCATTGATCTGTTGCCCTCATTAACGAACTCACCAGCAAGGTCCTCCAGAAGATAGGGCAGTCTTTTATCCTTTGATTTCCTTGCTTCACTGATCGATTTGGCAAGGACAGCCGAAGTTCCCGAACCACTATTATTTACTGTCCTGAGCAGAATAGAGGCATATGTTCTTTTTTTTACTGCATAATCTTTCAGAAGCCTGACTGCTCTTGCTGATGACCTAACATCCCCCTTTTTTCTGTATTCCCTGACAGCATCTCTGAGAGCTCTTGATATATAAATCTCCGATGCAGAATCCCTTTTATCCCTGAAAAAATAATAAACGGTTTCAAGGGCCATAAGATATTTTTCACTGTCATCGAAATCCTGAATATAATCATTAGCCAGTTCATACTGCTTTTCAGCAGTATTCTTTTTGGGAATAATCCCCGTTTCAGGGATGATGTTGATATTGATATTTTCATCCTGCTGGTCTGAATAGATTATGACTCCGTTCCATTTTCCCTCAACTCCAAATGGAACCCATTTTGAAGCGAATGAAGACATACTTTTCTGGGTAAGAGGAAACGAAAGACCGGTAAGAATATTCCTGCTCATGAGAAAAGATCTGTCCTTAAGATCGATTTTACCGTCAGAGTTTGTATCTTCCTCAATTACAGAATATATTACTTCATTGGCATTTTTACCAAAACATGGATACAGTTCGAGAGCAGCAGAATCAGTTATCCGCTTTTCTCTCATTGTCTGAAGATCTACGGTGTATACATCGCCATTACTTTTGCTGTCCCTGTATGATACAAAAACAATCTTTTTCCCGTCAGGCGAAAAGCGTGGATACATGCCTCCTTTCGAGGTTATCTCCCGCTTGTCGGAACCGTCTGATTTCATTGTCCATATATTCTCTGTTCCGCCTCTTGATGATGACCAGGCAATCCTCTTCCCGTCAGGAGACCATGCAGGAGACGAATCTCTTATAATGAGAACTGTTCCCGTGGCCTTTTCCTGGTACTGAGTGCAGTTTCGCACATCAGAATCCGGAGATACAGTTTCTCCCGGATTCTTTTCAGCCTCTTTGAGCAGATCATCAGGATCAAAGTCCAGAACATATACATCGCCTTCCGGATCTTCTCTTGTCGAAACGAAAGCAAGAGATTTTCCATCAGGGGATATTACAGGGGCAGAATCTCTCGAGGGATGAGATGTGACCCTCACGGTTGCAACATCTGAAAGCTGCCTCATGTAAATATCGTAATTGCCCCTTTCGCGGTTCGATGAATAATAGAAATACTTTCCATCCTGTGAAAAATCCCCTTCCATCTCAACAGCCTTCTCGATGGTAAGCGGTACAATCTTTCCGATATTTCTGCTGAATTCCTTGGTAATAACGGCCTTGTAGCTGAAAAGAATTTTATACCTGTCGCTGTTGTCACAGGACAGGGCAAGCGTCAAAACAACCAAAAGGGAAATATTTCTTATAACGCGTCTCATTTTCTGCTCCACCTTCCGGTCTCATCCTGAATCCAGTCGTTCTTCTTTGCAAGAGAACGCTGCTCCTGTGCAAACCTTTGCCCAAAGTCATCAATAGCCTGCTTCGTCACTTCTTTACCGTCTTTGGTTTCAAGAGACCTGGCGAAAACGGTTTCCCTGGCATTATTTTCATTTTCAATAACCTCCATGAGATTGCGCTTCATGTCTTTGTCTTTTTCATATTTTCTTGCAGGTCTGTAATGAAGTCGTCCCCTGAAGCCTTCTCCAAGAGCTCCCTCATCCTTAAACGTCCTGATTTTTTTCTCATGATACTCCCGAAGCTTCATTGCCTCATACAGTTTCTGGTCAGAAGCAATAGATCCTCCGGATGAATCATTCTTCTGAACATTGGTCTTTGGTGAAGAGATAACCCACGCATCTTTTTCAAGCTCGCGGTATTCACCAACGATCTGATTTTCGACAACAGTCCTTTCTCCGGTAAGATGAATCTTAGGAGGCGCAATAGAGCACGCTGTATGTATGAATGACATTATTATAAACAGGCCTGTTATTTTTTTCATCTTATTCCCCCTGCGCAACTTTTCTCAGATACTCCTGAATAGGAATTCTGTCAAAGTTGACTTGATTATTCTTTATTCCTGTAAGTGTCAGATAACTTATTAATTTTCTTTCGAAATATACCGTGGTATAGACAAGACCCTTGTCGAGATTGAAATTGAATTTCTTTGGAATATAATAATTATCGACAAGCGGCTGTAAAAGCCCCAGCTTTGACTCTCCTTTTTCTTCACTGAGTCCCTTCATGAGCCTGTTAGCAAATTCCTCTCCGATTTTATGGATATTGATATATCCCTTTGCCGAGAGTTCTTTTTTTACATCCACTCCCTTACCGGAAAAATTTGCGTTAAGAGAAAGCTCTGCATCACGGGTCTTTTTTGAAGGATCAGGTTCATCCAGTCTGGCAACATCCACATTTGTGAGATCAAGAACCAGCCTGTATTCTATGTTATCCTTAATCTTTCTGAAGTCGAGATTAGACATGTCAAGATTCGCAAGATTAACGAGGATATTTTTTCCGTAAAGCGATCCGTCCAGCACATATGCCTTCATATCTGCTATTTTAAAAACATTATCACGGAATTCCATGAATGCTGAAAAATCCCTCATATATTCAAATGCTATATTTCTTGCAGGATGTTTTGCCTTTATGCTTTTAATTAAAAAATTCGGCTTTTCCCGAAAATTCACATTGTCAATCAGGTTGCTCTTTTCAACTGCTATGAGTGACTGCCCTTTGTACTTTGACTTAAAATTAAATACAAAAGGAAAATTCATGTCAAAGCCGCTAACGCTAAGATAAGTTTCTGAATTGGATATATTAAATTTATCAAAATTAAGCTCGCCGTTTACCTTCCCGGTAGAAAGGTCTCCGCTCAGCCCAAGCTTCAGACCAAGGCTACCGCTTGTATTCCACGGCCCATAAAGATTTTTCTTTTTAGGATTACTGAAGAGAAACGAAAAATTAAGATCTGAATCTGAAAAAGGTGCTTTTGCCAGATCAACCCGGCCGGACCCCTTGAACAATACATTCCACTCCCTGCTGCCGAGAGCCAGCTTTTTAAGATACACCCGTTTTTTTGCATTATCCTGTAAAACACCGGCTTCCAGCTTCAGATCATTCAGCATAAAATCAGGGACACTGACATTCATCTCAAGATCAGCCTTTGTCTGATTCTTCCCAAGTAAAAAGTTGACTCCCAGATTTATATTAACCGGTTTGTTCAGAGGAATAGCAGCTACCTTTTTCCTCAGTTTATCTGACAGCATTGAAGGAAGCGGTTTTTTATTGAATACAATCTTCGATAAATTTATTTTACCCTGCATTTCCGGTTTCATTTTAACCGTACCATTCATTGCAAGAGAAAGAACATTCTGTTTTACAGAGGGATTCATCAAAGCAATATCCAGACTCTTAATATACACTCTTTCCACATTATTGAATGTCCTTATCTCTGTTTTAAGGATGAATCCATTATCACCCGATCTGCTGCCCTGGAGAACATAATAAAGATGGGGAAGATATATAGTTGAGGCAAGATTCATATTCGCACTCTTCTTTTCCGCCCCAAAAGAAATTTTCAACAAAGGGAATCCGGCTTCAATAGCAGGATTTTTGAAAAATATATTTTTCAGTGAAAAAGCTCCATCAACACTTATATTCTCAGGTGTGCCTTTTATTATAAGAGGATAGATTGAAAGACTACCCATAAATCTTGTGCGCCAGTCTCCGGTAAGTGTACGGAAATAAGGGTAGAGAGAATTGAGACTTATTCTACTCTCCTTCATCGCAATATCCACAAAAGGATTTTTAGTAACACCCTTAACTGTTCCACCAAGAGAAATCCAGCGGTCTTTTCTGAACCTTACTGAAAAATCATTTAACATGAGGATATCGCTTACGGGATTATACATCAAGTCGTATGAAACCATAAAATCGAGAGGGGCAAGATGCTTTCGAACAAATCTCACAGGAGTTTTATAAGTGCCGAACTTCAGACGGGATCTGAAACTTTTACTGCCTTTTTCACCATTCTCGAAGTCGAGTTTCCAGGTAACTATCAGTGGGGGTTTCACACTCAGATCTTTAGAGACAAAATTGACATCGAGCCTTTCAGACGGATTAACATGAATCTTCATTTTCTTCAGAATGGATACTGCACCCGGACCGGCAGGGATTGTTTTAAACGGAGGGATGTCAATCTCTGTAACCACAGAAAAGCCTTCAAGTGAAGTATTAAACTGGCTTCCGTTCATGTATGCTCGTAAATCATCAAGAACAAATTTAAAATAGAAATCCACTGAAACAGGTAGATTTATATCCCCTCCTGATCCTGCTTTTTTATCTTCAGGTTTTTCTTCTTCCGGTTCGGGTTTCTTTTTTCCGGGTTTCATTAGCCTCGCAGCATTCCATACACCGTTTTTTTCAACAAGATAAATCCTTGGTTTGTAGATTCCTATCTCAGGGATTCTTACATGACCTGCAAATATTGGGAAAATTCCGTATTTTACAACCAACCGGTCTATTTTAACAAAAACTGTTTTACCGAACTCTTTGCCGTTTCGTATAACAATATTTTCCATTACGAAACCATTGTAAAGATCGAAATCCTTTACATCCAGAGCAATTTCGCCATAAGACATCTCATTGAAGGATGTTGTAATCAGTTTATCAACCCGTTCAGGGCTGAGATATATCCATGCTATCAGAAGAGCTACTGCAATCAAAGAAACCACAGCAAGTGGAATCCTGATTAGAAATGTTTTAGCTAATTGTTTTATTATTCTTCCCGGCAAAGATCTTGTCTGAATTACTTCACTACCACCCTCTTCCGATTTTTCCTTTTCCGGCTCAGAACCCTCTCCGGTATTAGAGCTGTCTTTTTTAAAGAACCTGTTTTTAAAATCCTTTAATATCATCATATCCCTTCATTAAACAAATTTTAATCAGATGATTATATTCGTATTTAACATTCTCTGAATTCTGCTGAATGTCAACACTACATACACCTGTTGAGTGATAAACAATTTAAAATTGAATATTAATCACGGGTTGTTTCACTGCCTGATTAAAGACAGTATTCCACATTTGTACTGAAAATTAAAGCAAAAACTCCTGTTCCGTGACCGATATCAGGAGCAGGCAATCCAATATGCACATAATGAATTATCTTTTCTTTCTGTATTTTGATAACAGAGATTAACAGCAAATTTCAAGTAAAAAATGATAAGATGCAGGATTGTTTTCGAAGGCCGGACGCTATCAAAGCGTGAATAACGTTAAATATTATTTATCAAACAGGTCAAACCGAAATTCATTCTTTTCCTCCTCCCTCAGTTTTTTTATATTACCATAATATTCATTCAAATCAGAACTTTGGTTTATTATTTTATCCAGGGTCTCTTTCATGCTTTTTTTCATAATTAGTTTTATGTCTCTTGAGAGAGGATAACTGTATTTTTTCAATATATCATCAACAATTATATTCTTTTTCACAATAGATCCTCCATATGTTTAATTCCTTTACACTTCAAATAAACTTCAATACGTTTTTGGATGAGACTGAATCTGTACCTGACCTGACGTTCTGTAAGATTAACACAATCAGCAACTTCTTTTAATGAATATCCATAAAGTCCCCTGAGTTCAAACAGAATTCTCTCTTTGTCATTTCTGAACACATCATCATCCTCATATAATTCTTTAAGCATTATTCTGTTTTCAAACTGACCAGAAGACACAGGCTGTTCAATTGGGATTTCCTGACCACAAAGGCCTTCAAGTCTAACTTTTTTTCTGCAATACTCAAAAATTACATTACGTGCTGTACCTACCAGCCAGTTTCGTGCATTAATTATTTCATCGTATTTAATATAATAACGAACAAAAACTTCCTGGCATACCTCTACAGCCTCATCAGCATTTTTCAGCTTCCTGCATACAGAGCTAAAGATGAAGGGATAGAAGACTTTATAATCTTCCGTAAAACATTTGTTTTTTTTGTCTACATGATTCATTTTTTGTCACATTTCCCGTTAAATTCATTAACTTTACTCTTTCACCCTTAAAAAATATCAGCTCTGGAAAATGACTTATAAACAAAAATTAATCAGTACTTATTCTTTACCTTTCGCAACAGTTGTCTTGATATCCTATGGAAAGAATCAGAGGAATAGACACTTACAATAAATAATAAATATATTCGCTAAAAAATAAATCAAGCTAAATATTTTTTTATATATTAATTTTTGTATAATACTCATATTTACCATCGTCATACGAAAATTTACATGAAATCCACCCTTATAGAAATTTTTTAATTGAAAGAATTCCTCCAAATTTTTTTAATGTACAGAAATAAAGGGTGCAGGGTTGGAAACATGCATTCCAAGGAACACATAACCATTCGATGTGTTTACCTCAATATAAAAAGAACAAGGTTGGTGATAATCAATATGGATCCAAAAAAAGTCACAATGAAAACACTTGAAAAAGTCATAGAGAATCTTCAGAAGGGATCTGATGAGGCAATAGGAAACTATCTCTACAAAGGTTATAGAATACAGGTAAGCAAATATAAATCATCGGGTACGGAACGTTATATGCGTCTCTACCGAAGAAGAAGAGAACAGGGGTTATGTGTTAGATGTGGGAAAAAAGTAACAGAGACCAATCCTCATACAGGAAAACTTTACAGACTATGTGAATATCACAGAGAAATAACAGACAGAAAACAATAACACAAACAGCAAACGACCGGCAATCCGGTCGTTTGCTGTTTTATATCAATTACCTATAAGAATTTCATGGACAAATCAAACGCTTTCACTGAATGAGTAAGCGCCCCTACCGAGACAAAATCAACTCCAGGGATTTTAATTATCTTAATCCGCTCAAGATCAATATTTCCGGAAATTTCGATCTCAGCACTTTTGTTGATAATATCAACAGACTCCTTCATCTCTTGCGGCGACATATTGTCCAGCATTATAATATCAGCACCGGCGGCAACTGCTTCGCGGGTTTCTTCCTGAGATGTCACCTCTACTTCAATTTTATATAGATTAGCATGCTTTTCCCGAACAAGCTCCACTGCACGGCTTATTGATCCAGCGGATTTGATATGATTATCCTTTATCATCACCATATCATAGAGTCCCATCCTGTGATTGGTACCCCCTCCGGTTTTGACGGAATATTTATCAATAAGCCTGAATCCGGGGAGGGTTTTCCTTGTATCGAGGAGTTTAATTCCTGTTCCCTCAAGTTCTGCTGTCATCCGAGCAGCTGATGTACAAATTCCTGACATCCTCTGAATAAAATTCAGAACAGTTCTCTCTCCGGCAAGGATGCTGATTGTTTTACCTTTTATTTCAGCGACAACATCCCCAACATTTACTCTTTGGCCTTCTTTAATTTTCAATTCTATGTGGAGCTCAGAATCAATTTTATCATATACATAATGAATAACCGGCCCTCCGCAGAAAACGCCTGCTTCCTTGGCAACAATCAAAGCATTTGAAACATGATCAGCATTGAAAATTGCCAATGATGTTACATCACCGGTACCAAGATCCTCTGCAAGAGCCATGTCAATCAGGGCTGATATATCTTCCAGTTTTAACTCACCGCTCATTTCTTCACCTTTTTCATAATTTCAATTTTTTTCTCAATATCTACCATTTCATCACGAATAACCGCCGCTCTTTCGAATTCAAGATTTTCAGCAGCAGTCAGCATATCCTCTTTTAGCCTGAGCTTCAGTTCCTGCAGATCATCTGGATTATTCATTTTATATTCTGATCTGTAATCCGAAACTATGCTGACAAATGAATTTTCACTTAAATACTCACGCTCGATTATGTCAACAATATCCTTTCTGATGCTTTCTGGAGTGATGTTGTTCTCCAGATTATATTGATGCTGAATTTTTCTTCTGCGTTCAGTTTCATCGATCGCCGCTTGCATTGAATCAGTAACTCTGTCTCCATACATAATTACCCTTCCATTTAGATTTCTTGCGGCTCTTCCGGCTGTCTGAATAAGAGAA
>CAZEJW010000130.1:0-13205 GCA_964512685.1 uncultured Leptospirales bacterium | reverse complement strand
GGAAATAATCAATTCCGAGTAATAACAAAATTCTAAAATAATTGACAAGCCAAAGAGTTCAATTTACATAAACAAAAGAAGGATATGCGTTTCAACAAATGTATTACATAAAGGGAGTCTAACGTGAAAAAAACACTTCAGTTTATTCTTATCACAATGACATTATTTATTTACATCCAGACGGCTTTCTCCAAAGAACAGATGACCATCATGGTTGATGAAATTCAGAACCGAAGCGGAAAAGCCAATGACTGGATAGCAGAAAGTATAGTTGATACTATAATAGGAGACCTTTCACAAATAAAAGGAATCAACGTTATTTCTACTGAAAGCAGAGCAACTGCACTTCAGGAAATAAAAATGAGCCAGACAGGCCTTCTGGACAGCAGGGAAGATGCCGGGGCCGGTCACATGCTAAGCGCAAACATTGTATTAAAGGGATCTTATACTGTCATAAGAGATAAAATCAGGATTGTTGTAAAACTCACTGATGTAAAAACCGGATCTGTTTACCGTACGGTAAAACTCGATGGGAATACCAACAGTCTGTTTAATCTTCAGGACAAAATTGTTCACCAGCTGCTTTCTGAAGTTGAAAAAATTGACAGAAGCGATCTGAAAAAAATAAAAATTACTACAGAAGACCGAAATAAAATTGCCAGATCTAAAACGAAGATTGATCCGGCAGCCTACAAGCTCTACACTAAAGGTCTTAAGTTAAGGGACAGAGATCCAAAGACTGCACTTCAGTTATTTAAATCTGCATTCGAGATAAGTCCTGATTTTGCAAATGCATACATAGAGGCGGCACATTGTGCGGGATTCAAACTCAGAAAATTCAAAGAAGCAATGAATTATATGGGAAGAGCAGATGCATTATACCTCAGAGCAGGCAGGGACAAAACGCTTTCATACTACAAAATCTATCAGAAATATGCTTACATCTATTATGCGAAAAAGGATTATGACACATCTCTTAAATACATGTTCAGGCTTATAAAACATTTTGAAAAGCATAACTTTACAAAAACAACATCCTTTTCATATTCCTATTCGATTATAGGCACTATCTATCACAAGAAGAAAGATACCGGTAACTTTACAAAATACTACCGAAAGGCTATTGCAATTGCAGAAAAACTGGACAATGTAAAAAAATATTCATCTGCCCCAATCTATGAGGCATACGCAAGATTCGCTTATTCTCACAAACTCAATGCTGAATCACTTAAATACTATCCTGTTGCAATCGATTATTTTGAAAAATATTACAAGCATCTGAAAATAAATAAAAATTTGTCACAGGCAAGGACTGTTCAATTGAAACTGGCAAAGGCAATGACAAACCATGCCTTCATATCAGCTAAAACTGGAAATTTCAATACAGCACAGAATAATATCCATTCAGCCAAGAATCTGCTCGAAAAACTTGGTCTTAAGAAAAACTATAATTATGGAAAACTTCATTATATATGGGGAGAATACTACAGGCTCAAAAAAGATTACAAACAGGCTGAAATGAAATATATTAAGGCAATACAAATTCTTGAATCTGTTAATATGAAAAAATCCACCTACAGAATGGCAAAGAAAAGACTTAATCAGCTAATGAATATGAACAATACAATTAGTGACTCGAAAACAAACCTGATAAAAAACGGAGATTTTGAAAAAGAATTCAAAGACTGGGGAACCGGCCTTTATTCAAAACCTGATCATAAAAACAGTATCATAGGTTTTTGGGGCAGCGCAAAAGCATATGCAGCATTTATTCTCAAAAATCAGCCCTATAAAAAAAGAAAATCAAGAGTGCTTGTTATGAGAAATTACTCATC
This sequence comes from uncultured Leptospirales bacterium, assembly GCA_964512685.1. GTDB lineage: Bacteria > Spirochaetota > UBA4802 > UBA4802 > UBA5550 > CAZEJW01. The sequence goes on along the minus strand of CAZEJW010000130.1, from coordinate 11,370 downwards.
AAAAGCCCCGCATGTTTATAAAACAATTGCCCAGCGTATTTCTGGACTCAAAAAAAATACCGACTATGTTCTGGAATACATGGCATATGTCAAAGATGGTAAACCGGGCGTACTATTCTTCACATTTGATCCAGCATGGGGAAAACGTTCTTATACTCCAATGAATTATGAAAAATGGGGAAAATACAGATACGTATACAATACCGGGAATTCAAATTATGTGGATCTAAGAATTATTACAGAAAACACAGGAGAAGTATGGGTGGATGATGTAAAATTTTTTGAAAAATAACAATAAAGCCCCCGGAGATAAATCTCCGGGGGCTTTATTATTCATCTTATAAAAACAGTCACAGAATTACATATAATTCATTTTAAGAAAGATATAATTTCTCCATCCTTCATTATGCAGTTTTGAATCAAGATAACCTTCTCTTACAAAGACGAGTCCGGCTTTTGACGCTTCCCTGATAATCATCGCTGCTGAATAAAGATACATTGGCCTGTTGATATCCTGACCCTCAACGTTAATTGTGCTCCATTCATTACTGAGGCCCTCCCCGTCCTGAACAATGATTGAAACATAACCTTTTTCATTCATGATGTCTGCCATGTTCCCGAGTACACTTGGAAGTTCTTCCGGACAAACATGAATAAGTGAGGCACATGCAAAAATTCCGTCAAATCTCTGGCCTGACAGGTCAAGGTTTCTGAAATCCTGCGCTTTGAATGAAATTTCAGGACATCTCTCTTTTGCAATTGCAATACATTTTTCACTGTAATCAATGCCTGTAACATCAGCTCCTGCATCTTTCAATCTTCTGCTTTCATGACCAGGGCCGCATCCGAAATCAAGTATTTGCGGTTTGGTTCTAAAAAGATTTACAAAGTCAGTAACTGTTGGCCTGAGGATTTCATTTGAATACCACTCGTCTGCAGTTTTCTCTGCTGTCAGGTCATAAAAAAGTTTTGTCTGATCAATCATAACAATATCCCTTTTATTATTTTCAAGGTCAGCTTAGAGCGACCCCTTACCCCTCATATAATAACAACCATACACCACTGTGTTATATGTCAAGAGCTAAGCATGGTTTTTTATAAAAAAATTACATTAACTATCGTTTAACGCTGCAAAAATTAAACGATTTAATTCTATTTGATCTGGCTTTAAATCATTGATTAACGGAAAGAATTTATTACTGTTTTTCAAACGTGGTTGATTATTTAAAACATAGTTTAAGTTTAAAAACAATGCGCAGGTCTATAATAAAACAACATGTACAAGGAGATAACAATATACTGAACACTTCGAAATATTCAGTAAGAGGCTTCAGTTTTGCTGCTTAATCTGTAAACTCACAGGCTCCAATATCCCTGAAACTGTCCCTTTTTATTCCATTGAAATCAAGTGCGTTGGGTGTGAATTCTCCTGAATCAATAAGCGAACTGTTTTATTTTAGCTCGAATGCACCTGCATCGCATGCTTTACCTGAAGTCCTTTCTGTTCCATTGATGTCAATCAGAGGTGAACCTTCAGAGGTGCCATAATCTACTGCAGGAGATTCACTGGCTGGTGAAAAATCACCTGCTTCAGGATCAGCAAAGAATTTCATACAGGATTCCGGTGTTTTTTCAAATTTCAGGTTATTTTCCCATACTACTCCAGGGAATCGATGCTGTGATATGGAGATATTATTTCTTACAATGCAGTTCCTGCTGTCTGTATGATCTTTATGAGGGCCTACACGTATCCAGACTCTCCTTTCTGTATTCATTGAATCAAAGGGAAATACAACCGTATTATTCGTTATACGGCAGCCGTCTGCACCGTAAAACGATATTCCATGCCAGTGGTCCACAACAACCAGGTTGTTTTCAACAATCCAGTCAATATACCATCCGTCAAAACAGCCGACTCCCTGAAGAGTGCCTCTGAATGGCTGATTTATATCAGAGTAATTAATGATAGTGTTTCTTCTGAATACAACTCTTTCTCTTGGAGGTGCTCCATTGACTGAAAAAGACTGAAATCCGTCATCATGATTTTCATTAACAGCATAGCAGTTTTTAACAGTATTCAGTTCAAACAGCAGGTCATTGCCATTACCCCTGAGCCCGTCTCCTGCAAAATTTTCAACTGTGCAGCCGGTAATCTGGTTGAATCTGCCATCAGCACCAATTCCGAAATCCACATTTTTACAATAACAGTTCCTCACTGCTATTCTTTCACCGCTTACAGAAACCGCGTTCATTGGCTTTGTGTTCCAGTCTTCTTTTGACCAGGTACTACTGTCATCAGCTGATATCACCTGGCAGTTTTCTGCAATGATATCATGAACATTTCCGTGCCAGTTATGGTTTCTTATAGAAAACAGACTGGAGTAATTTTCACCTTCGTCGCACATCCTTCTTATCTTTAAATTTTTTATTCTCCATTTTGATGCTGCGCTGATATTCATGTTCCCGACTATAGCCTGATGTGTATTTTCAGCTGTTATTGTTATAAACTTATCATTATATGCGCCCTGAATCTGTATCCTTCCATGATCTCCGTTTTTCAGGACAATTATATCTCCTCCTTTTATTGGAGCTCCTTCATTTTCAATTACCTTAACGCCATCTTCCTGCCAGGGATGATCCCGGTATTGATAAGTTTCGATGAATCCTGCTTCAATAATTTTTTCTAATGCAGGCCATGGGTTTGCTGATGTCCCATCATTATCAAGGCTCCCGTTAAGAGGATCACAATAGAATGTTTCCCCCCGGGCAGGCATGATTACTGTAACTTCATCCGAAATAATAAGTTGTTTGCCATTTGATGAGCAGGCACTTATATAAAAGATATCTTTCTCACGGCTTTCCTGAACTGAAACATAATAATAATTGGTAAATGTCTTATGAATGATTTGCCCGTTTCTGCAGACATTATAGTATGCTGTTTCATGAATATTTACAGGAACAGTCCACATGAGATGGATTTCATTGTGGGAAACAGCATTACAGCTTAGTTCAATTTTTTTCCCCTGGTCATTTACGGGTTTATGTGAAGGATGAGAGCAAGATATTGCTGTAATAGAAATAATCAGTACCGGAATTATTTTTTTCATAACAAGTCTCCTGAGATGAAAATCAGGAAACTTTATTAGAATTAGATAAAAAGTCAAGCTCTTTCTGAGCGCCTCAATAAATGATAACCACTCCTCTTTCATGAAGTTCATCTATAACACTGCCGGTTTTTACAGGATTACCGATAAGATTCACATATTCGAGTTCAGGGAGATCAAGCAGAACCGTTACATCATCAATATTATTAAATGAAATATCGATTTCTTTTAGTGACGTCAGCTCAGCGAGGCAGGAGATACTCTCGATATCATTATCAGAAAGATACAGGAAGCGCAGATTTAAAAGGCCTGCAAGTTTTGTAATATTATAAATATCATTTCCGGAAAGATTGAGGCCGGTAACATTGACGCAGTGTTCGATTCCTTCAAGATCGGTTATGTGGTAATCAGAAAGATCCAGGTCTCCATCAAGGTTCATGAGGTCCCCTGGAGTTATCATCACTTCAAGATTGCCGAATGTATCAGCGCTGAGCGCTTCAATAAATCCATGTCCGGGTTCTTCCTCTTCAGGAACCGGTTCCATGAATTCGGTTTCCTCATCTTTTGAATAATATATATCCTCTTCATCGTATTCCTCTTCTGCATAACCGAAATCACTGTCATCATAGGAATATTCCTCTTCACAAAAATATTCATCCGATGCTGCTTCTTCATCCCCCCTCAAAACATAAAGCTCATGCATTCTCAGAAGCTCGTTATATGAACCCTGAGCATAGTGGTCATCCAGCTCCTTTTTAAGTGCTGTAAATTTATCAGGGTGATATTTTTGAATAACCAGGGAAAAAAGTTTTGCAGCCGGCATGCTTTCAGGATCAAGGCCGGTCTTCACTGCATATGAATTTATGATTGCAGAATTGCGTTTCCTGTATGCATCAATTATTTTAGCTGTTATCTCTTTGAGGTTTTCCTGTGTGAGATTTTCTGTAAGTTCCCTGTAAAGTGAATGGATGTCTGAATGCATAAAACGCTCCCGGTTCTGATGAAAAAAATCATTGAGTATAATAAAAACGATTCATTTTAATATATCATTGGAGTCAAGCTATTTTGATTTAATTCAGCTCATTTTCCATGAGTTTTTAATAAAAAAGCTTGAAATTCAAAGCATAATTGATCGCATATAAACATGAAAAATCCAGCTATAACAGTAATAATGCCCACTTTCAATCGTGCAGAATACATTACAGAGGCAGTTGAATCCGTTCTTTGCCAGTCAGTAAACTGTTTTGAACTCATCGTTATTGATGATGGCTCAACAGATGATACGCTGAAAAAACTGCAGTGTTATAAAGACAGAATTAGAATTATCAGTACAGAGCACAAAGGTGTAAGCGCTGCCAGAAACATCGGGATTAAAGAAGCCAGAGGTGAATGGATTGCATTCCTGGATTCTGATGATATATGGATGCCTGACAAGCTTGAAGTTCAGACAGATTATATCAGTCAGAATCCTGAAATAATTGCGCATACAGTGAATGCAGCATACTCTCCTGATCTTGATGACGGGCTCTCTTCTTTTGAAACGAGTTCTTTTTTTCCGGAGAAAAATGAGGGTGTTGTAGAGAATCCTTTGCCGGTTCAGCTTGAACACAGTGCATTCGGCAGAGTTCAGACCATACTCTGCAGCAGGGAATCTGCAATAGATGCGGGAATGTTTGATGAGACTCTTTCGATTAACGAAGACTTTAATTTTATGTGCAAACTCGCTTTACAGGGCTCATGGGGATACAGCAGTAATGAACTGGCTTTCATACACAGAAGAGATGAAAATACCCCGCATCTGAGTAAAACCAGGTTTGAAGATCCCATCAATACATATTCAGCTCTTAAGAAAGGATTCGAAGAACTTCTTGAAGATCCACTCCTGACAGAATCAAACAGAAAGATCGTTAACAGACATCTGTCCCGGGCTCTTTTTACTCTTGGCATGGAAAACCTTAGAGCCGGTGATAAACAGAAAGCAGGCAGCATGTTCCGCTATTCAATGAAATGCTGTTTTTCATACAAAGGCTGGATAGGCAATGCTCTGTCAAAAACACCTCTGAGTTTTTCACGATTTCTTGCTTCATTATAATTAACAGAAATAAACTTCAGTGTTTATTCATAAACTTTATTGCAGAAAAAAAACTCTATTGCCCTGCCGCCGAAGGCGGCGGGGCAATAATAATCTTTCATTTGCGCTAAAAAATTTTTTAGGAATAAATACTGAATGAACTTGGCTTCTGTTGATTTAAACCTGCAGGTATGGAAAATGCAAAATGTATTAAGCTGACTATTTCCGGGTCTAACCGGAAATAGTCTTGACTTTTTCCGGTTAAGGCCTGAAATAGTCTATGTGAAACAGAGAATAAAATATAAGAAAATCTGGAAATCCCTATCAGATTATAAACAGATGATATTCATTTCCGGGCCAAGACAATGCGGAAAAACCACCTTTGCCCATATGATCTCAGATGAATATAGAAATTCCATGTACTGCAACTGGGATATTCCTGATCATAAAAAAATTATAACAGAGAACAGACTTTTCTATGAAGAAATAGACAGGCCTGACAATACCAGGCCGCTTATTGTCCTGGATGAAATTCATAAATTCCCTGACTGGAAAAATTTTCTCAAAGGAGCCTTTGACAGGGATGGAGACAACTATAAATTTCTTGTAACAGGAAGCGGACGGCTTGATCTCTACAGAAAGAGTGGAGATTCACTTGCAGGCAGATATTTTCTTTTCCATCTTTTTCCATTTACCATTGCAGAGTTATGTAATAATGAAAGAACACTTTCAGAATTTATTGAAAATCCATATAAAACCTGTAACTCTACAGAAAGCGAATTCATTAACGCTACATGGAAAAAGCTTACTGAATTAAGCGGTTTTCCTGATCCCTTTCTTTCAGAAGACATAAAATACTATAATATATGGTCAGAAACATACAGAAAACAGCTTGTTCGTGAAGATGTAAGAGATCTTACCGGAATAAAAATGATCGAGCAGCTTGAGATGCTGGCTTTTATACTGCCCTCTAAAACCGGAAGCCCAATATCCATGAATAATCTTGCTGGCGACCTTAAAGTATCTTTTGATTCTGTAAAATCATGGCTTAATGCTTTTGACAATTTTTATCTGACCTTCAGAATATCTCCCTGGTCAAAAAATATCAATCGTTCCATTAGAAAGGAACAGAAGCTTTATTTTTATGATTATGCTTCAATAAAGGATAAAGCCGCACGATTTGAAAATATGGTTGCACTTGAACTTTTGCGTGCTGTGTCGAACTGGCGCGAAACCGGCCTCGGAAAATACAGCCTGAACTATATCAGGAATAAGGATGGTGAAGAAGTTGATTTTCTGATTAGCCTGGATGATTCTCCCTTTCTTCTGATAGAATGCAAAATGAGCGACACAACACCATCAGCCTCTTTGAAAAAATTTCAAAAACAGCTCAATGTATCTGCAATACAGCTTGTTAATATTCCGGATATTCACAGGATTGTTTCCAATGATGATCTTAAAATATGTGTAACATCAGCACCGGGCTGGCTTGCAGGTTTGCCTTAACAACTATGGGGATATTTTCCTGTAATAAACATATATCTTTACATCAAAAACTTCTCTCTTTTTTATTGAACTGAAATGTTTATCGAGATAATTTTTAACCAGGCCCTTCGGATCTGTATACCACTCATGATTACATACAAGGATTATTCTCTTTCTGTCGATTGTTTCTTTTTTAAGTCGATTCAGCGATTTAGTCGTTACTGGAGGTTCGAGTCCTGTTACAGGACCATTGATTTCTGATATTTCAACAGGCAGAGAAACTCTGATTATATCTTTGTCGGTTGTTTTTAAATTTTTAAAATAATATTCAAATGGAACTCTGCTCATTGCATTTGCAAAAACAATGGCAGTCTTTTCATCTGAATCTTTTTTTACAATCCCGGCAGCACTGCGGAAGTCCGTTTTTGAAATCCTGCTGTTTTCAAAATACCATGAACGAAGATTTACAGAAATTATAAACAGAAGCAGAAGTATAACGCTGACATAAAATTTTCTGTTTGAAATATTCCCTTCCTGGAAAAAGGCTCCTGTTAATACTGAAAATGGAATCAATGTGTATATCAGAGTACGATCCAGCATAACGGGCGTTATCACCAGGCTGATTAAATAACTCAATATAATTGGCCCGGTGATTAAAACAAACAGAGCAGTAATTCTTTTATCCTTTCTTTTTATAAAAACAAATATCATCAAAGCAAACAGAATGCACACAACTGATGTTTTTGCAATACAACTGCCGGATCTGTAAATTAAAAGGAAATTAAATATTTCAACAAGATCCCCGCCTGTAGGTTTTGCCAGCCAGAAAGTTTGCCCAACCAGTGATGCCTGGCCGGCAATAAAGGGCAAAAGAGGCAGGTAACATAGCAGGATTATAAACTGGCAAAGAAACCATTTCCGCGAATTCTTCATCCCCCTGCTGGAAAATCTTTTGATTATTATACAGCACATGAACAGCCCCTGGCACAGAAGAAAAAGCGCGGTTATATTATGAGTATAAAGAAGAGCTGTGCCTGTAAGAACAAGCCCTGCCATTGTACTTACAGAAGCTGGCTTATCGTTATCCAAAAAACGAAGGAAAAATTTAATATTGATGGCTGTTAGAAATAGCAGCAGGCTGTACATTCTTGCTTCCTGCGAATACCATACTGCTGAATGCGATACGGTAATAATAAGTCCTGCCACAAAAGCAGCTCTTCTCCCGAAGTTTTCTTCTGTCAGGTTCCATATGGCCCAAACAGTAAGAATTCCAAAAAGTACTGATGGAACTCTTAAGATAAATTCTGAAATTACAAAATTGCCAGCAGCCATAAGCCAGAGTTTGAGAAGGATGTAATACAGAGGAGGATTTGCGTCATGTGTTAAGATATAATTAACTGTATCAGATAACGGTAATGACATGTAGTGAAGAGTATATCCTTCATCAAGCCAGAGAGGTTCCGTTGATATTCCGTATAACCTCAAAATTCCTGCAAACAATATCAGCAGAGAAGGACAAATCCATTTTCTCATGTATTAACATCCAGAAGGATTTTTTCCATGGCAATAACTGCCCTTTCCCATGTAAATTTTTTTGCTGTTTCCTGTCCGGCTTTAACAAGCTTTTCTCTTAATTCATTATCTTTCAGTAATTCATCAATGGCTTTCATAAAAGCATCAACATCATCAACTGGCACAAGTATGCCGTTTTTCCCATTTTCAATCAGCCCTCTTGCTGTATCATGGTCTGTGGAAATAACTACACAGCCGCATGCCATTGCCTCAAGAATGGGAAGTCCAAAACCCTCGCTTCTGCTCGGGATAAGCCATATTTTTGATGAATTATAGATTCTCCTTGCCTCTTCAACAGAAGGATACTGTTTATAAACTGCTTTGCCGGTGAATCTTGCTTCAGGTGTTTCACTGAATACATAACGTTTAATCTGAGGATTGGCATCCTCGAGCCTTTTAAGAATCTTAAGTGCTGTATCCGGGCCCTTGCGAATGCTTTTCTGGTAAACAAGTCCAATTCCATCACGATGAATATTTTCTGTAAAATATTCATCGTGATTTATTCCGTTAGGTACAACACCAATGACTTCACAGCCCCGGTCTTTGAGTAAAGGAACAAGAGTCTCTGATACTGCTATTGTCTTCATTGGAAGTTCCCAGACGTCAGGGTCAAGACATGGGTTTTCATGGCAATAGCGCAGTTTTATTACACTATCCGGAAGAGAATAAACATCCCTTACTGTAAGATAACCTACTGCAATCAGAAGATCACTTGCCTTGAATGAGATAGCTTCCGGCTTTGAGTAATATTCAAGTTTTCCATTGTATAATGGCATCCAGTCATCATTTTTTATTCCATTTATTTTCTTTAAAAAATTTCTGTATTGCAGCTTTAAATTCTGAACAAAAGGCAAAGGCTTTTTCCGGCAGGCAATTTTTACATCGTGACCGCGGAGTAAAAGATGATTTGCCATCTCCACAGTCACTCTTACTCCGCCGGATCTGCCGCCTCCGGGGGAGACAAAGATAACAGTCATAGAATATCCTTTGAGAAAATATTATCAGGTAATAATTTACATATCAAAATAAAAATTTATTGCACATTTCAGTCTTTTATTGCAAGTAATTTTCATATAAGCTGATAAGAAAAGGATTAAGAAGTAAAAAAATGTATAATTAAGGACTTCTGAATTATATAAAACTTCCTCCCCCTTGATGGGGGAGGCCAGGAGGGGGTGATAATTTTTTTATCACCCTCCCCTGCCCCTCCCATCAAGGGAGGGGATAGCTATTATAAAATTTTGGTCTATGACATCTTTTACTGCCAATCTAAATTATTTTGAAAGGTTCAATGAATAAAACACAGAGAAATTCTCCGCTTACAGGAACCATTTTTAATTATATTGCCCTGGGAACCAACTTTATCCTTGGATTTATAATTACTCCACTGATAATTGCAAAAACCGGGACTCATGTACTTGGCATGTGGTCCCTTGCTGTTATGATCATAGGATATTATGGATTTCTGGATCTCGGTGTAACAGGTGCTGCAATACGTTACATGGCAAAGCATATTGCTGAAAATGATAATAAAAACCTCAACACTGTGTTCAATACAACACTTTTCTTTTTTACATTTTGCGGTCTTATTCTTCTGGGGGCATCAATAATTCTGCCTGATAAACTCATACAATGGCTGAAAATAGATGCAACGGATTCTGCTCTGTTTAAAAATGTATTTCTTTTGCTTGGAATTACAGCTGCAGCAGTATTTCCTTCCAGGGTATTCTCTGCAGTGCTTCAGGCAAAAGAAAAATGGGCAATCACTGGACTTGTCAGCATTTCACTCAACCTTGCAAGAAGAATATCATCTATTCTTGTTCTGATATTTATTCCCGGAATTATGGGACTGGCTGTTGTATTTGCTGCAGGAGAGCTTTTGTCTCTTGTTATTAATATTATCATCGTAAAAAAAATAAGCCCGGAAATTAAAATATCTCCTGCATTATTTGACAGGAACAAACTTAGACCTCTGCTTACATTCGGTTTCTTTGCAGTAATCATCAGTCTTGGAGATATTCTGCGTTTTCAGATTGATGAGACTGTGGCGGCAAAATTCCTGTCAATGGAAGCAGTTGCCACTTATGCAGTTGCTGCCCAGCTTTTCAGGCATATATTCACACTGTCAATAGCGACTTTCTCTCCAACACAGCCAGCTTTTACAAGAATTGCAGCACAGGGACAAAAAGTCCTGGCTGGTAAATTCATTGAATACAGCAAGATATGCTCTACAGTTATTGCATTTTTTGGACTTGCTGCATTCATTTTCTCAACTGATTTTATCAGGCTCTGGCTTCCGGCATCATTTCAGGGAACAGATGAATCCGCTCTGGTTCTGAAGATTCTTGTAATCGGGCTTATCCCTGACCTGATGACAGGAATTTCCATCAGCCTGCTCAGGGCAATCAACAGGCACCGTTATTATGCATTCCAGACAATTGCTGAAGGCTGTGCCAACCTGGTTTTATCATTGATTCTGGTAAAAGAATATGGCCTGGCAGGAATTGCTCTTGGAACAGCGATTCCTGCTCTGTTTACAAGATTCTTTATTCAGCCATTTTATGTTTGTTCAATACTGAAAATTTCTGTGACAAAATATTTACTGACAGTTTTATTCAGGCCGATTATTTTATGCTGTGGGATATATCTCCTGTATTTTCTTTTTATGGATAATGTTCTTTTCGGTAATTTCGCTGAACTGTTTATTAAGGGAATTATCATACTGATGATTTATATAGTGCCTGCATATTTTATTGCAGGCAGGCCAAAGCTGTTCAGGATCTGGGTTAATAAAGTGATGATTAAAATAAAAGGAAGAGATAAGGGGATGAGGAGATAAAGGATAGAGAGATGTTGAGATTTATGCAGGAGTGTCACAGATTTCACTCCTGCATATTAGAATGTTTATAAACCTTCTGCAATTTTGACCCACATATTCCAGGCAGCATATGCTTTCATGTTTGCATTAAGAGGCTGGGAATGTGCGGATGAACAAGTGTACCAGTCAACTCCTTCCACATGATCTGTATCATTTTGCCATTCGGTTGCCCAATTTGCATCTCTGGTTCCATCACCGTCTGAATCATAATCACAATTATCGTTTACAAGCTTATCACCATAGTAGTTGCCATCAGGATT
>CAZEJW010000129.1:0-13269 GCA_964512685.1 uncultured Leptospirales bacterium | reverse complement strand
GACTTATCTGTTTCCCAAAAAAGATAATTTATTTAGTCCTTTTTCAAAAAGACAAACCCAACAGTTTATTCATGATGCAGGATTAAAGGCTGGAATATCAAAAAGCGTTTCTCCTCACATATTACGACATTCTTTTGCTACTCATCTTCTGGAATCAGGGGTGAACTTAAGAAAAATACAGGTCATCCTGGGACACCGTTCAGTGCAAAACAGAAGTTGTCCCCTCATTGTTTACCCGGTGTGATTCCTGCTCATCAGTACACCCTGTTTATAAATCCTGCAAAGATAGAATGTGTCCTGTATGTAATGGAGCTGCCTCGGTTAAGTGGGCAGGGAAAAGAGAATCGGAACTTTTGCCAACCGGATACTTTTTACTCACCTACACTGTACCTTCTCAGCTGAGGTCACTCTTTCTGACAAACAAAAAATTATGCTATAACCTGCTTTTTAAATCCGTAAGTAACTCCCTTACAGAAGATATTAAAAATAACGATCGAGCTTTTCATGGCAAACCAGGATTCTTTGCAATGCTTCATACATGGGATCAGAGGCTTAACTATCATCCTCACCTTCATGTTGTTGTTCCAGCTGGCTGTCTGAGCGATGATGGAACAAAATGGGTGGCTTCTAATCGGGCGTTTTTTCTCCCGGTAAAAAAAGATGTCTGCTGATTTTCGCAGAAAACTCTTGTTTCATCTTCGCAAAAATCATAAGGCCGGTTCTTTAAAAGTTCCGAATGATATAGATGACCCTGGAATACTTTTAAAAAAACTTGAAGATATACCCTGGGTGGTTAACTCTCAGCCCCAAGGCAAGGGAAAAAGAAAACCAGAGCAGGTTTTTCGTTACCTTTCCAGATACGTTGCAAAAAGTGCCGTTATTGATAGTCGAATAAAAAAGATCGAAAAAGGATATTGCTTTTCTATTCTGGAAATACTTTAGAATAGATATAACTCTCTGTCCTGATTGTGGCAGGGGCCATGTGCATTTTGTTCGGAGTCTTTCAGGTGGTGGAGGATAATAAAAAAAGGCAATTCGAAGTTGGAAATTTAATAAGTATATTTTTTCAGAGGAGAAGGTATGCCCAGGTATAAGTAAAATTTGATAAAGAGGGTGTTTGGTATTTATTACGGGTAGATAAAGAATCCGTAATTGCATAAATTATAATGTTTGCGGTCAGGTCTCTGGATCATCATTTTAATTTACCGCAAAATCAGGAAATAAAACTGGTATTAAATTCCTATATGTATTGTCAGTATAAATGTGGTTTTGTTCAAGAGTCTTAACATTGCTGCTTAATGAATATTAAGACTTCTAAATGTTAGACGAAGTGTACGAAAGGCTAATATAATTTTATTCGCTTTGAGTCCACTGATGGGCGAAAAGCAGGGTAATGTTTATAATGTGTGTCTAATTTCATAAAGACTTTTTATAGCCTTTATCTCTTTTGCTTTTAAACTTGATTCTTCTCTTATATCATATTCCATCTGTAAACCTAACCAAAAATCAGGTGTTGTACCAAAATATTTAGAAAATCTTAAAGCTGTATCTGCCGTGATACTTCTTTTGCCTTTGATAATCTGCGAAATTCTGGTTGCTGGAATATTCGTATCTTTAGCAAGTTTATATGCTGAAATATGGTATTCTTCAAGAAATTCTTCTTTTAATATTTCGCCTGGATGTATATTCTTTATCTTTTTCATTCTTTTCACCTTCAATGATAATCTACAATTTCAACATCATATGCATTTGAATCTTGCCAGCGAAAACAAATGCGATATTAATCATTTATTCGGATGCTATACTGAGCTTTCCTATCGCCTTTGAGCTTTTCCAATCTATTCGCTGGCGGAGCCAGTAAATCTTTTAATTCTTTTGCTCTTTGAATCATAAACAGTTTTCTCAAAGCAATTCTTTGGATATTATCTGAAAATTTCTTTGAATATTTCTGATTCCAGACCCTTTCCGTTTCTTTGCATTTAAATGATTGTATCAAAATCAATAATAACGCAAAACGTCAACAATGTCGATTATTTTTCTTTTAAAAAAGGACAGGACACCCGGCTCCGAAAGTTCTTGTGGTCGTTTCACTTAACATTTAAGCGTGTATCAGAAATATTTTCTGATACACGCAGTTGGTCAACCTGATTGTGACCTCCTGTCACTTGTTGACAGGCAGACGTCCTGTTAAGAATACGATGATTACTAATAGCAATTCTGTGTGTGTACTGGCTCAAGTACCTGAAAACATTTTGTGGATTTTTAAATGGGGGCTTTGAATAAACAATCCATTCCTTTTTGTAAAGGCTGGATATGAAAGAATAAAAATTTTTTCTGTTTCTGATATGTGAAATATTACCAGGGAAGTTAATCCTGCTGGTTTCATAACTTTTCTTTAAATAAGCCAGAAATTTTCCTCGAAAAAGTCTGCTCATTACTTTGACAGGGAGAAAAAAATTTCCCCCCGAAGAGATCCATTTATGTTTGTTTCCGGATAATCCACCCCCGGTAACTATACAGTGCAGATGAGGATGATCCATGAGATTTTGTCCCCATGTATGAAGTACAGCTGTGAATCCGATTTGAGCTCCAATATATTTTTTATCTACAGAAAGTTCTTTGAGTGTTTCAGAAGCGCTTTTAAAAAGAATATTGTAGAGAACAGTCTGATTTCTCAGCACAAGAGGGTTAAGTGAATCAGGAATAGTAAAAACAATATGGAAAGAATGAACTGATAGCATTACCAGCAAAGAAAATACTTCCTCTCTATCAAGCACAGAAGGAAGCCGTTTTGTTTTTTTTGTACGGGGTATTTTTTGAGATTACCACTGTGCAGATATTCCTTGATTTCATTCGATCCAAGTGCATCAGGTTTCTTGTTGTAATGCCTGAGAAATATTGCTACTTGGTTATGATAAATTTGTCTGGTCCCCGGTCTTCATTCTTGCGCCGCGTTCTTCTTTTTTTCTTCTGGTAGTGGCATCTACTTTTTCTCTCTTTAATTGCGCCGGCCTTATGCCGTAGCACACGATGTGCGCAGGCATTCTTTAATAATATTCCTTAATGTATTCATACGACTTATTGAATAATTCTTCATCTTTATGAAGTTGATATTTCAGAAGTGTTTTCCGTAATGATTTTTGCACTTCTCTTTCGCCTGGAATTGTATTTTGCCATCCGTCAAATCGTACCAAGCGTACTATTTCATCAATATCAGAAACTATTCTTTCAACAATGGCAGGGGTTTTATCGGTTTTCAATTCAAGGAATAACTCTGTTAACGCTGCCTTTGCGGTTTTTGCTTGCTCACCATTTTCTTGTTGTTTTTCTGCTTGTAATGTCTCTTTTGCTATTTCACAAAGCTGTTTAATAAATTCTATGCTGTTGATTAAGCCTTTTTCCGCCTTATCTCTAAGTGCTTCAAGTCTTTCGCTGAGTTTTTTAAATAAGGGATTTCCCTTTTGTTTTCCAAGTCTTCCCTTCAGTATTTTGATAACCTTATCAGCGTCTTTTGGGTTTTTACTGTTCATCAAGTTATCAATAATATCTGCATCAAGAACAACTTCTTCCATTTCTTGGTTAATTCCCTGAACATGAATGTGTTCATGAATCAATGCTGTTGTCTGTGCGCCTAAAGCATGCCAGAGTAATCGTCCATTATCGTCTGAGCCGGGTTTAACTGATGTATAAACCTGCGAAAGCCATTTATAATCTTTCTGGTATTGCTTTAATACCTCATCGGGCGAGAGTGCTTCCCAGAGTTTTGATAATAAACTGAAATTTTTTTGCATAGGCATCACGTTTTTCATTTGAACTAATGCAATCCTGGGCTGCCTGTAATCCTTCAAAGCCTTCAATACTTCTGTCTATTCCAGGAAAGTGGGATAAGCAGAGAGCCATTTGTTCGGGTAATTTATCTTTTAGTTCCTGCAAATTGCTGATAACCTTTTTGACTGATTCTTCATCGAATGCCAGTGCGCTTGCGGTGTCATCAAACACGCCGAAATAATCAACAATTCTTCCAAAGGTTTTATTGGGGAATAATCGGTTTGTGCGGCAGATTGCCTGAAGCAGGGTATGATCTCTAAGCGACTTATCCAGATACATCGTTTGTAAAATGGGTGAATCAAAACCCGTCAAGAGTTTTGCTGTAACAATCAGGAATTTAAGCGGTGAATCAGCGTCATTGTACTGTTCAATTATCTTTTCCTGCTGGTCTCTGTCCATAGCAAACTTCTGTTTGAAATCTAAATCATCATTTGCAGAAGTACTAATTACAACCGCGCTTGATTCTGGCGGCAGTAATTTATCCAGCTCTTCTTTGTATTGAACACAGGCGTATCTGTCCGGTGTAACTATCATTGCCTTGAAGCCTTCCGGTCCGACATGTTTATGGAAGTGTTCGGCAATATCCTTAACAATTGTATTTACCCGTTCAGGAGACTTGAGGAAGACAGCCATCTTTGCGGCTTTCTGGCTGAGTTTGTTGCGATCGTCTTCGCTTAAATCATTGGACATTTCTTTAAAGGCAACATCAAGCCCTTCTTTGTCTATGTGATAATCGGGCAATCGTGGTTCAAAGTGTAAGGGGAGCGTGGCATTGTCACGAATACTATCCTGAAAAGTATAGCGGCTTAAATATCCGCTTTTATCTTCATCAGCTCCAAAAGCCCAAAAGGTATTCTTATCCGCTTTGTTGATTGGCGTTCCGGTTAATCCGAATAAAAAGGCATTAGGAAGTGCACTTCTCATTTTTCGACCAAGGTCGCCTTCTTGTGTCCGGTGTGCCTCGTCAACCATCACAATCAAGTTTTCACGGGTATTCATATCCGGATAAGTGTCTTTGAATTTGTGAATCATGGTTATGATAATCTTGCGGGTATCTTTTTCTAAAAGGTCATGCAGTTCTTTAATATTGTCAGTGGTAACCATATTCGGAACTTCGGCCGTATTAAAAGTAGCAGTAATCTGCGTATCGAGGTCTATCCTATCGACAACTATCAGTATGGTGGGATTGCCAAGTTCCTGTTGTTTGCGCATCTTTTGAGCGGCAAAAAGCATTAACAGCGATTTACCGGAGCCTTGAAAATGCCAGATTAACCCCTTCCTGATTTTTCCTTCTTTCACCCTTTCGACAATTGCATTTGCACCTTCATATTGCTGGTAACGGCAGACGACTTTAATTTTTTTCTTTTTACTATTTGTCGCATAAATGGTGAAGTATTGCAGAATGTCTAAAAGTGTTGAAGGTTTCAGGAGGTGCGTTATCTGTTTGGCAATATCCTGCAAACCGGCAAAGTGATTCAATAAATCTTTTTCATCTTCCAGGCGCCAGGGCGACCAGAATTCCAATGGTGTTCTTACGCCACCGATAAAAAGTTCTTTGCCTTCTGTGGCAAACGAAAGCACATTGGGCACAAAGAGTTGTGGGACCGCATTTTCATAAATAACATGAATATCGTGCGCCCCATCCAGCCAACTCACTGCCGGTCTGACCGGTGTTTTTGCTTCGCCAATGACAAGAGGTATACCATTAACAAACATGGCAATATCAGGAATTTTTGTTTCTCTTGCCCGAATCTTGAACTGGTTTGTGAGTAAATAGGAATTGTTGTCGATTTTTTCATAGTCTATTAAGCGGATATTGACATGCTCATTGTCTTTGCCGATAGGCATGGAGATCTCACCGCGCAGCCATTTGGCGAATTCTTCATTTGCACGCACAAGCCCGACATTGCCAACGGCAATAAGGATGGCCCGCAGTTTATGAATAACTTCTTCTGCCCTTTCCGGGTTTTGTTTGATGGCCGGATTAAGGCGAATGAGTGCTTCTTTTAATTCCTTTTCAATAAAAACATCAGTGATTTCACGAGGCAGCAGTTCAGATTGCACATATTTCCACCTTGGTTCATCGCGGTACGGAGCATCCTCTTCCTTAACCATGCTATGCTGCACCTGATTAAGATTAACACCGGTGAGCTGGTGAATTATAAAATATTAGACACTGTTAAGTTCGTTAAATGACATATCAGCTTTCATCCTTTAATTTTAAAGTTGATTTAGCGTTCAGTTCAGTAACTACTTTTTTCCCTGTCTTGGCTTCCAGTTCTTTTCTTGCGACTTTAGCGACATTGCCACCCTGCTTAGCCACTTTTTTGCTTTCTTCAAAATCTTTTGGGTTCACCGATTCTGAAATATCCTTGGTTGAGGCTTCTGCCAGCATATTTAATATCAGTTCGGTGTTGGTCATATTGTCGCGCAGATTTTCTTTTTTCAGCCCTTTGAGAATCTTGTACTCTCGTGTTGTTTTATCAGACCATGCTTTCGTGATAATATCGGTTAGGGTTACAAACTGCACACCCTCTTTTAATCCGCGTTTTTTCCATTCATCGGTCAGTTCTTTGCGTATTTCAATACTTTTAAGCCGCTGATTAATCCAGTTTTCAGAATAACCGAGTTTTAGATACTGCTCCAATGCACGATCAATACTGAGTTCAGGGTCCTGCATCTCGTCTAATCGCTCGGAAGCTACCTGCGCCAGCCAGAGTTTAAAGGGTTCTGCTTTGGGTGAGGGAATGGATTGTATCAGTCGAAAAAGTTGTTCGGTATCTGCAACATCGGTTAAACGCATTTTGCCATCAGGCGCAGGCATTTTCAAACCGTGACAATTTGTCACGGTTTCATTACCCTCTGCCTTAAGCCTTTGTTTCAGCTTTCGCCAATAGGCATTCGGGTCAACACTTTCGGTTAATACAGCGATAACATCCACAATGGAGAAATACCATTTTTCCTGCTCAGCATCCCACAGTGTTCTGACTTTTTTATCTTCAAATATTTTTATTTCATTTTCTTTTTTCATGGCATCATCCTAAAATCTCGCTTAAGAGTTTTTGTTTCAGGTTTTGTATGGTTGTTTTTTGCTGCTTGAGTTGCTCGATAATATCTAATATTCCGTCTAACACATTTACTATTTCTCGTTGTGTTTCAATATCTGGAATTTGAAAAGAGAAGTCGTCTAAGTCTTTCCAATTTATGTAAGGATTCGTTGAGCCTTTTGATACTCCAATTGAATATTGGGTAAAACGCTCTGATAGCATGATGTGTTTTAAATAATCTTGAAGAAGTATTTCTTCTTTTGCTCTGACTACATAGGTGGTATTAGCACAAACACCTTCAAAATCCGCTAGAGCTACCTTTCGTAAATATGTCCGTCTTGAACCGTATAATATGTCGCCGGGCTTAAAAAGAACATGAAAAGCAGGCCCTAAACAATCTTTTCCTACAGTGCCCCATGATCTTATTTTGAAATCTTCAGATGCAAGATTTTCACCTGCAACAATTCTTTCTACACCATAACTAACCGGGTCAATTTTGCGCATTATTTTATCAGTTACATCGCAGTATTTAACTGATTGTAACTTTTTACCAACAAGCAATTTGCCGAATAATGGTTTTTCACTCGTTAAACCATCAATTAACTTTTTCCATAGCGCCTTTAAATTCTTCTCCTGCCCCTCGACCTCTTCAATAGCGGTATCTATGGACTGAAAAAGCGCGGCGATTTGTTTTTGTTCTTCGAGCGGAGGAAGGGGGGTTAAAACATTGGAAATTGAAGACTGAGAAATTGAAGGTTGTCCCGTTTTTCTTGCATAACAATTTAGATTAGCAAAAGCCAAATTCGTTTTTAAAAATATAGTATCTATGTCTTTAAAATAATCAATCGGATATAAACCATTATCTGTTATCCATGACTTGCTTTCAGAAAGATGGATTGAACCGCAATACTCTCCTACTCTTCCAATGACAATTGTTGGTTTATCAACCATATATTCGTTGTGGTAACCTACTACTCCATTGCCTCCATAGACAGGAAAATTACCTGCTTTCATTTTATGTGCAGGAAGAGCATTACCGCTTTTCAACTTAAAAACACTTTCAAGACTTACCTCTTCCCATTTATCCTTTCTCAACTTCATACATCACTCCATTGTCTGAACTGTGATTTTTATGATTATGGTGATTACCATGATTTACCTTCTTCTCTTAATAATCATATTCATCATATGAATCACACAAATCCCATAAATCATAGTTCAGACTTTTTTTCAACTTCATACTTCAATCCCAATATCTTTAAGCTGAGTAAATAGATTTTCAAGCGAATCATTAATTTGCTTCTGCCTTGTTTTTATATCAGCTAACAAATCTTCAGTGTTATGTTCATTGGTATTGGTTGCCTGCTTAACATACAATTGCAAACTCAAATTACAATTGTTCTCCAGCACTTCCTTATTGCTCATAACTTTTGCAAAGCCTTCAACATCCTAAAAATTCCAATAAGCATCGCTTATCTTTTTGATATGCTGTGGTTCAAGCCAGGCGTTGGTCCGTTCAATGCGTAATTCCTCTTTGGCATCAATAAAAATGATTTTGCCTTTTCTTTCCTTCGGCTTTTTCATTCTGCACACCAGCAAACAACTTTCCATACTGCTGTTATAGAAAAGGTTTTTCCCAAGCCCTATCACTGCATCAACATAATCTTCCTCAATCATTTTCTTGCGAATAGTGCTTTCAGCATCGCGAAACAAAACACCGTGCGGCCAGAGAACCACACTTCTGCCGGTTTCAGGATTAAGGCTTTTCATAATATGTTGTTGAAAGGCGTAATCCGCACAACCCTGCGGTGGAGTTCCCCAGATATTTCTACCGAACGGGTCATTCATCCACTTTTGCTGGTTCCAGCGTTTCACGCTGTAAGGCGGGTTTGCCATAATCAAATCAAACTTTTTCAGTTCGTCATCTTCAAGTATTTGGGGACTTTCCAGAGTGTCGCCCTGCACAATCAGAAATTCATCTACATTATGCATAAACATATTGATTCGGGCGATTGCCGAGGTAATGAGGTTCAGTTCCTGTCCGTAGAGTTTAAGTGTTCGGTATTCTTTTTTCTGCTCTTTCACATGAAGGGTGCTTGAAAGAAGAATTCCACCGCTTCCGCAAGTGGGGTCATAAATGCTTTCTCCGCTTTGCGGATCGGTAATCTGCGTCATCAGTTTTACAACTGTTCGGTTTGTGTAAAACTCGGCAGCAGTATGGCCGCTGTCATCGGCAAATTTCTTTATCAGGTATTCATATCCTTCACCCATGATGTCGTGGGGAACATTGCTGACCGTTAAATCCATCTGGCTGAAATGCTCAATCAGGTCTAGCATCTTTTCATCGCTCATTCGGCGTTTATTCGTCCATTGTGCATCACCGAAAACATCATGAAGCATTTCAAAATTTGCTTTTTCAATACCATTGAGAGCTTTTTGAAGAGCTGCACCGACATCAACGGTTTTCTTACGAATATCTTCCCAATGGCAACCTTTAGGAATCTGAAAACGATGATTTTCCTAAAATAATGCATAGTCCAGGTCATTATTACTTTCTTCAAGAGCAGTTTTATACTCTTCATCCCATACATCGCTGATGCGTTTGAAGAATAAAAGCGGGAAAATGTATTGTTTAAAATCTGCGGCATCAATCATTCCACGGAGAATGTTTGCTGCACCCCATAGGTAATCTTCAAGTTCTTTTTTAGTCATTTCGAAACTCCGTTTTCATTCTTTGTTGTGTCTTTGCCCGTAGTTTTTTCCAAAACGGGATGAGGTCCTAAATCTGCGGGTAGCTCTTCTAATATTTTCTTGCAATTAAATGTAACAGTAATTTCACCAGTTGTTTTGCGCTCTGTCCAGTATCTCCCTGTTAGCTTTTTTTCTGGAGATTCAATTATATCAAATACAATCGCACCATCATGCGGCAAACTGCGTTGATTTATCGTAATTCTTGGCTTACTGGTATAAATATATGCGACTTGCTTAATCTGTTTCTCACTATCAACATGCAACCCTTCTGAAAATGAATAACTCTTCATCTCTCCGGTATGCATTACACAGCTTATGTTTAATAGGCTTTGTTTAATTGTAAGCATTACTGGTATCGGTGGTGTTGAGGCACCAGTTTCTGGATTTTTCCAATCTGAATCAATTTGACCAATCCATGTTCCGTTCAGATTTGGAAAAGGCACAAGCCAACCTTTGAATATTTTCCAACTCCATAGCCATTTTGTGAAAATCAAAATGATAAATAAATCAATTGTAACTACATTTGGTATCAGCTTGAAAAAAGATTGCGCATTGGCCAAGCTCTGGCCAGTAACCAAAGATAACCCGAACCAAGCAACCGCAGAGAAACCAACTAACAAATAAACAAAATTGCTGACTTTTAAGTTTTTCATTTATTCATACTCCACATAATCCCATGCCGCTGAAACAAATTTATGCGCCTGTTGATATGACCACGGCTGCGAACCACGAAAAAGATATTTTAACTCACTCACCTCGCCCCTGCTTGAACACTTTTCCTGAGTTAATGTGTTATTAAAAAGGTGTGCAAGTACACTGCGAAGCATGCTTTTATATGTCTCAAATGAGAAACAAGTATTTGGGGCATTCCAGACAAGGCATTCGGTTAAAAAACTTGGCGTTTGTTTTGCGATCTCAATTCCTTGAGCAGACATTTCATTTGATAAAGACTTTAGTGTTCTTACAATTCTTTTGTAGCGTCTGTTTGTATTGTCATTTTTGTAAACACCATTAGTGTAGTGTTGCTCTGGCCAATTCCGAACTCTAGGCGGATTGTAATCGTCTGGAATCATTTCCACGCCAGAAAGGTAATTGCTGGTTGATGTATATCGGCGGTGTTCAAAGAAAGCAGCGACATCTGCTTCAACGCGGTATGTATTTTCTTTGATATCGAATGATTTGTTCCCCCGTTTTACTGATGCCCTGCCAAATCTTGCAACCAATGCTTCTTCAATTTCATTTTTAAATACTTGGTATGTATAGGTAGCATCTGCTGCTGTTTTTTCAAGTAACATTTTTACATTGTCATCGGGATATTCTGGAAAGAATGTATCGTAACAAAGAATGCCAATGTCAACATCACTATCTTTCCGAACATTTACTCGATTTCTATAAGAGCCTTGTGTAAAGACAACAATGTTTCTGTTTTGAAGTTTTGGGCTTGCGTTGATTGCCTGCCGTATTTGTCTTTCAGCATTTTCCGCTTTAGTTTTTTCGGTATCGCTTGGGCCTTTTGCCCATGTTGTAAAAACAAATTCCCAGTCTCTACTCATAGATAATTATATCCTTCGATTTTTCTTTGCCTTTTAGCCGACACAGGACGTGGCGGCTTTCTTCCGGCGCAATTGTCTTTGTTTTTGTCTTTTGCCACCACCATTTTATTCTTCCTTATTTCTTTTCATTCTTTCGCGGCGCTCTTCTGTCTTAGGGGTGCCCAAATTGCATACAACGTTCCCGGGGCGATCCGATGTTGCCCATGTTAATGTTAGATATATTTCAACTGTGAATAATTTCAAGCAATAAATTTTTTGTTAGAGACCGATTGGGCAATATTGGATGCCCCGTGTTATATGAAGCGGGGAGCCTTTCCAGCAACCATGCGGCCGAAATCAGGAGGTTTGAGGGCGAAACACATGAAACTTAAATTTTTAACTATTAAAATTAAAAACAGCATGACTCTACAATTATATATGTTAATTTTCAAAAATTACGTCAATAAAACTTTGTTTTCGCAAAATTTTTTGACCGCAAATTTTAAAACGGGGTTTCTGAAAAAGGGTATTTCAGCTTCAGATAATCTTCCTTATGTCTCTGGAGAGGTAAGCCCATGAAACAGTTAATAGCTTTTTTCACCGCCCTTTTTACCTTCAGCACCCTTTTAGTAAAGGAAATTCCTAATAATAAACAAACTCCACTCTCATACCTTTTTTTTAAATTATCATACTTTTGGCTGATTCTCTATATCCTTTATTTATTATAAAATCTACTCTAAATAATAAAATTAGAGGATAGGAAAATGAAAATTTTCTCAGCTATAGTTTCGATAATTATTTCTCTTAGTATTATAACCCCTTTATTTTCACAGG
Source organism: uncultured Leptospirales bacterium (assembly GCA_964512685.1). Classification (GTDB taxonomy): domain Bacteria; phylum Spirochaetota; class UBA4802; order UBA4802; family UBA5550; genus CAZEJW01. The sequence continues at coordinate 1,277 of CAZEJW010000129.1, read as the reverse complement.
ATCCGGACATACCGGAATCAGCTAATAAAGAAAATATAATAAAAGCTAAAGAAACACTCTCTGGTGAAGAGATTAAATCTGAAGAAAAGTTTAATCAGGGTTCAGAGGATCTGGACATACCAGAATCAGATAATAAAGAAAATATAATAAATACTGAAGAAACACTCCCTGGTGAAGAGATTAAACCTGAAGAAGAGTCTCATCAGGGTTCAGAGGATTTGGACAGTTCTGAATCAGATAATAAAGAAAAAACAATAAAAACTGAAGAAACACCCGCTGGTGAAGAGATTAAATCTGAAGAAAAGTCTCATAAGGAAAATGTTATTTTAGGCGTATTCCGTGGCTGGGAGCTGAATGGTGCAGTGAATATACCTGTTTATGCTGATGCCGTTGGTGTCCAGATTTATGGAGGTTTAATGACAGGGGTCGAAAATCTGATAAATACTCAGAACTTTACTAAAGATATAATGCTGGGAATGTCTTTTATATATTCAAGCGGCTGGAAAGGTGAAACAGAATTGAGCGGATACGGCATGTTCTTCAGTTCAGGATACAGGATATTTCTTTCCCGTTATACAGAAAATCTTCCCTGGTATTTTAATATAAGATTTATTCCTCATCTTAAAATCGGAGCATTTTCTGAAAATATAGAAAGGGGAGGCTCTGATTGGAGTGGAACAGCTTTATATTTTTCTCCAGCCCTGACCGCTGATATTGAGCTCCCTTCATCAGATAAAATACGCATAGGTCTTCATGCCGGTTATGACGTGTTTATAAGCGATGAATCGATACGGGATATTAATCTTGGTGTTTTCTCAAGTTTCAAATTTTAATACACGGGAGTAAAAAGATGAAATTAAAATTTTTGTCAGTCATTATATCAGCAGTTACAATATCATGGTTTTCAGCAGGCTGTACAGCTCTTGAAGATCTTGGTCCGGTTGGTGAACTGTCAGATTATGAAGCAGTCTCCTATGACAGAGACAGTTTAAGTATACAATATACAGGTAGTGACAGTTTATCATCCGTTACTGCTGATATTGTGTTGAAAACAGAAGGAGCTAACGGTACAACCATAACATGGGTATCTTCAGATCCATCGGTTATTTCAATTGGTGGATCAGTCACCCGCCCTGCCAATGGAGATGGAGATAAAGTTGTTACACTGACTGCAACAATAACAAAAAATGGTGTAAGCGAAACAAAAACATTTTCACTCACCGTGGATGAGCAGCCTGCTTCTGATTTCGATTCTGTTCAGGAGGACAAAACAAATC
>CAZEJW010000128.1:0-13283 GCA_964512685.1 uncultured Leptospirales bacterium | reverse complement strand
GGCAGGTATCCCTATTCATCTGTTACAATAGCTGAGAAGCCTTTTTATGATGATGATTTTGTTACTTTTGGAAATATTATAGCAATATCAGAAAAACACGGGTGGACAATGGATATTGCAAAACCTGAAGAAAGGCAGTATATATATTACACTGTTGCAAGAGAGCTTGCAAAACAGTGGATTAACTCCAGGCTTATGCCTGCCAATGTTCAGGGTGCAGAAGTTTTTACTGAATCTATTCCTGAATACATGGCGCTTCTTTTCATGAAAGAGAAATTCGGCATGAATGAAGCAGCAAGATGGTTTGAGCAGAATTACGAGGATTATATCGAAGGAAAGGGCGAAGAAGAGATCTGTGAAAAGCCGCTAATATCGTCAGACGAAGCATCCTATGTATCCAGAGACAAGGGAGGCCGTGTTCTTTATGCTCTGTCAGAAAGGATGGGGGTAAAGAAATTCAATTCATGGCTCAGGCTCTGGATTGATAATAATCGTCATTCTTTTGTGCTGGCAAAAAGTTTTTATAATGATCTTGGAAGAATTTTGCCGCAAAACCTTCGGTCTTTTGCAAATGAAGGCTTCAGGGAAATGGTTCAATACAGGATCAGTCTTGATGATGTTTCTATAAACGGGACAAGTCTTGATCTGGCAGTTAACGCAGCTTCCGGTATTATGGATGGCCTGGGAAATCTTACAGGCAGGCCATTTGATTCTATGCTTGAAATCGGTTTCTGTGACAAAGACGGCCGTCTTGTTGAAACCCGAAAGGTTAAGGTTAAATCAGGAATAAATAAATTTAAGCTTCATGCTTCTTCTCTTCCAAAAAGGATTGTGCTTGATCCTCATTACTGGTACATGATGGGAGAAAGGAAAAGAACGGTAAGGGATATTGCTAACTGAGGATTCCCGGATAATATTGTATTGAGTCAGAACCATTGTATCTGACTCAATACAGTTATTACTGTTAAGCGAAATCACTCATGATCTGATTTACCCAGTCTTTAATTCTGCCTTCTGTTTTTTCCGGCTGGATATCTTCGTCAAGCGCAAGGCCTATGAAAGCTCCGTCAACAACTGCAGCTGAACTGACAAAATCGTATCCGTCTGTAGGCCACTTTCCTGTGAACTTTGCTCCGGAATCTTTCACTGTTTCATAAATGGTTCCCATCGCATCATTGAATGTGTCAGGGTATGAATCCTGGTCTCCGAGCCCGAAAAACGCTATGCTTTTCCCGTCAAGGCTGCTGTTCTCAACACTTTTGATGAAAACATCCCAGTCATCCTGAAGGTCACCAAAACCCCATGTTGAAACACCGAAAATAATGTTTTCAAAGCGTTCAAGATCATCCTTCTTTGCCTTGCTTACATCAATGAGTTCACATGAGGAATCGCCAAGCTCTTCAGATATCTTCTGTGCTGCCTCATATGTGTTGCCGGTTGTTGTTCCGTAGAATATTCCAACTGTTTTCATAATATCTCCTTTTAAAGCTTAATTAATTTGAATCTACTACATTAGTTTGTCATCACTAACTTTGTCAAGCTTTAAAGAGAAATTATGAGTGCCTTTGCTGGTGAATATTACCTGTCTGGTTTCTCCTGCCTCAGAACACCCACAGAACAGTGTGTTTTGACTCCCCGTTCTTTAGTGTCCACTTATACAATCCTTTAAGTATTGAAAACTTCCGGTAACCGGTTTCTTCTTCTTTCTGGTAGTTCCACAGGAGCCCCCAGAGGCTTCCTCTTTCATGGTAACCTCTTTCAGGTTTTTTTACTTCATTGTAAATAGTGCCAAGCAGCCACATTCTTTTGTCATGGCCTGTTGTTATGTTATTGTTCCTGTAGTACAGAACACCAAGAAGACCCAGGTCAAAATCACCGGTTTTGTCTTCACTGAAATAACTGAGCACAGGCGGAAGGAAGAGGGACCACTCGTCTTCATCCTGAGTATAATAGTACAGAGGGAGAATCCTGTGATGAAATTCACTGCGGTTTCGTTCGACTGCCATAAGGGAAAACAACGCGCTAATCCTGTAGTCTTCTGACTGGGTGTAGTTTTTGTATTTAAGAAGTGATCCCCATAGTAGTTTCATTTCCTTAATCTCAGGTGATACCCTGTACTGCATTACTGTAAAAAGAAATGACCAGCTATCTTCTGTAGATTTTTTGCTGATATATTTTCTGTGGTCAAAGAGATATAAAAAATTCTGCCTTTCATAAACAGGAGTTGTGTGCCAGTATGCACCTGCAATGAATCTCGTCTTTGCACCGTGATCATCTGCAAAGTGTGTGAGTAGTGGAAATATCGTCAGGTGACTGTCTTCTCCTCCGCGCCAGCTGTAGAATGGCAAAATCATGGATTCTGATATACCGCTCTGTGTTGATTCCCAGTCAAGGAATCCGAGGATATTATAATACCTGATGCCATTGCTTTCACTTGTGTAGAAAAAGGGCAGTATAAAAAAACGGCTTTTGTTCTGGTCTTCCATGCTGTCAATGAATCCAAGAAGATTCCAGTGTTTGTAATCATTGCATGTGTGCCTGTAGAACAAAGGCAGAATCGGAGCCCAGAGTGTTGATGAATCACTGCTTTTTTCAGGACTTATTTTTGTTTCACTGCTGTAATAATAGAGAGGTGATATGGTTCTGTTCTCTTTTGTTATATTCCAGCCTTTTGTTTTATTTCTGCTTTTATAATATAAAAGAGATATGGTTTTTGCACCGGAGTCTTTTTCTGCGTTCCATTCTCTGTGCCACACAAAAGGGAAAACCCTGAAGCCATTTTTCTCAGGCGAACTGTACCAGTTAACAAATGGCCAGAGTATGGTTTTCTCATGGCAGTCGGTCTCTGCATTGTATTCATCCCAGTAGAGATTTACTAAAAAGCCCCTTGCATAGGATTTTCCTTCTTTTTGTGAACCATAGAATGGGGCAATCATGAAATATTCTTCCTGCAGTTCCTCTGATTTATATGAGAGGAAGAATGGCAGAAACATGTAGAATTTATCTTCTGTGTTTTCATCCCAGGTGAACCACGAAAGTGGAAGAAGCCTGAAATGCCTTTTTGAATCAGCCCTTTCGAATGCCATCCAGCCGAAAAGGACTTTCCAGCCCCAGTAAAAGGTTGAATTTTCACGGCTGATCTCTTTTGATTTCTTAATTGCTCTGGTTTTGATTATAGCTTCAGATTTTATTTCTGCTGTTTCTTTATCTGCCTGCTCTGTTTCTGTTTTTTTCAGGGGGATTCTTGTAGAAAAGCTCCACATGTCATACAGCCATGAAATATCTGTGTCAATATACCAGGTACCGTTTCTTTTGCCCGCGTCAAGTGCCACGTCAGGGTTGAACGGTCCGGTGAATGTCTTTTTCGCGTAACCTGTTAGATTCACGTGAAGGTCTGTGTGTTCATCCCTGTAATTGAAATACAGGGGGAATATTATTCTTCCTGTGCTTTTGCTGTTTTGCCACGACCAGTAAAGGGGCAGAAAATGGGTATAGTATTCTGTTAGTTTTTTCTGCGGGGTTTCTTCATCCTTCAGCCTGACTTCTTTGAATTTTTCTGTGTGATAGTATGGCCATGACCATGTGGTTTCATGATAAGGGCTCCAGCTCGAGTAATGAAAGAGGCCGAATGACATGCCTCTCTCGTCTGACGTGCCACCTGGCCTGAAGTAGAAAGGCGGGTAGTACCTGTAGCCATTTTCTCTTGTTTCATGAAAAACAAAGGGTATAAACCAGAAGCGTTTTAGTGAACCGTCAGAATTTTTCTTCCAGTCAAAGATCCATGCAATGTTTGTATGTGTTCCTTCCTTTTTATCAAAGCCGGTGTAGAAAAGGGGCAGAATCGGGAACCAGAAAGCTGAAGACGAGATTTCTCCTGTTTTTTTATGCCCGGTTCTGGTTCGCCCGAAAAGCGGGGTCAGTGTGGTTTTGCTTATGTTGTTTCCATAATGGCTTTCGTTGCCAATGTAAAAGGGGAGAATGTGTCTGTAATATTCTCCTGTGTAATCTTTGAGGTGCATGTAGAGCGGAAAAAGTATGTGAGTATAACCGTCTGTTCCCTTTTTCCACAGGCACAGGGGGAAAAGCCAGAATCGTTTGAGTTCATCCTCACCTTTGCGGGTTTCCCATGAATAGTCAAGGATGAAGAAAATATTCCTGTTTCCCCCGTATTTATCAGTACTGTGCCACGTTATTGGAACAAGAGGAAACCACCACGTTATATCACCCTCCTGCCCTGTCCTGGAGTCTCTTATGTAATTTAAAAGCGGGCTTATGAACATATCCTCTGCATAGGTCACATTGCTTTTTTTCTGATTCTTTGCTTTTAAAATGTTTCTGTGTTCCCTCCTGTAATGAAAAAACAATGGGATCATCAGCTGGTATGAATTTTCTGAATATATATTATTTTTTTCTCTGCCCCACCAGAAAAGAAAAAGCAGCGATCTGTCGCTTCTGTCAACATCTGTGTGTGAGTAATAAAGAGGGCATCCAATAAAGGATGTCTCTTCTGTGCCGTCTCTTTCAAGCCAGGTAAGAAATAACGGCAGCACAGTTCTGGAACGGTTGTCAATCTTGCTCGAAAGGTTATACCAGAAGGGAAGAACCCTTGTTGAAGTATATTTTGGATAATCCTTGTACTTGAACAGGAAAAAAATATTGAGGGCATAGTGGTCTTTCCAGTCTTCCTTTTCAATGATGAACATGTTAATTGGTACTTTCTCTTCTTTTTCACTTCCGTATATTTCGTGCTCTCCCTCGTCAAGGTCGTCCCAGGAACGGCATATGCCGCTCTGGTAAACTGAAAGCAGGGAAAGAATAACAAGAGTTATAGTGAGAAGTTTTTTCATAAGATTATTCGCTATGTTTCTGTAAGTGGTTTTTTTGTGAATAAGTATTTTATTTCAGTATTTATTCCTAAAATACTTTTTAGTGTAAACGGAAGAATTTTATTGCCCCCGCCGCCTTCGGAGGCGGGAGCAATAGAGTTTTTTCTTCTACAATAAAGTTTAGGAATAAAAACTGATTTTATTTTTATATGTTTCGGTAATCAAGAAATAAAATCTGCTGTTCTTTTTTTTGAAGAATAAGGGGGATGAAGAATCCTGGTGAAAAAATGCTCGACACGGAAAGCATCTGTTGATCATATAAACTAATAAAAAACAGGAGACTCTAATGAAAGAATATAAAAAGGAATTTATAAGTTTTCTGCTTAAAAGCAATGCCCTGAGATTCGGTGAATTTACACTTAAATCAGGAAGGCTTTCGCCTTATTTTCTGAATACAGGAATGCTTCATACTGGCAGCGCAATCAACAAACTCGGCAGTTTTTATGCAAGTACCATTGCAGACAATCTTCAGAAGGATGAATACACCGCCATTTTCGGCCCGGCCTACAAGGGAATCCCCCTTGCAATTGCAACAGTGAACGCGCTTTTCACAGAACAAAAAATCGATGTTGATTATTCATTCAACCGTAAGGAAGCAAAGGACCATGGTGACAAGGGACTGCTGGTTGGTAAAAAACTTTCATCTGATGACAGGATCATTCTTGTTGATGATGTAATAACTGCAGGAACCGCGATCCGCGAATCAATTGATATTCTGAAGGCTGAAGGCAATCCTGAACTCAAGGCTGTGATTGTATCTGTTGACAGAATGGAAAAGGGTACTGGTGAAAAATCCGCAATCCAGGAACTCTCTGAATCAACAGGAATTTCCTTTTACCCGATTGCAAACATCCTCGATATAATTCAATACCTTTCTGATGATTCATTGAGAGAAGCACATGGTATTGAAAAGGAAATGATTGCAAAAATGCAGGAGTACAGGGAAAAGTACGGTGTAAACTGATAAATATAACTGCTGCCCGGCCATTGGGCAGCAATAAATTTTTCCCGCGCTCAGACAATTCTTTTATCCCATTCTTAATTTTATATCATAAACCCATAGCTTCTCAGAGTGAGATCCTATAGCTTCTCAATGCGAGATCCTGTAGCACCATGATTTCACACTCTGTAGTTAGAAAAGTTCGAAGGGATGACACGGAGATTACTATTGTAATATCAAATTTATGATGGAGACAGTGAATGTCCGGTCATTGCGGCTGGAGTGAAACAAAATGCAGGAATCTCATAAAGGATGTTCATGAAACTCTCCGTTTGTCATTCCGGTTTCTCGACTTGTGCTGAGTTAATCGAAGCAAGAGAATACCGGAATCTCATAGAAAAGATTTATAAACCCACTCCATGAGATTCCTGCCTTCGCAGGAATGACTCGCAATCCATCATACGATGTCACACAGAAAATTTTTGACTTTAATCTGGTTTGATACCAAAATTTTTGTTGATTAATAAAGTGTGTTATAACTAATATTCTAAGATAAATATAAAATTCAAATCAGCTATGATTTTGGAGTGAATAGAGACGCTTTGCCTGCCACAATAATCAGGCCTGTTGTTTAAATAAAAAAATAACAGCAATCCTGACGGGATTGCAAAACCAGGGAGGATCGTAATGAGATTTAAAAAAGAAACAATTCCTGTTCTGATTCTTTTATCTTCACTGCTGTTTTTCTGCTGCAGTGACAGTTCACCGGGTTCAGGTAATTCGTCTGACTCAGGTGAAAACCCGGGCACAGGAAACAGTAATCCAGTAGCAATTGTAGACAGAACCGGGGCAAATAATGACGCCTACTTTGATTTCTCATCCGGCACAGTCAGTCATGTTTCAGCCGGCAGTGAATATAATGGCGACTGGGATATAAAATTCCTGATAGAGAATCTTCCGATAATGGCAAACACTGAAATGCCTGTGTCGCATATTGTTGTAAATGAATCAGCAGGTGTTGAATTCTACCTTTATGAAGGGAATATTTCAGAGGCTATTGAGGTGGATGTTTCTGCAATGAAGACAAGCGGGTTTGAAGGTTATAAGCATCCCAATGAAAGTTCATACCTTAGTTCCGTTCAACTGCCTTATCCAAGTCTTGGAGTTGTGTGGTATGACTTCAAGGATAATATAATGCCGCCTGTTTACTATGTGCTGCCAGGTAAAACCTTTATCATTAAAACAGCAGAAGGTAACTATGGGAAGTTCCAGGTTAAGACCTATTACGGGCCAAACGAAGAAGAATATTACGCGGAATTTGAATATGACTACCTTGCTGACGGAGGCACAGTTTTTGACAGAGTGGATAAAGATCCTGAAGTTACACTCGTCTCTCCCTCTGCAGGTCAAACTGACGCCAGTGCTGATGCGGATATTATAGCGACCTTTTCTGTTGAACTGGATGAATCATCTGTTAACGCTGAATCTGTTTCTGTAAAAGATGAGAATAATAATTCTGTTGCAGGTACAGTGTCATACTCTGATAAGAAAATTATTTTTGATCCTGAAAACAGTCTTGAATATGAAACTGCCTATACAGTAACCATTCATAAAACCGTTAAAAGCAGTGCAGGGCTGAATATGACTGATGACTATTCATGGTCATTTACTACAGCAGAAAAAGAGAAAACAGTTAAAAGGATTAAAACCGGGCATGCACATGTTGACCTGAATGGAGACAGTCAGAAGGATGTATATTTTGATTTCAGTTCCGGGCAGATAACTCATGTAGACAAGGATGCAGAATTTTCAGGAGAATGGGATCTTGTATTCTCATACTATGAAAAAGGTGGTCTGTATAAGGACCGTGCTCAGATCAGGGTAAATGAATCTGCAGGTGTTAAATTCAAAGGAGTTGATGAAAATATTACAGATGTAAGAACCGCAGCTGGTATTGAATTTGTGACAGGGGAAGATGCCCGGGCACTGGATGGATGGTATAAATATAAATATAACTGGGGAAAGGCAAAATACGAATACATCCTTGAAGAAAAACGATCATTTGTAATAAAAACACCTGAGGGCAATTATGCCATGATGCAGTTGAAATCATTCCTTGGAGAAAACGGTGAGCTCTTCTGTTCGGATTTCGACTACTTTTACCAGGATGACGGATCAGAGGAATTCTCCGATGTCCAGTATCCTTCAGCTAACGCTGATCTTAATCTGACAATAACAAAGAACGGGATGGGTATTCCGGATTACCACAGTGAAGAGGCTTATAATGTTTATTTTGATTTCAGTTCAGGCCAGGCGGTAAGTCTTCCCTGGAGTGAAGGAACAGAGCCTGAAACCTGGGATATTGTTTTTACCTTCTTTATGGAGGATGTAACAATGGGGCCAATGGGAACTCATGCTATCGCGTTTGTCGACATCGTGGTTAATGATAAAGCAGGATCAGATGTGTTGTATTACCATGTTGAAGAGGATATTGATGATGTTATAAGTGTTGATACATCAAAGCTGACTGTTCCTGATTTTGATTCAAATGTTCATCCAAATGAAAAACTTGAGAGCAGAAGAAAGGATTATCCCTGGCTTGGATTCAGCTGGTATGACATGGATATGACTGTAGTTGAATACAGTGTTTTCTCTCACCGTACATTCGTGTTCAGAACCGCTGAAGGAAAATACGCCAAGCTCCAGGTTACATGCTGCGGAAATCCTGAAGACAGTGATATGATCTGTTACTATGAGTTTCTTTATTATTACCAGGATGACGGGGCAGTAATTTTTTCAAAATAGAATCTGTTTCAATGAAAACTGAAAAGGCGCTGTGATTATTTACAGCGCCTTTTTTTCAGTTCTGTGAAGCGTATTCAGTAAACCTTTCTTTAATCCAGGCAGTGATTCTCTGATCAGGCAGGAGCGCGTTATCTGAATACTGCACTCTGCTGTTATTAAGGAAGTGTTTTTTTACAGAAAAATCAGACTTTGCAAGCTGGCTTTCTGCCATCTTTTTTGCACTCTTGCCTGTAAATATTCCGTAAACAAGAATTCGTTTATTTGTTTTAAGTGCTTTATTTATTTCAGGAAGCGCGTTTTTTTTAAAATACTGTCCTGCTCCAGTAAATGCATAAGAACAGTTTTTAATACCTGTTTTTTCTTTTATTGCCTTGATGCTTCTCTGTGCAAGCTCCTGCCAGAGAGATTTAAATTCTGCTGATCCGTGAAGAAGTATAACTGCTGCTTCATCTTCTGGTTTTTGTGACATTTCTTTTATACGTGAAACTGTGATTTCTTCAATCAGGCTTCCGTATGAAAGGGGAGGGCCCATGCATATGCCTGTATTATTGCTGATAATTTTTATTCCCTCTGCTTTGAGTTCTTCAGTTGTTCTTTTATCATGGTATGTTCCAAGCACTGCAGGAATGTCACGGCAGAGATGCCCGGATGGAACTATAAAGACCGGCAGAGCGAGAATTTTTTTTGCGCCCTGATCCCTGAGCGCTTTTACACTTTCATCAATGAATGGAGTGCATTCAAGAAAACAGGCCTTAACAGGAATGCCTTTGTATTCTTCAGTAAGAGAGAATATTTTTTTGAGTTCTGCTTCCAGTGAAATAATTTTATTGTTCCATTCAGTATTTTTTGAACCGTGAGCAATAATAAGAAGGCCTTTATCAGAAAATTTTGTTTTTGAACAGGAGAATAACAATAACGGAAGGATTATTAAAACAATATATTTTTTCATGTATGATTACCTGGAATGTATTTATGGTGTTAATTCGTTCACCCCCTCCTGGCCTCCCCCGTTAAGGGGGAGGAATTTATGAATGATTATTTGAGGAGGATTTGATGCTTAGAGTTTCTCGTATTTTACTTTAAAAGTATAGGTTGTGATTTTGCCTGTTGAATCCTTTGAGTATTCTATAGCGAGAACCTGGAACTTGCTGAATCCTGATCCATCAGCATGCCTTACAACGTAAACTCTTTCAGTTGCACTGAGCTTCGGAGGCATGCCTGAAGAATGGAAGAACTGGTCGCCATTCAAATTTCTGTCTTCATATGGAGATTCCTGACTCCCGTCGCCAGTGTCATAGTCAGGGAAACTCATTATGTTGGTATTTCTTGTTTCTGCTCCTTTCATACCTACAACATATACCTTCTTGTCAGTTTCCATATCATCAGTAAAATTAAGGCTGCTTGAATCAATAGCTGCTGAAAAGTCAGTTGAGCCTGTATATTCAACACCACCGGTTCCACTGCTGCCAGCATCTGTTGCTGTACTTCCACTGTTTGTAAGGATTATTGTTGTTGGTTCGAATTTCAAGTCCCAGTCTGTTGACGCACTGCTTGTTGCATCAACCTTTTTACCAGTAGAGAGACTGAAGTACGTGTAATTGTATACTGTTGATCCTGAAGATGAATCCTTGTTTGCTCTGATCAAAAATGTTCCGTCACTCAGCTTTTCCACATTTGAAAGAGCGTCTGATGAATCATCATCACTGTCACATGCCGTGAAAACAACCATCATGCATGCCATAAATACAATAAAAAACTTTGAAATTTTTTTTAACATTGAAATCTCCTTATTTATTTTTTTGGCTTAAGCCATTTTTTACTTTTATCAGAACCAGCCTTCTGCACCTGCAGAAAATACTCTTCCAGACAGGTTGCCGCTGCTGTGATCAGTTTTATCAGTTATATTATCAACACCTGCAAACAGCCTGATGTGGTTAAACAGTTTGCCTGATATATAGAAATCAGCCATGAACACATCACCTGTCTCCAGGTCATCTGCAGAAGTGAGATAACGGCAGCTGAAATAGGTAAGAAAGTTTTTGCCTGGTGAGTTATATGAAATTTTTGCCCTCATTGTATGCATGGGCTGATCTTTCAGGGTTTCATTATCTGACCTGCTGTAGCCATAGATAAAATTATACCCGCCGGAAACAGAAAGGTTTAACGGGAGTTTTATGCCTGCTTCCAGGTCAGCTCCCTGCCTGTATGTATCACCAATATTTTTCTTTATGTAAACATCACGACCATTGTTCTTATAGGGCTGAATTACATTGATTATTTCATCCCTCAGCTCATTGTGGAAGAGGTTTGCCATTGCATAGATCTTTTTGGTTGAGAGTTCAAATCCAATGTTTGTGCCAAGAGATTTTTCAGGGTCAAGGTTTTCATTGCCTTCTATTACCGGGTGACCTGCGCTGTCTTTTAAGAGATACAGGTCGCTGAATTCAGGTGCCCTGTAACCGATTCCTGTTCCGGCAGTAATTCTGAATTCCCTGCACAGGTAATACATTGCAGATATTTTGGGTGCTGCAAAGAACCCGTATTTTGAACCATTCTCAAGCCTTAACCCGGCCATTACAGAATAGTGATTTTTTGAAAACTGTTCATCCTGAATAACAAAAGCCTGACGGTGCATAACTTTTGTTGCTCCGTCTCCATCTAAATTATACTTATAGAGACTGTCCCTTGAATATTCAATTCCTGCAGTAAGAAGGTTGTTTGAGTTGATTTTCAGATCAGCAAATAGTGATGCACAGGTGAAGTTTTCTTCCTCTTTATAATCCTGTCCTTCCCATTTATCAGAAAGCCCGAGGTATTTATCCCTGTCCCTGAGATAATAATTGTGATAGATATTAGATGAAAACGAGAGAGAATCTGTAAGATCAAAGTCAGCTGCAATATATCCATTGGCCCTTGTTGTATCTTTTCTTTCGAGTCCGCCATCGCTGTTTACCTGGTCGTCTTCACGCTGAAATGACCAGTTGCCGCCTGTGCTTATGTCGATTTTATCTGATGCCAGTATGTCAAAGTCTGCACCTGCATTGACGTTTTTTTCTTCAGGAAGAACAGACATGCCGCTGTCTTCATTTATGAGAAAATCAGATCTCCTGAGATTTGTATAGAAGTGGGAATAAACAGGTCCCATTGGAATATCAATAGATGCATTGACTTTCTGTTGCCTGAAATAGTCATCATCGTCTGACGGGTCAACAAAGCTGTTGATTATTTTTACCCTGCCTGAAAAATCTCCGGAAGGTTTTTGAGTTATAATATTGATGACACCGCCAATGCCTTCAGAACCGTATAGCGCTGACTGCGGGCCTCTTACAATCTCGATTCTTTCAATATTTCCTGTTGATATTGTGTCTGCGTCCAGTCTCTGGGCAACCCTGCCCACGAGTTTTCTTCCGTTTACCAGGAAGAGTATTTTACTGCCGCCCATCCCCTGGAGCCTTATATAACTTCCCATTGCATTCTTTGCAAACTGGAGACCATAGTCTTCCAGAATGTCTTCAAGTGAATCAGAAGTTGAATTATTAATCTCTTCTTTTCGTATGACTTCGGTTATCACTGGGCTGTCTCTCAGCCTTTTTTTAGACCTTGTTCCTGTGACTACTATTTCATAATCTTCTTTGTTATCAGACTCACCTGAATCTGTGTACTCAATATTGAGTTTGCCATTATCTACCTGCTGTGAAAAAACATTTACACCAGTCAGAATCCTTGTGATGGATGTTAAACAAATCAGTATTCTTTTATTCATGAATCTACCTTTATTTATTAATACTATTAAAATTAGAGTTATCTAATTAATACTGCAAAAAAAAGATAAATTGATTTACCTCTTTTTATTTCTTAAAACAAAAATTACTACTGTTCCTGCAGCAAGTAGAAGAATTATGAGCAGGGCTTTAACATTGAATGTCTGTTTTATGTTCTGCCTGAGATTTATTTCTTCCCTGGTTAATTTCATTCCCTTTGCACTGGTTTTTCCTGTTCTTACTTCACTTATTGAAGAACTGTATTTTTCTCTTGAAGCTTTATCAAGGTTTTGTTCTATCATTTTTTTCAGTTTCATATTGTCACAAACAAATCCACTGCATCCGGCCCTGTGATCTTTTACAAGGTCTGCATGAAGTTTTGAGAGTTCCTTAACAACATCCCTGGAAGGCGACCAGAAGCCTTTGCGCACAGATTCAAGCATTACTGCTGTCATTTCCTGCAGGGCATATGGATTTTTCTTTTTAAAGAACTGTTTTATTCCGAGTTTGTATTTATCCCTTACATATATTTCATGAAAGCTGTCCCACAGCTCTTCATCTATAACAGAAGGTTTCATTGTGTTCCAGCCGAATGTATTTCTGAATGTTTCGGCAAATGTTTCAGCTGACGAGGCTCCTCCACGCATCATGTCTTTTATATATTTGGGATTCATCAGTGTTGACCTGGATTCAAGTGAAATGGATTCTTTCAGGCCCTGAACAGCGGGATTATATTTATTTCTGATATCATTGAAGTATGATTCAGGATCGTTGCCTGTAACATGCCTTACTGCTGAGTTAAGACCACCCATGAATTCATATGTATGATCAAGAGAAAGAGGGCCTGTAAGATTTGATGACCTTGGCTGAACAACAGCCTGTGTATTTTTT
>CAZEJW010000127.1:9409-13416 GCA_964512685.1 uncultured Leptospirales bacterium | reverse complement strand
AAAAGTTTCTCAGCGCCGATATCATCCGACTTATAAAAAATAACAACAAGGACAACAGGCCAGAGGAAAAACATATTAACAAAAACAAGAGTAAGAGCTTCTTTAAAGAATAAAATGACTGCTGAATACCAGGAGTCAGTGAAAGAAGCGAATCCTGTCAGAATGTCATCATAAAAAAACCAGCAGTAGAATGCGAAAAGGACCGTTGCTACAATTTTCCAGAAGAGTTCGATCCTCGGCCTTATCCAGAGCAGAATAACTGAAATCGCCCATAAACACATAAAAATAAAAATTGACTGGATTATTACTATCTCTTTCATATACATTGCCTGTTGGTTAATTTGCCCGGCTGAAGCGGGTGATAAAAGTTTATTTATTATGACTTTTTATTATCATAATGGCGGCTGTTCAATAAATTTTTAATATTAAAACAATTTATTACTAAAAATAATTTTTAGTGCAAAACAAATTAAAAGATTCGTCCCGGAAACTGAAATAATGAATAAAAAATTGATTATCCCATTTCTGTTTGTAATATGCCTTTTGGTTTCGTGCAGAACAGGAATTCAGGACGCGGAAACAGTCAGGGCTGTTGTTCCGTCAAACGTGCCACTTACGGCAGCTGAAATTGAAAAACTGTTTCGAATAAACAGCAGTAAAAAAAGCGGAATCGCGCTTGAAATCACGGTATATGATTATTCTTCAGGCGCTGAGGTCATAAGATATTCGGATGAGGGAATGTCTGCATTCACTAAAGACAGCCGAATAAAAATGCTTATAAAGATTAAAAGGGATTCAAAGCTGGTAAAGACTCACTTTATAATGGCAACAGGCAAAACAAGAGAGGATCTTCTGAAGAACCTCTCTCATGAAATTGATAAGTTAAAATGAACCTGCTATTTCTTTTTTTCATTCCTGGGCTGAAATTCGTCAGGAACGAATCTGTTCTTATTATATTCTGCTTCGAGGAGTTCCTTTGCAGAAGTCTTGAGATCGTTTGCGATTGTACACCTGCCCTCGAGTATTACTCCATTCTGGATAATGAGTTCAGGTGTCTTTATATCCCCATAAACTCTTGCTGTTGGCATAAGAAGAATTCTGTTCGATGCATTGATATTGCCGATAATAAGCCCTTCTACAATGACTGAAATTGCGTTAATGTTTGTCTTTATCTTTCCGCCTCTGCCTACATAGAGCTGTTCTGCCTGAAGGTATTTACCCTCGAATCTGCCGTCAATTCTGAGAGATCCGTTTATAACAAAACTTCCTGTAAAAAAAGAATTTTCTCCTATAACATTACTTGCGACATCGCCGCCGGTCTTTGGAATAGCCATATTCACCTCTTAAATTGCTTTATAATTTCATATGATTGTTCAATATAATCAAATACAGTTTATTCCATAATTTCGTAAGCCTGCACCTGCATCTTTAATGCTTATTTTCATTATCCTGGGGATGTGCCTTCAGTAAATTTATCCTGTGACATCCAGAGAAATGAATTATGGAACAATTAACATGCTTAAATAAAACAGTCCAACATTCTTATTACAGATATAATTATTGTCAATTGGATTTTTCTGCCACCAATTCTGGCAATATTTTATGGTATACCTCTTGAAACCAGAAGTTTCATTATATTACAAATAAAAAATCCTGATTTTATCTGATGCTGTACCCATAAGAGAACGTCCAAAGATTAATTTCATTGAGTTTCCCTTATAGAATCCCTGTGCAATGCTTATTATGCCTTTTACCGGTTCCAGTGATCAACACTGGAATATCTGCTTGACTCTAATTAGTTTGTATTCTACTAATTAAATATGACATCACAATACGCAAACAGGAAATCATTATGACAACTGCCAGAAAATTAGATGAAAAATACACTTATTCTGACTACCTGAACTGGCCGCAGGATGAAAGATGGGAACTCATCGAAGGTACACCATATGACATGAGCCCTGCCCCTGGAACTCAGCACCAGGCAGTTTCATTTGAGCTGAGCAGAATTTTGGGTAATTTTTTAAAAAACACTGATTGCCGTGCCTTTACAGCCCCTTTTGATGTACGATTACCCGGTGAAAAAGAAAATTCAGACGCGAACACAGACACTGTTGTTCAGCCGGATATCGTTGTAATCTGCGATAAAACAAAGATAGACGAAAAGGGATGCTGTGGAGCGCCTGACATTGTTATTGAAATCCTTTCTGCTTCAACATCCTACAAGGATGAAGGCGAAAAACTGAAGCTCTATGAAAAACACAGTGTTAAAGAATACTGGATTGTAAATCCCGCTTCAAGATATGTCATGATATATCACCTTGAAGACAGTAAATTTTCAAAACCTGAATACCTGAGAAATGATGAAGTGCTCACAAGCAGGATTTTGCAGGGATTCAGCCTGAACCTGGATGAAATCTGGCCGGAAGATTAAAGAATATCCCCCCTCCTTTCATATATTTTCACTTTACCAGATCCGGGAAACTGCCGATTATTTAATGAGACATATAATCCTGTGTACCGAAAATGATAAAACTTCAAAAGAAAAATATATTGAGAACCACTCTTTCCTTTTTCATCCTCACTCTGAGTATGACTCATTCTCATGCCTCGATACTCGAATTGAAGAGTCTCAATCTTCAGAACAATGCAGTTCTCAAAAGCATCAGGGATGATGTAAGAAAAAGCATCTATACAATAAAAAGCAGACGCCCTGTTTCAAATCTTCCTGAGCTCAGATTCTATTCATACACTGTAAAAAATGATGAATCATTCTGGAAAATACTGGCCAGAACATCCCTTGATATGGACACACTCATGTCGATCAACGGCCTTGCATCCCCAAAAGAAGTGAAACCCGGCAGCAGAATATACATCTGCAATATGCGCGGAATCATTTTAAAAAACGCCAATTCTGCCAGAGTAAAAAAAATACTCATCAAAGAAGAAATATCAGAAAAATATATCTTCCATATAAACAGAATAAATACTTTTTCAAAACAAAACCTGTTCATTCCGTGCGGAAAAATATCAAGACTGGAACGCTCTCTCTTTCTGGGGACAGGTTTTTTATGCCCATTAAAAAAAGGCAGGCGTTCATCGAGCTTCGGCCGAAGACGGGACCCGTTCAACAATAAACATATCGAGTTTCATCCTGGCGTAGATATTGCCTGTCCTTCGGGCACAAAAGTTTATGCTTCACGCAACGGCAAAGTGGTTTTTTCAGGATACAAAGGGGGATACGGAAACCTTGTGATAATCGAGCACGAAAGCGGATACCACACCCTTTATGGACACCTCAAACGTTCTCTTGTAAAAAGAGGACAAAACGTAAGCCAGGGACAACGAATTGCATTTACAGGCAATACAGGCAGAAGCACAGGCCCTCACCTTCACTTTGAAATAAGAAAGAGAAACCGTCCTGTAAATCCATCAGCACTAGTAAGGGGAATCTGAGGGTTAAACTGCAATACCTCTTGCATTCAGCTTGTTTCTTAAAATGCTCAGCTGATTGGCATTGTCGATTATTTTTGTTATGCTCCGCAAAGGATCATCCTCGAGGTCTATCTCTACAGGCTCACGGTAATATTTTACGGTTGTTTTGCCTTTTCCGCGCTCAAATCTACAGAATACAAGAACCCTGGGTTTAAGAAAATCCTTTACTCCATAATCCCTTATGAGAGCCATTTCATCTGTATTGAGTTCGCATATTTCCTTTCTTGCGTAAAATGACTGAGAATTGTTCAGCATTGGCCCAAGATGATTGATAAAATCACTCACCAGGGCATAATCGAAATGTTCGTAAACAGCGTTAAGCAAAGCCCTCAATGCATCAGAAGGATCAAGTGCCTTTCTGAATGGTCTGTTGGATGTTAGAGCGTCATAAATATCACAGGCCGATACAATCTTGGGAAACACAGGAAGATGTTCATAAGGAAGCTGAAAATATCCATTGCCGATCTGATGACAATGAGAGAGCGGTTTGGCCATCTTGATCGGTTGCGGGT
>CAZEJW010000127.1:0-9399 GCA_964512685.1 uncultured Leptospirales bacterium | reverse complement strand
AATATCCATTGCTGCTGAATCTTTCGTGGTGAAAGAGTACTGTCTGGAGAACCATCTGGTCGATTCCGGGAATACTTCTCAGCATTTCATACCCAAGCTGAGGATGCCGTTTCATCTTCTGCATGTCAGAAATTGTATATGCATCATTCTTCTGAAGGAGCTGTTTGTCGAGCTTTACCTTGCCTATATCAATGAGATATGCGCCAAGAGCAATATTTTTTACTTCTTCCCTGGTAAACCGTTTCATTGAATCTGCAAATACTGCTGAAAGAACACCCACATTCACAGAATGCCTGTAAAGATATTCTTCGTGCGATTTCATTTCACGCAGAAGTTTGATGGTTTCAATTTCTGATGAGTTTAGATCGCTTACAATTTCTTCAATTACCCGCTCACATTTCCTGAAACCTTCCTTGCTGAGCTTGTCAGTTCTGGAGATTTCATTCATGATCTCGCACGATTCATTGTAGGCAATCTTCATCCTGTAAAGAGAAACAGGGAATCCCTCATCTGTATCATGACAATATACAATATTGCCGTAATTTCGTTTAATTTCGCTGATCCTGGAGGCGGAAAGAACGACCCTTTCCCTTAAAAGAAGCCTCCCGTCTTCAGTGTAAAGGGGGTATATCAAACAGCTGTCCGGCCTCAGGTAATCAATATTGATTTTTTCTTTTTTCAATCCCATTGATTTCCCCTTTGAACATTACCACAACAGCTCTACATTATCGAGCTGATTGCGAATAATGCAAGGCTTTTTTATAAAAAATTACATAATCAATCTTTCAATCTGTTCGATAAGGGAGTTCACGGCTGAATCCTTCTCAACCTTTTTGATTATTTTTCCACCCGCAAAAAGCAGGAAAATTCCCCCGGAACCGCCCGCTATACCTGCATCAGCATGTGCAGCCTCGCCAGGTCCGTTTACCTCACAGCCCATTACAGCAAGGGTAATTGATCTGCCCTGTTTTTTCAGCTCATCTTCAAAAAGTTCAGTACAGCGAATATCAATCTCTTCGGCAATATCTCTCATATTAACAGCCGGATCTGTTCTTCCGCATGTTGGGCAGGATACAATTCTCACTGCCGGAACCCTTTCTCCAATGCTCTCGAGTATTTTTCTTCCGGCAATTATCTCATCTACCGGATCCCCTGTCATGGATACCCTTATTGTGTCGCCAATTCCCGAAAGCAGCAGGTGTCCAATTGCAATTGAACTTTGAATAAGACAGGTGGTTCCGTATCCGGCTTCAGTGAGTCCCACATGAAGGGCATAATTTCTTCTTTCACTCATGATTTTATTTGCGGCAATTGTATCTTCCAGGCTGGATGATTTTATAGACACAACAATATCCTCAAAATTATTGTCTTCGAGTATATGAACGTGCTCCATGGCTGATTCAACAAGATCTGCCGGTGTTGCATCAGGATACTTCTTTCTGTCAACAGAACCACCGTTTACGCCAATCCTTATTGGAATACCATTGTCCTTAGCGGCCTTAACAACCTCACGAACCCGTGTTTCACTGCCTATATTTCCCGGATTTATCCTGACCTTGTGAATACCTGCCTTTATTGCCGCTAGTGCAATTTTGTAATTGAAATGAATATCAGCACAAAGCGGCGTATCTGTCATTTTGAGGATTCTTTCAAGGCTTTGAACCGAGTCTTCGGTTTTAACTGCAAGGCGCACAAGATCCGCGCCCTGGGACTGCGCCCTTTTTACCTGGCTGATGCTTCCATCTACATCTTCTATAGGAAGCTTCGTCATCGTCTGTATTGAAACCGGAGCAGATCCGCCAATGTCAAGAGAACCTGCCTTAACCATCCGTGTATTTTTTCTGTTTCTCACTTTTTAATCCTGCATTGATTTTGTGACAATATATTCAGATTATTATTCCATTCAGTCAAGATGATATTTTAATTATTGAATATTCATCAACCGCGTTTTAACCACAGAACTACAATCCATAATATCAATACTAAAAATTAATATAATTAATGTTTGACACATAAAAACAGAATGTTTTCCTGTTTTTATATAAACAACAGGATATTGGCAGGGCTGTATGCAACCTGAAATGGAAATAATTCATACGCCCTGCCTGTTTTAAAATATTTACTGATGAAAAGGAGAAAAAAATGAACAAACCTGTAAATCCATTGATAAAAGATGATTTTACCGGAGAACCACCGACATCAAGAGTTCTTTCTTATGTTCAGAAACACAGGGAACATGGGAAACCTGTTGCCGGGATATACTGCGGTTACGCACCCCTTGAACTTCTTCATGCACTGGATATCGTACCTGCAGTTCTGTGTGCGTTTTCAGACAAGCCGATAAGTAAAGCTGAAGAAAGTCTGCCTGCCAACCTGTGCCCTCTCATTAAATCGAGCTATGGATTCATACTGACTGACACCTGCCCGTTTTTTCCACTGTCCGACTGTGTAATAGCAGAGACCACCTGTGACGGCAAAAAAAAGATGTTTGAACTCATCTCTGAGTATAAACCATTGCACGTTATGGACCTCCCTCAGCTTCCTGATGAAGAAGAGGCAAAAGCGAACTGGACTAATATGATTATAAAACTCGAAAACTTTCTAAAGGAAACCTTTTCCATAGATTGCTCCGGGGAAGATATTGAAAGAGAAATAAAAGCCACAAACGAGAAAAACAGGCAGATGAGAGAAATATTCGAATATGCAGCTTTGGATTCACCGGTAATAACATGGTCTGAAATTTTTGAACTTGCCTTCTTTGGACTTTCTGCAAAAGGCTGTGATACACAACCTGTTTTAAGCAATGTTTTAACAGAACTGGAAAACCGAAAAAAAGCAGGTTATTCAATATGCGATTCAGGCACTCCAAGGGTGATGGTAACAGGATGCCCGGTTGGAGGGGATGCAACAAAAATCTACCGCATAATAGAAGAAGCCGGAGGTGCTGTTGTTGCTCTTGATGCATGTACCGGGATGAAAGCCTTTATGCTTGATACAGAAGAAAATACAGGAGATCCATACAGGGCAATTGCAGAAAAATATCTCAAAATTCCATGTTCCTGCATGACTCCAAACAACAGAAGAATAACAGAAACAGACAGAATGATAGACAAATTCAAACCTGATGTTATAATTGACTTTGTTCTTCATGCATGTCATTCTTACAATGTTGAATCATATAAAATCGGAAGGCATGTTACAGAAAAACACAACATACCATATCTCAAAATAGAATCTGACTATTCAGACAGTGATATTGAACAGATAAGAACAAGAATAGAAGCTGTTTTTGAAAGTCTCTGAAATGGATTAAATTATGAAAAAAATATATTTTGACAATGCAGCAACATCATGGCCAAAACCCGATGTAACAATCGGGGCCATGAATGAATTCAACAGCTCAATCGGTGCAAACCCAGGAAGATCGGGCCACACCCTTTCTATAGAGGCAGGAAGAGTTATCTATGATACACGCGAATCAATCTCTGAGCTTTTCAATATTGATGACCCTCTTCAGACGGTTTTTACAAAGAATGCAACAGAGGCCCTCAATATTTTCATCAATGGTTTCTTCAAACCCGGCGATCATGTAATAACATCAGGCATGGAGCATAACTCTGTGATGAGGCCACTCAGAGCACTTCAGCAGCATGGTCTCGAAATATCTCAGGCTTCCTGTTCGGCCAACGGAGAACTCGACCCGGCAGATGTTGAAAAACTCATCAAAGCCAATACAAAAGCAGTGATTCTGACTCATTCTTCAAATGTAACAGGAACCATTCTTCCTGTTGAAAAGGTTGGTAAAATTGCGCATGATAATGGTCTTGTCTTATGTGTTGATTCAGCCCAGACTGCCGGCGCTGTGCCCATAGATGTAGATGAAATGAATATTGATATACTTGCATTCACAGGGCACAAATGCCTTTACGGCCCACAGGGTACAGGGGGATTATATATCCGCAAGGGAATTGAGGAACAAATAAATCCTCTCATGCGCGGAGGAACCGGAAGCAACTCCGAAAAAGAGGATCAGCCGGATTTCATGCCGGACAGATTCGAATCCGGAACACCCAATGCAATTGGACTTTCCGGTCTGCTTGCAGGGGTTGAATTCGTAAAAGAAACTGGAGTAAAAAACATCAGGCAACATGAGATGCAACTGACTCAGATATTCCTTGACTGGATAAGAGACAACAATGCAGTAAAATTACATGGACCTGATACAACTGACAATCGCACACCAGTTATATCATTCAGTATTGAAGGAATGAGCCCTTCTGAAATTTCATTTGCCCTTGACGATGAGTTTGGAATAATGACAAGACCCGGACTTCATTGTGCGCCGTCCGCTCACAAAACCATAGGCACATATCCTCATGGAACAGTGAGATTCAGTTTTGGTTATTTTACAACAGTTGACGAAGTAGCCTATTCTATGGAAGCTCTTGAAAAGATATGCGCGAAATGTTCCGTTAGACAATAAAATACAGGAGAAACTCAATGGCGGAAATAATTGATGCATCAGGACTTGCCTGTCCTCAGCCGGTTGTTCTGACAAAAAAGGCCCTTGAAAAATTTAATGAAATTATAACGATTGTTGACAATCAAACAGCACTCGAGAATGTCAAACGTCTGGCAAACAAAGAAAACTGCAAAACAAAGGTTAATACGTCTGATAATGGCAAATGGCAGATACACATGCAGAAAGAAACTCCGGTCAGCAAACAGAATATAGTTATAGAAACCTCAGAAATAAACGGACCGAATGTTTGCATCATTGCTGAAGATTCAATGGGCAGAGGAGACAGAGAGCTAGGTAAAATACTCATCAGGGCATATCTGCACACCATTACAGACCCGGATATACGCCCTGATATCATTCTGCTGTACAACTCAGGGGTAAAGCTCGCTCTTGATGATTCTGAAACTCTTCAAGATCTTCAGTCTCTTGAAAAGAGTGGTGTTGAAATACTTGTGTGTGGAACCTGTGCGGATTTTTTTGGAATAAAAAACAGAATCAGTGCTGGCGTCATTTCCAACATGTATGATATTGCAGAAACAATGTCACGTGCAGGAAGGACCATAATTCCATGACAGATTCACCGGCATATGAAGTTCTTCTTTTCGAATCAGTTAGTTACACACTGAAATCCGAAAAGATACTTAAGAAAGAAAAAATACCATTCAAGCTAATTCCCATTCCCAGGAACATCAGTTCTGATTGCGGAATGTGTATACGTTTTTCTCCTGAATTCAGAGACAGAATAGTTGCAG
This sequence comes from uncultured Leptospirales bacterium, assembly GCA_964512685.1. GTDB lineage: Bacteria > Spirochaetota > UBA4802 > UBA4802 > UBA5550 > CAZEJW01. The sequence goes on along the minus strand of CAZEJW010000127.1, from coordinate 4,125 downwards.
CTCTTTCAGGCAAAGTGGAGATTGAAGAAATCAGGCCCATCTGATTAACGGGCCGTTCAATCAACGAGAAAAAATTCAGTTCGCCTGTTTTTTCTTCTGCCTTCCGGGGTTTTATTAGAGGCAATGGGTTTTGTTTCACCGAACCCTTTTGCCTCGAGCCTTTCAGGTGATATGCCATTCTTAATCATATATTCAACAACCGAATCCGCCCTTCGCTCAGAAAGCTTCTGATTATATGAACTTTCACCAGTACTGTCAGTATGACCATACACCCTGAATTTCAGATTTTTCCTGCTTTTCATGAGTTTTATGAGATCATCGAGAATATCCAGAGAACGTTTTCTTAAATAAGCTTTATTGACCTCGAACTCGATATTGTCTACGACTACCGGCTTGCCCTTCTCAAGCCTGTCGAGCAGAATATCCTTTCTTTTATCTTTTTTACTGACATAAACTTTTTTAGGTAAATGTTCTGGAGCGTTGACGATGATCTCCACACCATCTTCATCTGGTACTTTCACGATAGCCTTTCCACTAACTCTTTCTCTCTGTGAATATATTATGCGTCCCTGTTTATCACGTTTTTTTATATCAACCACGGAGTTGAGAGGTGTTTTGTTTTTATCAAGGATAGAGAGCTCAAGATTTCTCAGCTTTAGTTTTTTTTCGGCAATCCGAGAGTGGTCTCTTACCGGCGGTTTCGGCAATTTAGTAAGGGAGTTTTCACTGCCGCCCTTGCCAGGAATGGTTGCAAAACCGCTGCCACCGTCAACGACCTTTGAATAGTATTCAGTGCCAATAGCATAGAGATAATTCCCGGAGGGGAAAAACATGATTCCCTTTGAGGCAATTGGCTGAGATACTGCTCCTGGAAATGGAGTTTTGTATGACCACAGCCTGGTTTTATCAGAAAAATTTATCGCCTGAAGCTTTCCATAAGACAGGGTTTTCTTTTTAATTTTATCAAAACCATTGTAAGCAACATAAAGCTGATCGCGTACTACTACAAAATATGGAGCGGATTTTTCAGCGACCTTCACTGTTTCAACAACATTACCGGAAGGCGGATCTATTATCATAATATCACTGTTATCAACACTGAAAAGTATTGCCCTGTCAGTGAATCCGGGATTTGAGGTAATGATACGTCCGTAATCCCTGATCCATTTCTTTTCTCCGGTGGAAAGATCCAGACATGTTATGGTTTTACCTGAAGGGATATATACATTTTGTTTATACACTACAGGCGGAAATATTTTGAATGGTTTTTGAATCCTTACTGACCATTTCTCTTTTCCTGACAAGTTGTCGAGGCAATGCAGCTTATAAACTCCTGTTGAGTAATTCATTGACTGGGTAAATATATAATTATCATAGTAGGATGGAAAGCCGCTGAATGATTTCACGCTGTCATTATTCCATTTCAAATGACCGTTTGAAAGTTCCCTGGACATGAAGGTTTGTCTCGTTCCGTAGAAAATTCTTCCCTGATGAATTACAGGATCAGAATAGATTCCATCCACCAGGGGCCTGGTTCTTCTGCCTGCAAGCCCCTGCCCCTGCTCTACCTGATCGAGCCTCATACCGGTTCTTGCCCACAAGACCCGGCCGTTACGTTTGTCAAGAGCATAGATTGCAACCGGATCAGTAAGAATTAAAAGATTACCGACAATGAGTGGATACTTTACCTTACCCGCAACCCTTGATAATTTTTTAAACTGTTCGGATATTCTTCTAACATTAACCTTCCAGATTAGTTTTCCGTATTCTTCATCCAGGCAGTAGCAGTATGCATTCCTGTCCAGGAAATAAATTCTGCCGTCAGAAACAACCGGATTAAACACCCTCTCATCCGCCTGAAAAAGCCACTTGAGATTATTGTTCTTTACAATAATCTCATCATTGTTTCCTGTAAAATACAGATTGCCTTTATATACAGGCCAGTCACCCGAAAAGAGATTGACCGGCATTAAGAGCAGTATTAAAAATAATATTTTTTTCATAGAAGAATACCCGTATTGTTCAAAATATCATCACAGTTACAGATTACAGCCACAATATCTTTTGAACAGTTAATTTTCTTTGGAACATAATATTAGTCCTGAAGGTCATATAAATCAAACATTATTCATGGAGAAAAAGATGAAAAAAATAACAGTACTGTCAACCGCGCTTCTTTTGATTACACCAGTTTTATCCTTTGCACAGAGAAATGCAACATGTCCCTATCAGGACAGAGGCCTCACAGGACCTGGTCTGATGTGGATACTTCTTCTTCTAATGATTGGAGCTTTAATTTTCATAGCCATTCAATTCTCAAAACAGAGAAAGGAAGCAGAAAAATCAGGAAACCACATTGATATCCTAAAAAAAAGATATGCCTCAGGTGAAATAAGCAAGGAAGAATTCGATAAACTGAAAGATGACCTAATATAAATATTATATTATTATTCCCTACTCGCCGTGCCCTGCAATCGCAGGGCTTTTGCTTAATATTTTCTATCATTTTTTTTATAGACAAAATAAAAGATATCATCATAATCAATTTTATTCAGGCGGCTGAGGAATAAAGTAACCGCCCTATTCTATACCCGGGGAAGGTATCATGGGAAAAAACAATCAGCAAAAACTACAGGAAATTATCGAAAATCTCGGTACGTGGTATGAAGACAAAGAAAAACTTTCGGATGGGGAAATGACTTCAAAGCTACATCCGTACACATCGATGTTTTCTCCAGTACGAATAAACAACATCACAGTAAAAAACCGTATAATAATGGCTCCAATGGGAAACATTAACATGGCCGAGGAAACCGGAAGGCCCGGAACAAAAATGATTGAATATTTTCGAGAAAGGGCAATCGGAGGAACTGGCCTTATAACCTCGGGACTCGTACCGATCAGCCATGGAATTGATCCTACGGTTACTGAAAATGAAGGGCTTTCATATTTTCCAAGGATTGACAGATCAAGAACTGTTTTCAGCGGTTGGAGAAACATTGCCCAGGCGTGTCATGACCATGGTGCTAAATTTTTCATACAGCTTACTCCCGGTCTTGGAAGAGTAGGTTCACCAGAGTGTCTTATAAATAAAAAGAAATTTCCTGTATCTGCTTCATGGAATCCTAATTTTTACATACCTCTTATTCCCTGCCGTCCCCTTTCAGGCAGAAAAGCAAAAAAAATAATAAGAAATGCAGGCCAGGCTGCAGCAGATGCAAAAGCAGCCAAAATAGACGGGGTCTATCTTCACGGACATGAAGGCTATCTTCTCGAGCAAATGACAAATCCTGCATTCAACAGAAGATTAATCGGAAGATACTCTGACTGGCAACGTTTTGGAATAGACATGGTAAAGGAGATCAGAAAAAGATCTGGTGATAAGTATCCCATAATGTACAGGATTGACCTGTCTCTTGCCCTTAAAGAAACATATGGAAGCAGAATGAAAGAGGTACGCTCACTGAAAAAATTCAGTAAAGAAAGAACTGTTGATATGACACTCGACTATATGAAACAACTGGTAAAAGCCGGTGTGGATATATTTGATGTTGACCTGGGGTGTTATGATAACTGGTGGCTGCCCCATCCTCCCGGGCCAATGCCTCCGGGATGTTTTCTTGAAATCAGCCGGATAGTAAAAGAATACTTCGAGCAAAACAATATAAAAAGTAATGCAGGACTTGACATTCCTATCGCAGGAGTTGGAAAACTCGGATACCCCGACCTTGCTGAAAAAGCACTGAGGGAAAATAAGTGTGATATGATCATGCTTGGACGCCCTCTGCTTGCTGATCCATTCTGGCCTCGAAAAGCATATGAGGGAAGGGTCAAGAGCATACGCCCCTGTATCGGAGATCAGGAAGCATGTGTAAACGAGTTCATAGAAGGAGGGCATCCGCGTTGTGCAGTAAATCCAAGATGCGGCCTTGAAGAGATATATACAGACCTGCACAAAACTGACTCCCCAAAAAAGATTGCTGTTATTGGTGGAGGTCCGGCTGGTATAATAAATGCAGTAACTGCTGCAATGCGTGGACATAAAGTTACTCTTTTCGAAAAAAACAGCGCCATTGGAGGAATGTTAATTCCAGGATCTGTGCCATTAATTAAATATGATATGAA
>CAZEJW010000126.1:0-13461 GCA_964512685.1 uncultured Leptospirales bacterium | reverse complement strand
ATGGCGTCTTAGAGAGGGTCTCTCCCTGTAGGGAACGGGCGCGACCGTTCCCGATCAGGGAGAGACCGTTCCCGATCAGGGAGAGACCGTTCCCTACAGGGATAAACCGTTCATTACTACACGGGCTGGGGTCTAAAACCTCGAGCTCGACGTTATGCTGAAAGTCTTAATGGTTTCATCATCCCCTGCAATCTTTCCATTGCCGTTCTTGTCTTCAAATGTGTACTTATAATCAAAAGATATAATAACTCCCTCACCGATCTCCACATTAACAGCATAACCCATGATGGTTCCCGGGGTCTTCCAGGTGGTGAACTCGTCAAAGTAGTTGTCAAGGTTCTGTCCGAAGTCGTTTCTGATGTAATAGGCGCCAGCGCTCTCGATAAAGGGAATAATGCCCTTTCTCAGCTTGAGTTCAGCGTTGAGTGACCTGTCGTGTTCCTCTCCCTTTATGAGGTCCTGGTAGCCTGCAAGAAAAGTAACAGCATTGAGGATGTTGAAGTCAATGCTCAGAAAGAATCCCTTTTTTGCGCCAACATCATCAAGATAGTCGAGTTTTGTAACAACCTTCATTTCAGAGCCGGTTTTATCAATAGATGCCCTTTCAAGCTCGTATGTATTGTTGAAAAAACCGAAGATAAACTCGTCAGACGTCATTCTGTAGTCTGCTGAAATCCTCACGTCACCAATCGTTATTCTTGTTCCGGGCAAAGAGAATCCCCAGCTTTTCTTTTCGAGAATAGTAGCATACTGGCTGTATATTTCCCACTTGAAGTAAGACTTGTCAATTATAGGGCATCCTATGTCAGCGCCAATAATGTTTATCATATCCCTGTCATTATTGAAACGGGGAAGATCGCTTTTTTTCTGAGGGTCAAGCAGGTCAGCTGCAACAAGCTGGTCAATAGTGTGGCCTATTGCAGTTTCATCAAGGCCCGACTCCCTGAGCTTTTTCTCGTGTCTGTCTCTTTCTGTAACATAGCGGCTGTCATAGGGATAGAGGTCAATCTCGTCAGGATAGCCGTCACCGTCATCGTCCCTGAGGCCGTTATTTACATTGAGGTCGCCAGCGTAACTCACGCCAACCGATAGTTTTTTGAAGATATTGTAATACACGCGTCCGCCAACAATCATTGAAGGCTCGTCATTTATGAGTTCCTTGAAGTTGCTGAAAATGAATTCCCCGCCCATGTCTTTTGTATTGAATGCCAGTTCCATTCCTGTTCTTTTATATGTAGGATATTCAACTGTATTTGAATAACCGTAAATGGAAGAGCCATACCCCATGTATGTGAAATCAAGGCCACCAGCCTTTATATAGAATGGATCTCCCTTGTGTCCCCATCTCACATAGTAGAACTTGTCAAGGTAGTCCTCAAACTTGTCCCAGTCTTCCTTTCTCACTTTGCCGTTTTCATCCAGCTGCAGCATTATATCAAGAGCAATGCCGAGTTTACCGAATGCCATTTCGCCCCTGAATCCTATCTGCTGAAAGTTCTCGCCTCCGATTGTTGACGCGCCCGTAAGAATCGAGCCTGTGAAAGCGGTTGCCGATTCATCCTTTTTTGTCTGTTCGGATTTATCATTGCCGGTTTCTTCGGTTGCTTTTTTGTTATCTTTTTCTTCTTTCTGTGGCCCGAGAGTAGTATCAGCCTGAGCCAGAATCAGAGTTTCGTTTAACCCTGTAGCCGTTAGCGCCGCTTCAGTAACTTCAGAGCGGTAATTCCCTGATGTGTTATTTGCAGCAGCAAAAGAACACATCAGAACAGTCATTATTAAAGACAGGTAAAATTTCATGTGTTTCTCCTTGTGAAAGAATTGGTAAGTTTGCCGCTGTTTATTTATTACGGCTGCCAGTCGGGCAGTTTTAATCAGCGCTGGTCAAACAAATAAAAATTGAAAATTTTATCCGCCTGCTGTCAATTGGCTTTTTTGGGGATTCGCTTTTTACTTGAATTTTAAGGGGCTTCCTGCACAATATACAAAGGAAACTCTAAGGAACGGAAGCGACTGTTCCCCGCATAAAAACACGGCAACGAAGTAATGAACGGTTGTGGCCGCACCTTACTTCAATAAAGGAAAATTAAGTATGTACGAAGAATTAAAGCAGTTTTTAGAGCTTACCGTGCTCGATATACACGTGGGAAGGCTGGCTGTCTTTTTTGTGATCATTCTTCTCTTTCAGATTCTGAAAAGGCTGTTCGTCAAAATAGTGCTTGGATTCATGCAGAGGCTTACGAGTAAAACAAAAACCAGTGTAGACGACACAATTCTTGAAATTCTCGACCGTCCGCTTCGGTTCATGTTTTCACTTCTGGGTTTCGCCATAGCCCTGAAGGTGCTTCAGCTTTCACCGGCAGTTGAAACTCCGGCTTTTCTTATTGTAAAGTCCCTGTTTATAGTGTCACTCTTCTGGATTCTTTACAGGGGAGAGGGAAGGGCAAACGAACTCCTTATCAGAAAGTTTTCCAATAACGCTGACATGACCATAAGTTTTTTGCCTTTGTTCAGCAAGACAACCAGGTTTGCCATTATAGTAATTGGTGCAACCATAATAATCCAGTTATGGGGATACAACATCGGCGCGATTATAACAGGTCTTGGTATAGGAGGTCTGGCTGTTGCTCTTGCAGCAAAGGACGCTCTCGCTAATTTTTTCGGCAGTCTTATGATTCTTACAGACCGTCCTTTCAGAGTGGGAGACTGGGTCGTTTTTGCGGATGTTGAAGGCACTGTTGAGGATATCGGCTTCAGAACCACCAGGGTGAGAACATTCGCAAAGGCCCTGGTCAGTGTTCCTAACGCGAGTATTGCGACCGGCAGTGTGCTCAACTGGTCGATGCGTGATCGCAGAAGAATAAAGTATTCAATAGGGGTCACTTATTCAACCACCAGGGAGCAGATGCAGAGAGCGGTTGATTCAATAAAGAATATGCTTATAGATCACGAGCTTATTCATGAAGAGGGTCTCATGGTATACTTTGACACATTTGCAGAGAGTTCCATGAACATCTTTGTTTACTGTTTTACAAAGACAACCGTATGGGATGAGTATCTTGCTATAAGGCAGGATGTAAATCTCAGGATCATGGGTATATTCGAGGATCTCAAAATTGATTTTGCGTTTCCATCCATGTCAGTCTATATGGAAAACGAAGATTAATAAGGGGGATTCATCCTTATAATAAATTTATTGCAACTGTTTCAGCCTGAATGAGTCATTAAATACATAAAAATATGATTCATCACTGGTATTTATTCCTTAATCTCAATTACATGAAAGCAATAATCCGCATCGGCATCTGTGATGAGGATTATGATCAGCTTTAATTTTTTTTATTATTACATGAGAGTTAAAGCAGAATCAGTGTTTATTCCTAAACTTTATTGTAGAAGAAAAAGCTCTATTGTTCCATTTGCACTAAAAAGTATTTTTAGGAATAAATACTGAAGCAGAATAATTATTTTCAGTAATAAATACCGGTTCACGTGTGAATTTGTAAAAAAAAGATATAAAGATCACAGGGAGGCGAAGTTGTATGAATAAAAAATTTGAGCAAAAGAATATTACAGACAGAATCGAATCAAGAGCTGAAAAAGCCGGTCGCAACCTGATCGGTTTTTTCTCTGCAATTCTTCTTATAGTGAACACTCTTTTCTGGATTGTTCCGATAACCCTTATGGCGCTGTTTAAGCTTGCCATTCCATTCGAAATATCGAGAAAATTTTTCAGTAAAATAATCAATACAATAGGCAGGCTCTGGATCTCATTCAATAATCTGAACGTAGACATGAGCAGAACAGTAAAATGGGATCTCAGGGGAGTGAAGACATTCTCAATGGATGAATGGTATCTTGTGATTGCCAATCACCAGTCATGGGTAGATATTATTGCCCTTCAGAGAATCTTCAACGGAAGGATTCCCTTTCTTAAATTTTTTCTTAAAAAAGAACTTATGTGGGTTCCGCTTATGGGGCTTGCATGGTGGGCTCTTGATTTTCCTTTTATGAAGCGTTTTTCTGCTGAATACATAAAGAAGAATCCGCACATGAAGGGAAAGGATATCGAAATAACCAGGAAGGCATGTGAGAAATTCAGAACAATCCCTGTATCTGTAATGAATTTTATTGAGGGAACCCGTTTTACTGAGCATAAACACGACTCGCAGAAATCTCCCTATTTCAATCTGCTCAAGCCAAAGGCTGGCGGAATCGGATTCGTTCTCAGTACCATGGGAGAGCAGATGCACAGTATCCTTGACATAACAATTGTTTACCCCGAGGGGATTCCAACCTTCTGGGATTTTCTCTGCCGAAGAACACATGAAATTATTATAGATGTTGAGCAGCTTCCTGTTGATGATTCCCTGAGAGGCGATTATGTGAACAATGTAACAGATCAAAAGAAATTTCAGATGTGGCTTAACAGGCTGTGGGAAGACAAGGACAGAAAGATAGATGTAATAAACGGAATCGAACCAAGACAGAAAATGCGAACAATCATTGCATAAAAAAAAGGGTGACGGAGAATTCCGTCACCCTTTTTTTTTATCTTTATTTATTCAGGTTAGTCCTCAGTTACTCTCACGTCATTAACCGGTTCCTTGAAAATAAGGTTCAGTATAATAAACAGTGGGAATGATACGAGTATTTCTATGTAAGCCGGATGCACCAGTCCGATGCTCTTAAGCGCACCTGCGAATCCGGGAAAGAAAGCCCATGCCACTGCAAGAGCAAGACCTACAACGATTGTCCAGAATGCAGACTCTTTTTTACAGAATTTAGGTGCGAATGTTGTAAACAGAAATATTACTGTAAAAGGAGCGAGCAGTGCCAGAACAAAGAGCAGGGTCTTGATGATGGCAGTGAGTTTGAGTGCCATAATAAATCCTATTACGCCAAGAATCAGAACAAGGATTCTCAGAATCTTGAGTGATTTTGTGTGGTCTATTTCTTCGCCTTTTCTTTCCTTTGACCATTCATAGATATCCTTCTGAATGAGGGTCGCAGAACTGGTAAGAAGGGCAACACCTGTTGAGATGTCAGCAGCCCAGAGACCGGAAAGAGTAAGACCTGCAATCCAGGGGCTTGTCTGCATAATGATTGTTGGCAGAGCCTGTACTGACTGAATTTCAGGATACATTGATTTTGCTGCAATACCAATGTATGCTGCAAAGAATCCGAGTGGAGCCATCAGAAGTCCGCCGATGATGTATCCCCATTTTGAATGCTTTGGAGTTTTTGCGGCAAAACCTACCTGAATAACAGCCTGGTGTGACATTGCAGTGAATATGAAAACGATGAACCATGCAGCAATGAGACCCATTCCAAGGCCTTCGGTAAGACTGAAATAGTTAAGGGTTGTTGGAAGCTTGCTTGTAATAACTTCTGTTCCGCCTGCCATGTTCCATGCTGAAAAAGCTCCTACAACAACACCAACCCAGATTATTACAACATTGATCAGGTTTGCAAGACCACCTGCCCAAATTCCGCCTATCAGTGTTACTGAAACAAATACTACAGCAGTCAGAAGACTTCCTGAGAACATTGTAAAATATTCAGGAAGCATAGCGCTCAGGAGAGCACCACCGGCAACAAACTGCAGACAGCAGGTTGTCATTACAATAACAAACTGTATTATTACGGCAATTATTCTTGCCTTTGGTTCGTAATACTGTCCGAACATTTCCGAAATAGTGGTAACTTTCATTTTTCTCCAGCGGGCGGCACCTATAAGTCCCATTACGATTGCGCCAAAACCCCAGGCTGCAGTGTACCAGCCTGCGCCGACTCCTTTTTCAAAAGCCATCTGTGCAGCACCGATTGTGGAAGCGCCGCCTACCGCGAGTCCTGTAAGCATGAACGCGACCATAAACCAGGGCCAGGAGCGTCCTGCCAGAAGAAAACCGGCAGAGTCACCTTTAACGAGTTTGACCGAGTATGCGCTGATCAGTGCAAGAAAGATGATGTAACCGATTACAACAAAAAGTGGTATATTCATGAGCCATCTCCTTATGTTTTATAATTTACCATAAAGGTAAAAAATTGCATTAATTATTCCGGGCTGCTGTCACACAGCCCGTTATTTTATTCCTCTTCTTCCGCTGCAAGTATTCCTGCATCTTTGATTTTTTTATAATCATCTTCGCTGTATCCGAGAATGTCGCAGATTACATCCCTGTTGTGTTCTCCAAGGAATGGTGCAGGTCCCTTTATGTCAGTGGTTGTTTCTGAATATTTAACAGAACAGTTGTTGATTCTTACCCCGCCTGGAATATGAGGTTGTTCCACTTTTGGAGTCATGTTCCAGTATTCTGTCTGTTCTGATTTGATGACTTCGTCAACAGTACACATTTTTCCTCTTGGGAGTTTGTATTCGTCCATCATTGCAGCGATTTCGTCTGTAGTGTGCTGTTTGGTCCAGGCTTCAACAATTTCATCAACCCTGTCCATGTTCTTGAGTCTTTCAAAGGCTGTTGCCACTCCTGGTTCTTTTTGAAGCTCAGGCTGTCCCATCATGTTTGTGAGTCTTGCCCATAACATGTCGTTGATGGCAATAATATTCATATAACCGTCTTTGGTTTCATACAGGTTGTGCGGGCTTGCAGAAGGGTGACGGCTTCCTACAGTTGTTGCCACAACACCTTCGAGATCGTATCCGGGGATTGCGTCTTCGAGAATAGTGACCCCGCTGTTATAGAGACTGCAGTCAACGTGCTGTCCTTTGCCAGTTTTTTCCCTGTAGTGAAGGGCGCCAAGGATACCTATTGAAAGGTCACGGCCAACCAGATAATCGAGTACTGAGAATCCAACCCTGTGAGGTCTTCCTCTCCATGGACCGTTCTGAGCGGTAATACCGCATTCAGACTGAACGCATATGTCATATGCTCCCCTTTTTGCCCAGGGTCCTTTCTGTCCGTAACCTGATATCTCACCGTAGATGATGCCGGGTTTTTTCGCGCTTATGGTTTCGTAATCAAGACCGAATTTTGCAAGAGTTCCCGGCTTGAAGTTTGCTATAACAATATCAGCCCACTCGAGAATCAGTTTCTCGGCAATTTCACGTCCTTCCTCTGCCTGAAGGTCAATAGCGATTGATCTTTCACCGCAGTTGAGAGCAGTGAAAATACCGCTTTGAATCTTGCCTCTGTCGTCAGTTGTCACAGGCCTGATCTTTCTCATTGTATCTCCGCCTTTTGGTTCGACTTTGATTACATCCGCACCGAGATCGCAAAGCATTCTTGCTGCGCTCGGAGCTGAAATGACCAGTCCAAAGCTAACAACGTTTATTCCTTCCAATACTCTATTCATTGTTGTTCTCCTCTTCTTGATTTTTCATTTAATTTATTATTGCTCTTTCTGTACTCCACGAGCCATACCTTTCTCTCAGTACTCTGTGGAGAATCTTGCCGGTTGCATTTCTCGGCATATCTTCATCTTTTATGAATTCGACCTTCCTGGGTTTCATGAACCCAGCGATCTTTGAACGGCAGTGCGCGATCAATTCTTTTTTGAGCTCTTCACAGGGACAGAATCCTTTGGCTAGAACTACCACAGCCATTATTGATTCTCCCCATTTTTCATCGGGAACACCGATTACAGCTTTTTCTTTTACTGCCGGATGATCTCCGATTGCTTCCTCCACCTCGTGAGGATATACGTTTTCTCCACCTGTGATTATCATGTTTTCTTTTCTGTCCACAAGGTGGTAATATCCGTCAGCATCCCTGCTTACCATATCCCCGGCTGTTGACCACTGGCCCCTGAAGGCTTTCCTGGTCTTTTCGGGTTCATCCCAGTATTCCCTGAACATCATGGGTGTCTTGTACCAGAGTTCTCCGATTTCACCGTCTTTTACGGGGTTGCCGGTTTCATCGAGTATCTTGATCCTGTCGATTCCAAAGATCTCCTTTCCTATTGAACCGGTTTTTTTCAGCTGATCCTCAGGCCTGAGTATTGTAACAAGACCGCCTTCGGTTGTGCCATAGGCTTCCCAGAGCTCGCTGTTTTTGAAATAGTCCATTATCTCGAGTTTTAGTTTTTTCTGGGCCGGTGCTGATGATATCAAAAGCTGTCTTATCGAAGATACATCTACAGAGTTTTTAAAATCATCAGGAAGATCTATAAGCATCTTGTAGTGAGTCGGAACAAGTGAAGTAAATGTTATCTGATACTTTTCAATTGTTTTCAGCATGTGTTCCGGGTCAAAGCTTTTCATGTTGTATATCATAACCGGGGCTGAAACAAAGGTGTACGGAAACGAATAATATATTGAATTTACATGACACATAGGCATAACAAGAAGACATCGGTCAGATGGCAGCACACCCATGTTTGCAATATCGAGCATGTATTGAGCCATGTAACTTTCATGGGTCCTCACAACGCCCTTCGGGGTTCCTGTTGTGCCTGATGTGTACATGATATTCCATACGTCATCTACAGAGACAGCGGCTTCAGGTTCTTCGTCTGAGAATCTCAGAAGCCATTCTTCGTATTCGATGTATCCTTGCGGTGCGGGGCCGCTGCCAATGTAGATATAGTTGTTTTCCGGAATCGAAAGCTCACTTCTTATGCTGTCAATTCTTTCCACCAGGGGGGCTTCAACGAATATGGCTTTTGAGCCTGAGTGATTTATAATATACTCTATATTGTGAGGTGTATGCCTGAACATTATTGGTACTGTAATCTGTCCGCCTTTTGCAGCACCGGCGTAGATATCCATCCATTCGCCCCTGTTATATGAAATAACGGCAAAACGGTCACCTTTCAGAACACCGTGAGATTCGAGGCCATTTGCAAGCCTGCATGCTCTTTTGTTCCATTCGTAAAATGTATACTCAGTGTTCAGATCGATCCATCCTGTTCTTTCAGGACAGTTGACAGCGTTCATTTCGAGTATCTTTCCTGCATGTATCCATTTGCCGGTATTCATGTCTTTCTCCTCTGAATCGGATTATTCCTTTCCAGTTTCATTGTCCTTATCATGAGCGTAATCTATTGCAAAGAGTGCCGCTCCTATTGCGCCTGTAAGCTGAGGATGTTCAGGAACGGAGTAGTCCTTGCCTGTTATCTCAGTTGCGAGATTTACTATATACGGATTGTTTGCGACAACTCCACCGGTTGCAACAGCTCTTCCGCTTATGGAATCCATCTCCACCACTCTTTTGATTACCGAGAAAAAGAGTCCCTTGATGATATCCTGAACTTTTTTTCCTGCCCTGATGTGTTCCAGTACTTCTGTTCCGGCAAACACCGTACAAAAGCTGTTTATTTTTACTGACTCGGCCGACTTCATTGCAAGATCATTAAAATCATCCAGCGGTATGTTGAGCCTGAGAGACATCTCTTCAAGGAATGCACCTGTTCCGGCTGCGCATTTTCTGTTCATCTTGAAGTCCAGGCGCTGTCCTTCTTTATTGAGTTTGATTATCTTGTTGTCCTGTCCGCCAATATCGATTATTGTTATGGCCTCAGGGAAATAGTAATAGCATCCTTTTGCATGGCATCCTATTTCTGTTTTTGTATCGCTTCTGAATTTGACATTTTTTCTGCCGTATCCGGTTGATATGGCTGCGGCCATATCGTCCCTGCCGCAGCCAGCCATTTCAAGAGCTTTATCAAGGCATTGATTTGATGATATTTCAAAGTCAACACCCGATCTCTCGAGACTGTATCCAATGATTTCCTTTTCCCGGTTCATTATTACTACCTTTGTGAAGGATGAACCTACATCAATGCCTGTATAGCAGCTCTTTTTCATTTTGAAGCCTCTCCAAGTTGTTCGATAAACGCTTCGATATTGGTCACGCTCTGCTGCTCACTGTAAAGCCTGAGGTCATTGAGGTCACCGTTGATCGTAAGAGTCGGAACATTCAGTTTTTCCTTGAGTCTTTCAGGCATGTTGTACCTGTTGTTTGAATTGTTTGGACAGGTCTTTGCGTCATGGAAGATAATCCCGTCAAACTTATAGGCGTCAAAAATATCCTTGATATAGCTTTCCTTGTAGTCATCATCTCTTGCAATGAAAAGCTCAGTATAGGCTCTTGCCATACTTATAAAAGGATCATTCTCATCAAGTTGTGTGAATATCCAGCTGTTGCAGTATGTAGAGGCAACTATGGCTGTATCAAGAGACTGAAACAGTTGTGAAAGAGGTCTCAGTTTTCCCCATATTGGCATTCCGTCCCAGTAGATTCTGTACTTCTCATTATCAAGAGCAGAAACCTTGTTTGCCACTTTTTCTTCAAGCTCTGCAAGAAGTGTTTCATAATATGTTACAGCTACCTTTGTGCCTCTCAGTACAACTGCCGGTCCCATGTGAATTGTATGGTCAAAGAATGTCCATGGAGTCGGAAGTTCGGTAGCGGTTCTCAGGCATTTTTTCCAGAGTTCGGAACACTGACGGCTGTACTTGACTGCCTCTTTGAACCTGTCCATATCGAATTTATTTCCTGAAACTTCTTCAAGAACAGGAATAAGATCTTCGAACTGTTTTGCAATATCAACGAGCTCATAGTCTTTTATCTGTCCGATATTCCTGTGGGTGTATACCCCGGCAAGAGGGGTGTTCAGTCTTCGTGCATACCATGCAAACCAGTCTTTTACGTCGCGGCACTGATTGGTATTGTAGATGAGAACGTCAGGATCAGGAATCTCCATTCCATAAGCTTTCTTGAGCGGAGTATTGCCTGTTAAATATGATCCTATGTCAGATGTAAGGTATGAACATATATCCGGTGAGAAACCAAGAGCATTGGCTTCAGGAATAACATCAGTTGCAATTCTTGTAGAACCAAGCATTGCTCCGTGGTTTTCAGGGAAGTATACCTTGAATCCCATCCCCTGTAAGAGTTCAGCCGGTCCAACACTGGTACACCATGCAATTTTGTCTGAACCGCTTTTGGATGCTTCATCAATATCGAGAAAATAATCCTTCATGATACTCTTCATCATGCCGGCAGCTTCGATCTTTTTCGGGTCTTTTGGTTTTTCTGTCATTTTAATACCCCTTGTTCGATTATTTCTGTAAATGCCAGATCTCATCCTGTTTCAGGTTGCTGAGCCTGTTTTGTGAGAGCTGTTTCATTTTCTGTATTATAAATAGTAAAAAGATGCTGTGGGTGAAATAGGTGAATAGTCTGATAATCCTGTGGGAAAATATCCCCACAGTAAATAATCTGAGATCTTTTAAGACTGGCTCCACAGAGGGATGTATTTGCTTAAATCATGGCGTCAATGGAGGAAAAAGAAGATAACCTGCTTTTTTATTCCATCTATTATGTCATGAAAAGCAAATGCTGTTGACAGATTAAGGATATTCCGGGGAGGAGTTAAATTGTTGAAGTAAAATTATTCCTGTGGTATAGTATTTTTTTTATATTTATCCTGCATAAATCAGCAGTTTCATCGATTCGAATGAAAACTCCTGGTTTCATCGGGTCTTTTTGTTAACGGGGAATGATCTTCTGAGTTCCCCAATATCTTACCAGGTGGATACCATGACTGAGAACTTAGAGAATTACAATATTGAACCCGTGGAAGTTGAAATCCTCGAGGATCTTGAAAAAATATATTCCGGAAGAAGCGGGTCTTTGCTCGAAGACAGCAAGTTCGTTCTTGTTGAGGCAATGAGACTTACCAGGAGTGAGGCAGGCTATATTGTATATCTTTCACCTGACGAGCAATATATTCAGGATTCAATAGTGTTCACCCCTCCGTCAGACAAGGAACCCAGGTTCTCCCCTGAAGAGTACAGAAATTATCCTGTTAATGATACTGTTTTTCTCAAGGCCACTGTTGAATACAGAAAAGCTATTATGTGTAATGATTTCCCAACAGACAGAAATCAGACAATTGGCTTTCTTTACAAAAATACAGTATTCAGACAGATGAATATTCCTGTTTTCAATGGCGACAAAATCGAGCTCGTAATAGGACTTGGCAACAAGCGTGAGGATTATACTAAAGAAGATATTTATATCTCAGCAATACTGGTTGAGGCAATGTGGAATGTCGTCCAGAGAATACGGCATGAGGAAACCCATTCCAGGCTTTTGGCGATAATTGAATATTCCAATGATGCAATTATTGGATGCTCTCTTGACGGAGTTGTAACAAGCTGGAACCGTGGTGCAGTTAAAATGTTCGGATACGCCAGTGATGATATGATTGGCAGTAATATTTCAAAACTGAATTTCACGGACATGCCAAATGATTTTTCGCTGATACTTGACAGGATAACCTCAGGTCAGCATGTAATAAATTATGAGACAGTGAGGATGACAAAGGACGAAGAAAGAATCGATGTCGCGCTCACTGTCTCACCTCTTAATAATTCCGAAGGGGTCATAGCGGCAGCTTCAATTATTGCAAGAAATATAACAGAGCGCAAGGAGAGGGAAAAGCAGTTAAAGCTTTCAGAAGAAAGATACAGAACTGTTTTTGAAAACACAGGAACCGGCTCGATCATTATATCTGAGGACGCGATTATTACAGAGGTTAACCGTGAGTTCGAGAATCTTTCAGGATACAACCGTGAAGAGATTGTCGGCAAAATGACAGGCAAGGATTTTGTCGTGGAGGAAGATGTCCCCAAAATACAGAATTATCACAGGCTCAGGAGAGAAAATCCTGAACTGGCTCCAAGAAATTATGAGTACAATCTTCAGAACAGGAACGGCAGCATAAAGAATATATTTGTTACAACAGGAATGATTCCTGGCACTAAAGAGAGTATAGCCTCATTCCTTGATATAACGGATATAAAGAGACTTCAGCGCGAAATAATAGATGTATGCGACAGAGAGAGAAGGGATCTTGCCCGTAATCTGCATGACAATGTTCTTCACACCCTTATTGATCTCTCCCGCATGGCGGATGATATTGGATCTGATGACAACATGGAAGGGCATAATGTAACTGATAATATCAAAAGAATGAAGGAGCTGATCAACAGCACGATAACCGTTACCGAAAGTGTAACAAAGGGAATCAACCCGGTATCTTCAAAGTTCAATGATTTTTTCAGCGCTGTAGAGAATGAGGTCAAGTCAATAAGGGAAATATACAATGTCGCATGCTCCTGGAATTATGACAGTAATCTGACAATTGATAATGAGATCATTGGCAATAACCTGTATTTCATTATTCATGAGTCAACACTCAATTCAGTCAAGCATGGAAAGGCAAAAAATATTGATATAAATCTTCTTTATGACAATGACTGGGTTACCCTTTCAGTAAAAGATGACGGGGTTGGAATAAAGGATACAGCAAAATGTAACCAGAGTATTGGTTTTCAGATAATGAATTACAGGGCATCGATAATAGGGGCCTTTCTGGAAGTCTATACCTTGATTCCTTTTTTCTGTCCCCAAAGGGAAAGAGATTCTGGCGTAAGGGACTTTGAAGTAGCACGGGAATATTTCGAGTGTATGTGAAGATCAGCTATGAATTTCA
>CAZEJW010000125.1:1225-13529 GCA_964512685.1 uncultured Leptospirales bacterium | reverse complement strand
AATCCCTTACCAGTTGTTTTTTTGTTTTTGCCTGGCTGCTCATGTTGCACCTCTTTCTGAATTTTTATTCAGTATTTGTTCGTGAAAATATCTTTTAGTGCAAATGAAAGAAGTTTATTATCCCAGACATCTTTGGCGGAGAAGATAATAGAGTTTTTTCATTTGTAATAAAGTTCAGTAATAAACCCTGAATTTTTATTACATATGATAACACGAAAATACACGGGATACAAGAAGTAATTTGCGTACCCGAAGGTTATGACAAAGGTAGTGAAAGCAGAAAGGTTTTTGATGGAGTTTAAGACAGAAGAATAAAAAAGGAGGGTTTTAAGCCCTCCTTTTTCTGTATCAAAATTTCTTTCCAAATGAATCTTTATAAACGAATTTTTCGATTTCTTTTTTATTTGGGCCGCTCTTGTCAGGGTCGAGTGGTTTGCCAACAGGAATTGCTGCAACCAGGGCATAATCAGAAGGAACATTAAGAAGCTTTGCTGCTGCTTCATGATCCATTGAGCCCACTATAACTGTTCCAAGTCCAAGGTCATGTGCTCTGAGTGATATGTTCTGCACAGCAAGCCCAAGGTCGAACATGAACCATTCATTATAGACTGTTCTCTGCTCCCCGTTTTTGCACCCTGATACATCTTTTTTGGCGCAGGCGACTATTATTGCAGAACAGGAAGCAGAACCCTTTCTGGCAGGATTGGTCTCTGAGTATGTATCTGTCAGTTTTTCAATAAGGTCTTTGTCTCTTACAATTATGTATTCACATACCTGTGTGTTTGCCCATGAAGGCGCAAGGCGGGCTGCCTCCATGAGTTCCATGAGTTCCCTGTCTGTAACTTCATAATCCGTGAACTTCCTTACTGATGTTCTTTTTTCAATTGTGTCCTTGAGTTCCATACCTGCCTCCTGGATTTATTTTACTACTATATTTACCAGTTTCCCGGGAACAACTATTACCTTCTTTATTTCCTTCCCTTCCATCTGGCTTTTCATCTTTTCATTGGCAAGGGCCATTTTTTCCATTTCTTCCTTTGAAGTATCAGAAGGAACAATTGCCTTGTCTTTTATCTTGCCGTTTATCTGAAAGACTATCTGCATGTCATTCCTTTTTGTGAGATCTTCAATATACTCCGGCCATGGATGATCAGCAAGAACATTATCATGTCCCATAATTTGCCAGAGCTCATCAGCCGCATGAGGAATAAAAGGAGAGAGCATTGGAATCATCTTTGACAGGGTTTCGCTGATGAAAGCCTTTCCTTCCTGTGTATCAAGATCATTCTCATCTAGCTGGTAAAGAACATTGGTAAGCTCCATCATTCTTGCAATGGCGGTGTTGAACTGCATTCTGTCGTTTATATCAGAGGTTACTATCTTTACAGTCCTGTGGAGCTCGATCCTTGCCTTTTGAAGTGAATCATTGAGGCTGATGCCCTCACATGAAAGCCCTGGAGTGTAATGATCAGTGTATTTTGTTACAAAGCGCCATATCCTGTTAACGAACCTGAAGCTTCCCTCAACTCCCTTGTCAGACCAGTCAAGGTCTTTGTGCGGCGGAGCTGCAAAGAGCATGAACAGACGAACTGTGTCTGCTCCGTATTTTTCTATTATTGCATCAGGGTCAACAACATTACCCTTTGACTTGCTCATCTTTGAGCCGTCTTTTATTACCATTCCCTGTGTGAGAAGATTGGTAAAGGGTTCCCTGAAATCAATTACGCCAAGGTCGTTCATGACCATGCAGAAGAAACGGGCGTAAAGAAGATGCATACACGCGTGCTCTATGCCTCCGATGTACTGGTCAACAGGCATCCAGTAGTTTACAGCCTCATCATCGAATATTTTTTCAGATCCGGGAGATGTAAATTTCGCATAATACCATGATGAATCCACGAATGTATCCATTGTGTCTGTTTCTCTTCTTGCCTTTCCCCCGCATACAGGACATACTGCATCAGTGAACTCGGGCATTGAACCGAGAGGTGATTTCGAGTCTCCATGGAAGTCCACATCAACAGGGAGAACAACCGGCAGGTTTTCAACTTTCTCCGGAACGATTCCGCATTTGTCACAGTAGATCATTGGTATCGGGCATCCCCAGTATCTCTGCCTTGAAAGCAGCCAGTCCCTGAGACGGTAGTTGGTTTCCTTTTTACCGAATCCTTCCTTTTCCGCGTAGTCTGCAATTTTTTCTATTGCCTCACGGTTTGGGAGACCGCTGAAATCTCCGGAGTTGATATTTGTTCCGTCATCAGTGAATGCGTCAGTCATGTCACTAACATTGAGAGGCTCATCAGGATTTTCAATAACGACCTTTATTGGAATATTGTATTTTTTTGCAAAAGCGAAGTCCCTTGAATCATGAGCAGGAACACTCATGATTGCTCCTGTTCCGTAGTCCATGAGAACGAAATTTCCTACATAGAGCGGAACCCTGTCTCCGGTGAAAGGATTGATTATTTTTACTCCTGTGTCGATTCCTTCCTTGCCCTTTTCGTCTGACAGTCTGTCTGTTAGAGACTGTTTCTTGATCCTTGTGATAAACTGTTTTACCTCATCGTTTTCGATTGTATCGAGAAAAGGGTGCTCGGGTGCAATTACCATAAAGGTAACGCCGTACACAGTGTCAGGCCTTGTTGTGTATATTGGGAAGTCTTCACCGTTCTCGAGTTTGAAGTTTATCATGAGACCGGTTGATCTTCCAATCCAGTTTTTCTGCATTGTTATGACCTGCTCGGGCCATCCGTCTTTGAGGGTATTGTGACCTTCGAGAAGCTCATCCGCATAATCCGTAATTTTAAAGAACCACTGTTCGAGTTCTTTCTGAACGACCTCGCTGTCGCAGCGCCAGCATACACCATTCTCGGCCTGTTCATTGGCAAGAACAGTCTGACACTCAGGGCACCAGTTAACAGAAGCTTTTTTCTTGTATGCAAGGCCCTTTTCATACATTTTAATAAAGAGCCACTGGTTCCATTTGTAGTATGATTCTTCGTACGTGGCAAATTCCCTTGTCCAGTCATATGAGCATCCGATTCTTGACAGCTGCATCTTCATGTATTCGATGTTTTCGGATGTCCATTTTCGTGGTGGAATATTGTTGTTTATGGCGGCATTCTCTGCCGGAAGGCCGAATGAATCCCAGCCCATAGGGTGCATTACATTGAAGCCCTGCATTCTTTTGAAACGGGCTATGATATCACCGATAGTATAGTTTCTAACGTGCCCCATGTGCAGTCTCCCGGATGGATAGGGGAACATCTCGAGCACATAGTATTTGTCGCGATCGTTTCTTCTTGTCTCGAAAATTTTTGTGTCAGTCCATTCTTTCTGCCACTTTAATTCAATATCTGAAAACTTATATTCTCTTTCCTGCATTATAAACCTCGTAAATAATCTATTGTCATTTTTTATCGTATTCTTTGAAAATATCCAGAATCGCGTCATTTGATTCAGCTTTGATGATTCTCTCTTTTACTTCATCAACTTTCAGGATTGCCATTATACTCGACATGAGCCTCAGGTATTCCTTGTGCTGTTTTTCTCCGGCTGCAACCAGAATAATGAGATGAACCGGTTCTCCGTCCATTGAGTCAAAATCTATGCCGGTTCTTGATATGCCGATTGCAAAGGCCATTTCCGAAACAGCGTTGATTTTTGCGTGCGGAATAGCAATGCCAAATCCTATTCCGGTACTCATAATTTCTTCTCTTTCCTTGAGCGCCTGAATAAGAACATTTATGTCAGAGCATATTCTGCTTTCAGTGAAAACTCTGGTGAGTTCTTCAATGGCATTGAATTTGTCGGTTGCATCCAGTTGCTTTATAAATTCATTTTTTATGTAAGATATTACAGGGGACATTTTAAACTCCAGTAAATGCGGGTTGAATTATTTTGTTTAGTGTTTACATATATAGTAACTAATCTTTGCTGCAAAGAGTATATGTCAATAATTAATTGATGTCAAACTGTCTCAACAGGTGAAATTCAATATATGGCTGTATCATTCTCTTCCGGGACCTGTGGGTACATGTCGGATTGTTGCCGGGTAAAAGCGGAATGACAGATTAAAATCAAAAAACATTTTAAATGGGCAATTATTATTGACAACATAATCAGGATTGACCTGTATAATAGCCCTGATTGCCATTCTCCTTTTGGGGAGGTCAGTTAAACCTGATGATAAACTGAAATAAAGAAAAATTATGAAGAATTTTATAAAGCCTTTTTTCGTTTCATTGTCGCACAATACCTCGGTCCTTATTGAAAGGGCCAAAATGACAGAGCATACCTTTATGGTTGTTATGGCTCTTATTATAGGAGCGCTGGCGGGTTTTGGCGCGATTCTGATAAGAACCATGATTAACGGGATCTCCGGCCTGGCCTTTCAGGGGCAGGAGTCGCTTCTTTCAAATATCATTGCATCCCCCTGGTATGTTAAAATACTCGTGCCGGCTCTTGGCGGAGTGATTGTAGGCCCGATGATTCACTTTTTCGCGCGTGAGGCAAAGGGCCATGGCGTGCCGGAGGTTATGCAGTCGATAATTCTCCGTGGTGGTGTTATCCGCCCCAGGGTAGCGATTGTCAAGGCAGTCACATCAGCGATTACAATCGGTACAGGCGGATCTGTCGGAAGAGAAGGCCCGATAGTTCAGATCGGATCGAGTATCGGTTCTACAGTGGGTCAGTTTTTCAGGGTCTCAAACCGAAGGATGAAGACATTCGTGGGATGCGGAGCAGCAGCAGGTATTGCGGCGGCCTTCAATGCCCCTATTGCAGGCGCCCTCTTCGCGGTCGAAATTATCCTTCAGGATTTTGCCTTTCTTCAGTTTTCACCCATTGTGATTTCCTCTGTAATGGCGACCGTTATATCACATCACTTTGAAGGCAATTTTGCCGCCTTTATCGTTCCTGAATATCATATGGGAAGTCCCTACGAGCTTGCTCTCTATGCTCTGCTTGCGGTGTTATGCGCGGTTGTTGGTTTTGTTTTTATAAAAGTTCTGTATTTTTCAGAAGAATTCTTTGATGAAAAGTTCAGGTTTCCCGAATACCTCAAACCGGTTATCGGCGGTCTTATAGTCGGAGTGACTGCAATTGCTTTCCCCCAGGTAATGGGTATAGGTTATGAATCCATTACAAATGCTCTTAACAACAAGCCGGTATGGGATAGCAGCTTTATCTGGTATATGCCGTTCGTTCTCGTTCTTATAAAGATTTTTGCCACGTCAGTTACCCTGGGCTCGGGCGGCTCAGGTGGTATATTCGCGCCTTCACTCTTTCTTGGGGCAATGACAGGTGTTTTTTTCGGCGGAGTGGTTCACATATTTTTTCCTGAAGCCTCTCCGGGCGCTTATGCCCTGGTTGCAATGGGCGGCCTTGTGTCATCGACCACTTATGCGCCCATCACTGCCATAATAATGGTCTTCGAGCTCACTAATGATTACAGGATCATTCTGCCGCTCATGATTACGTGCATAATCAGTACCATTATCGCGACAAAATTTTCGCGTGAATCCATATATACCCTGAAGCTTGTTAAAAGAAAGATTCAGCTCAAAGACGGTGCAGAGATAAATGTAATGAAGTCGATCTTTGTAAAGGATGTGTTTACCGATCAGATCGAGGTTATTAACGAGACAGACAACTTTGACACAGTGACAAACCGGGTTATCTCAGGAAAGAACTCTTATTTCCCGGTTGTTGATAAAAAAAGCCGTCTTACTGGAATTATATCCATGAATGATATAAAGGAACATCTCTTTGAAAAAGAGATCCTCAGGGATCTTCTCATCGCAAAGGATATTTCAAATCACGATGTGCAGACTGTAACAACCCTTGACAACTGTCAGACCGTTCTTGATAAACTCTCTGAAATGGGGATCGATGGAATGCCTGTTGTAGACCCAAAACGTTCAGACAAACTTCTTGGCATGATATGGAGGAGGGATGTACTGGATGCATATTCTGTTGAAATAAAAAGGCGCGACATTGTGTCGTCATATGCAAGCAAAATCACCATGAAGAACATAGACACCAATGTACATTTTATGGAAGGATATTCAATGACAGAGATTCCGGTGCCGAGGTCATTCATGGGTAAATCCATCAAAGAACTCGATATCAGGGCAGTGTACGGTGTTGATATCCTTCTTATAAGAAGCAATACTGAAGATGGTCCTAAAATAAAATCCATGCCAAGTGCTGATTACGAATTCTCATACAATGATTCCATTGTTGTCTCAGGTGAAATTGGAAAGATCAACAGGCTCAGAAATGTTTAGGGCCAGACCTTCTTCCTGTCAGTGAAATCCCACTCTTGACATTATTGTTTTGATGAATGATAATTTAACATTGACAGGATCAGCCTGTCAGTATTTTTCGTTTTTTTCCCATTTATCTCTATTACCTATTTACTGTCTTTCTGAAGACAAATTTTGCAATTTAATTACTAAACAGGAGAATTTTTATGAAGGATACATCAGCGTTTAAACTGTACAGCGGAGGCCACCGCGGAGCTGAGAGTGAGTTTGGCAGGCAGGCTGAAAAATGGGGTACCGGGGAAGTGAACTATTCCTTTAAAGGCCATCAGATGGAAAGAACAAAGAATTCAGTGGAACTGAGTGCGGATGAACTTGCAAAGGGCGATGTCAGTATGGAGATTGTCTCCACCAGGCTTGGACGAAGGTATCACCATGTTGATAAAATTCGTGCTGTCATACAGTCGATTTTTCACATGGTAAACAATGGTCTTCAGGTTTTTGCAGTCGGCTGGATTCAGGAAGACGGTACAGTAAAGGGCGGAACCGGCTGGGGAGTTGAACTCGCCAGGCTGTTTAACAGGAAACTGAGTGTGTTTGATCAGGATAAAAACAAGTGGTTTACCTGGAAGGACAATGACTGGGTAGAGGATTCACCTGTAATTTCCGAAAAGACATTCTGCGGAACAGGAACCCGAAATCTTTCAGATGAGGGAGCCAGTGCCATAAAGGATCTCTTTGAGCGTTCATTCGGCAAAAATGATTAAATAATGGAAGTGCTGCTTTCTGTTAAAGGGAGCAGCATCCTGCCCCAGCTTTTATAGCTTGCTGTTCTTTTCTCTCTGCGCTATAATATCCCCAACATTTTTTTTGTTTTTAATTCTTACTCTTGACATGATCTGGTGAGGTTAACCAGAATTAAAAAGCAAATAGCAATAAGAATACAGTTTTTGTCATCTAACCCTGAGGATGATGATTGTATTCTTTTCTGTTATACTGCTCATTGAAATATGGTAACTGCAGGGCAGTTGCGAATTATTATAATTGAGAGGTTATCCCATGGTAAAACGTGAACAGTGGGGAACCAGATTTGGATTTATCATGGCCGCAGTAGGATCGGCCATTGGTCTGGGCAATATCTGGCGATTCCCCTATCAGGCATACGATAATGGGGGAGGTGCATTTTTAATTCCCTACTTCTTTGCAATGCTTACTGCCGGTATTCCAATTCTTATTCTGGAATTCGGGCTTGGTCATAAAATGAAGGGCGGTGCTCCTTCTGTTTTTGCAAGAATAACAAAAAAGTATCCGAATATGGAAAAATGGGAGTGGCTCGGATGGTGGCAGATCCTGGTGGCATTTGTGATCTCCACATACTACGTGGTTATTCTGGCCTGGACAATATCCTATGTATTTATATCCGTTACACAGGGCTATGCAGCAGACCCAAAGGCCTATTTCTATGACAGCTTTCTTCATATTACAAAAGGGCCTCTTGAGCTTGGAGGATTTCAGGTTCATGTTCTTGCCGCCCTTGCCTGCGCATGGCTCATTACATGGTTTGTTCTTTTTACCGGGGTAAAAAAGGGAATCGAGCTTGCGAACAAGATATTCATGCCAACTCTTATAGTACTTGTTCTTCTTCTCACCGCAAAGACCCTGACGATGGAGGGAGCATCAGAAGGCCTTAACTGGCTTTTTAATCCTGACTTTACCAGGATTATGGACTACAAGGTCTGGTCTGCCGCATATGGTCAGATATTCTATTCAATGAGCGTTGGCTTTGGTATTATGATTACTTATGCCAGTTACCTGCCAAAGAAGACAGACATTGTGAATAACGGATTCATGACAGGTCTTCTCAACTGCGGATTCAGTATGATAGCGGGTATTATGGTATTCTCTATACTTGGTCACATGGCGCATGCGGAAGCCACAACGGTTGATAAGGTTGTTAGCTCAGGTGTTGGTCTTGCTTTTATTACAATACCAAAGGCCATAAGTTATCTTCCTGCACCTCAGCTCTTTGGAATTGTTTTCTTTCTCTCTCTGACGATTGCAGGCCTTTCATCAGAAATATCCATTACTGAAACCATTACAGCAGCATGTATGGATAAATTCGGAGCATCCAGAAAGAAGGTGGCTACAATACTCTGTGTTTTTGGTTTTTTTGTGAGTTTTGTTTATGTAACAGGTGCAGGTCTCTATATTCTCGATATAGTAGATAACTTTATCAATGCATTTGGTATTCTCTTTGGTGCGCTCATAGAGGTATTGCTTTTGAGCTGGGTATTCAGGCTTGATGTGGTAAAGAACCACATCAATCCCCTTTCGGATTTCCGTGTAGGTTACTGGTGGCATATATGTATTAAATACCTTACTCCGGTAGTTCTTGGCAGCATGGCAGTAGCCAACTTTGTTGGTAATATTCAGAAAACTTATGGCGGATACCCGCTTAAAGCAATTATCATCTGCGGCTGGCTTGTTATGGTTGCTGTGATTTTCTGTGCTTTCCTTTTCCAGAGACTCAAGGGACATCCTGTTCATCTCGAAGGCGAGCAGGAAATAGAGGATTTTTAAAGGGGGATGATATGACAACAGCAGCAATAGCAATGATGGTATTCGGACTTGCTGTAACGTGGGGAGGCGCTTCAGTGTGTCTTTACATAGCGGTAAAAAAGAAGTAGCTGAAGATAATAATAAATGAAAATGAGAGATCCCCTGCAGCCATTGGCTGCAGGGGATTTTTTTTACATTTTATTGAATAAAGAGAAAGGAGATATGGAGATAGCAGGAGAGATGTAAGAGATAATAATAAAATTATTCACAGTTTTAGTTAAGCATGTTGCTCTGTGCACCATAACTGAAAACAAATCTTATAAACTGCTTTTTGCCTGTCATTCCGGCTGTAACCCCGATTATATCGGAGTGGAATGCTGGTATCTCATACAGTATATTTATTAAAATCTTTCCATGAGATTCCTGACAGGATTCCGCCCGGCTTAAGTTACCTGTGATGTCTTTCATGTCATCCCATGATCGTGTTCAGACAATAAGGGATGGATATTGCAATTTAAAGAATTCCCTGCATTGAAATAGAACCACCTGAAAAGACTGCAATTTCTGTGTAGAGACTTTATGCATCGTGTCTCTGCAATAAAATGATGTTAACATCTCACGCATACACATTTTTTCAATAATTCCAAAATCCGCTAAATTACTGTTTTAATTTATTTGTTATTCAAATTAATGTTGAAATTTTTTAAGCGTTATGTAAATTTTTTATCCTGATCATGGTGAAATAATGAGTAACAAAGATTTTATTACATCAAATGAAATTCAAAAGCGCATTTATACACTTCGGGACAAGCATGTTATGCTTGATACTGATCTTTCAGATATATATGGTGTTGAAACAAAACGCCTTAATGAACAGGTTAAAAGAAATATTGAGCGTTTCCCTGAAGAATTTATGTTTCAGTTAACCAGCATTGAAATGGATGAGTTAAAATCACAATATGTGTCTTTCAATGATAATAATTTTTTAAGGTCGCAATTTGCGACCTTAGAAAATGGACGCGGCAAACATCGAAAATATATGCCCTATGCCTTTACTGAACAGGGTGTTGCAATGCTTTCAGCTGTTCTTCGAAGTGAGACTGCAATAAATGTCAGTATTCAGATTATGAATGCTTTTGTCTCAATGCGTCGTTTTCTTTTGGCAAACGCACAGGTTTTCCAACGTCTTGAAACACTTGAACTCAGGCAGATAGAGACTGATAAAAAAATCAACAGAGTCTTTACTGCCATTGAAGACAAATCAATCTTGCCGAAACAGGGGATATTCTACGATGGTCAGGTATTTGATGCATGGCAGTTTGTTTCTGACCTGATAAGATCGGCAAAAAAATCTATAGTACTTATCGATAATTACATTGATGATTCAGTTTTGTCGCTTTTCACTAAAAGGGAAAAATCTGTTCCTGTTACTCTCCTAACAAAAAATATTTCAAGGCAACTTGAAACTGATAAAAAAAAATTCAATGAACAGTATCCACCTCTTGAGATCAGAGAGTTTAAGATATCCCATGACAGGTTCTTGATTATCGATGAGACTGATTTGTATCATTTCGGCGCTTCCCTGAAAGACCTGGGAAAAAAGTGGTTTGCTTTTTCAAAAATGGACTCGGAATCAGTGACTATAGTTAAAGCTGTTGAAGAGTTGTTATGAGAGAGGGATTGAAACAAAAATATAGTCCCATCATTTTCTTGAACATTATTTTCTGATTAAATGGGATTCTGTTTGAGTGGAAATGTTGCCGATATTGTGGGATGGAGATTGATAAGATGTTAGGCCGATTAAAAAATGTAATCTATCTTTGTGATGTTTTATCCGATCTGTTTTTAGCAAAAATAGTAGAGTAGTTTATCTGTAAATAACAATAAATAGGGTGAGGAGAAAAATGGGAAGATGCAAGAGATGCGGTAAAAGGAAATTTTTTCAAAAAATCGATTCCAATGGACATTGTGATGATTGTTCTCGAATTATTGGTCTTGAAGAACAGGAAAAAGAATTAATTCATAAAATTCAGCTGACTACAAATAACTTAAATGATGTAACAAATCAATTTACAAAGTTAAAATCCAATTATGATGAATTATTTCATGAGATGAAGAAAAAAGCTAAAGAAGAAGCTATGAATGAAATTTCTTTGAAAATTGCTGAGAAAGAATCGGAATTTCAAAGTATAAGTAATGATGTCGAATTAAAAAGAAGTCTTTTTGAAGAATTTGAGGAAAAACGTAAAGCCGAAGAGACATCTTTAGATAGTGCAGCACGGAGATTGTTGAAGATCCAAACAAAATTGAAAAGTCTGAGAAAAGGATTAAAGAATTTAGATAGTTTTGATGATACAAGTATAATAGAAAGTGAGAAAGAAATTGATGAAATAAATTTACTTCTTGAACCAACAATAAAGCTTCATTTTCATTCTTTAGATGTTAGAGAATTGAGAAAAAGATTTACTCAAAATTCAAGTGTGATAAAAGAAACATTAAAGACATATCAAGATCGTTATACAACAAAAGCAAATTTAACAATATATCAGTTAATGATAATTGGTCTTGAAGCAGAATTACAAAATGTAATGGTTTCTCTAAAATATAGCAATAAAGAAAAAGTCATTAAATCAGTTAATGATATCTGCGAAAAATATGAAAAAATAGCCTCTGCAGGGAATAAAAATATCGCACCAACAATTAAAAAATTTATTGGTGAAATATCATTCTTATACAATCAAGCTGTAGAGATAGAATATGAATACTATGTAAAAAAAGAACGAATTAAAGAAGAACAAAAAATACTACGTCAGCAAATGAAACAAGAAGCTGAAGAGAAAAAAAGATTAGCAGAAGAAAAAAAGAAAATTGAAGAAGAAGAATTGAAGTATAAAAATGAGATTAATAGTTTAAGAGTTCAATTAAATACGATTGAAGATGATGAAAAAAGACAACAATTGATAGAGCGAATTGATGATATTAATGGTCAGCTTGATATGGTAGAAGAAAAAAAAGAAGGTATTTTGAGACTGCAAAATGGAAAAGCAGGATATGTCTACATTATCAGCAATTTAGGATCATTTGGTGAAAATGTATTCAAAATTGGTATGACAAGAAGACTGGAACCAATGGATCGAGTAAATGAACTTGGAGATGCTTCAGTTCCTTTTAAATTTGATGTACATAGTCTCATTTTTTCCAATGATGCCCCTGCATTAGAAAATAATCTACATCGGCATTTACACCAAAAAAGACTAAACAAAATTAATTTGCGTCGAGAGTATTTCTCTCTAACCATTGATGAGGTCGAAGAACTTGTATACAAACTAGAACCTTCTGCTGAATTTGTTAAAACGATGTTAGCAGAGGAATATACAAGAAGTCGGGAAATTGAAAAACTTGATGAAGAAATTGAATTTGAAACTGATTTTGATGACTCAGATGAAGATGAGATTGCATAATTTATCTAACCCTGGATT
>CAZEJW010000125.1:0-1125 GCA_964512685.1 uncultured Leptospirales bacterium | reverse complement strand
CCCTATATGTCAAGGTAGTTAAAATTAATTTATAAATTGTTGACACTCGTAACCTGCATGGTTACATCATTTTATGATTAAACCTTTCAAACATAAAGGTTTAGAAGAATTTTTTTATACAGGAAAAAAGAAAGGAATAATGCCGGAGCATTCTGATCGACTGGCAATAATTCTTGATAGGCTAAATGCTGCAAATGATGTTAAGGATATGAATTATCCAGGATCAAATCTGCATAAATTAAGCGGAGAGAAGAAAGGCCAGTATGCAGTAAAAGTATCAGGGAATTGGAGAGTATTTTTTGAATTCATTGAAGGTGACGCATATATCGTTGATTATGCTGATTATCACTAAAAATGGAGTTATATTATGAATAAATTAAAACGAAAACCTACACATCCGGGAAAAATTATTCTGGAAGATTATTTAAAGCCATTATCAATGACAATAACCGATATGGCTGCAATTCTTTCTGTTTCCAGGAAAACATTATCAAAAATAATAAATGAAAAAGCTTCCATTACTCCTGATATGGCGTTACGTCTTGCCAGAGCATTTGATACTACTCCTGAGTTGTGGATTAACTTACAAATGAACTATGAATTATGGAGAGCAGAAAACATTTCAAACGAGTGGAAGAAAGTAAAACCTATATCTTTACAGCAGTTACACGCGAATTGATAAAACTGACGCCTCACAACACTACATCCAGCAGACGCGGCCAGCGGAATGGCAAATTAAGAGTGCACTTTAAAATGAGCGGGTTTTTTAGTAACGAAACTGAAGAATGTCCGTGCTCCAGATGCTTAACTTCTGTATTAAACAAAATCCAGTTAAAAAAACATAAGAAGCTGATTATTCGGATTTTCCTGGTTCGATATACATT
Source organism: uncultured Leptospirales bacterium (assembly GCA_964512685.1). GTDB lineage: Bacteria > Spirochaetota > UBA4802 > UBA4802 > UBA5550 > CAZEJW01. Next base: position 241 of record CAZEJW010000125.1, on the reverse strand, counting down.
TTCCTGCCTGATTATTGTAAGCGCTTACTTAACCTCTCCCCTTAAAGCCTTCAGGGTTTCTGAGAAAACCTGATATGGAAATAAAAGAATCAGCACAAGCTTCAAATTAAACTTCACCCTCTTCAGCAGAACCAGTACAATCATCAAACCAAACTGCTGTGTCTTTAACATAATCTGAACAGCCTTTAATACAACCTGTACTCCCTTCAGATCTGCCTCCGCTGCCTTCAGGAAGAAGGTA
>CAZEJW010000124.1:0-13566 GCA_964512685.1 uncultured Leptospirales bacterium | reverse complement strand
TTTTTGAGAATAGACATTGAATAATCCTGTGGATTTATAATATCAACAGGTTTCAGTTCATCTGAGTTTCCCCAGGTATAGATTATTTTACCAAGCTTGAAATTGATGCTGTCAATTCCTGAATCAAAGAATACTGTATGGTTGATATACCCTTCCCTGAGATAAACTCTCTGGTTGTCATTTTTGTGTTTATCAAGTTCAATTGATGCATTGGCAGGATCAGAAATTTTGCTATAATAATCCAGAACCTGACTCTCACTCGTTGCATAGTAATTATCAGAATTTGGCCTTATGGTATCCTTCTCTGTTCTGAGTATAGCTACAACAGATGTATCCTTTAATGCATACTTGAAGTCAAGATCAAGCTTGATGAACTTCCTGTACATGTCACCGTTTTCGAATGCTGAAGCGCCATAGACCTCAAGATCACCGCCTACTTTCACCTGAGCATAGAGATTTACTGTGCAGAAGAGTGAAAGCATAATCAATGCTGCTGTTAATCTTTTTAGACTTTTCATAACTCTCTCCTTGAGATGCCCCTGTCTGCAGGGACTTTGTTTTTAATACTGTTCAACCCAGGCACCGTTCATGCTCTGTTTTCTGAACCTGCTTGCGTGAATTTTAGTTTCCTTTGCATATTTTACAGTTGTTATTGTTTGATGTTTTTCCTGGACATCCGTAACTGTCATAATTTCAGGATAATAAAGGCCCTTTCTTATCGTTTTGAGATTTTTTGTTTTCAGTGTCTTCACAAGCCTTCCGGCCCTGCTGTATGATTTTACTGCAACAGGTACAAGTGTCTCTTTATCTATCATAACCCAGTGTTTTGAATACTGAGAGTTTCTTCTTTTCTTAAGATCAGGATACCTCTCTATCACATAACAGTCTCTTCCTGAGTACTTTTTATCATCGAGTCTCTTGTAGGTGAAATCTGAAATCTTACCTCCTCCGAGATCTTCGTATGTCATGTCAGTATCAACGAATTTTTTCTCTTTGTCAGAACTTTCAATCTGTCTTGGACTTCCTATTGAATTAAGATAAAGATACTGAAGGTTGTCGCTTGACCCAGGCCTTTCAAGAGTGAGAAATGTTGTGCCCTTATAGCTTGAATCCGTAAACCTGAAAATAACTCTCCTCAGATCATTTTTCGTTACACTGACGAGAATCATTTTTCTGCTTTCGGGTTTTCCGCCTCTCAGATTTTGCAGGGTTATTGTTCCGCGTGAAACTACACCATTGTCAGACTGGTTTGCATCCTTTACCATCTGAGCGATCTGCTTACCTGTATAACTTTCAGCGAATGCAGGTGATAAACAAAAGACTACTGCCATTAAGAATGTAACTGGAATTGTTTTTTTCATAAACTCTACCTCTTTTTTTTGTTATAATCGATCGAATATTTGTTCAATTCGACAACTGGTTACTTATTATTAATAAAATCCTCAAAATGATGAATAACCTCCAGACCTAGTCCTTCAGAATATCTCTCGGAATAAAGCCCCAGAAGATCATCAACAAAGCCAATTATATCATCATTCACCCCTGGAACAGAAATCATCTCCCCTTTCGGGCTGAGTGACTTGAACACATGAGAAACAGTATAGTTGAAAAAATCCTCATCACTTGCATTCCTGTATAGTTTCGCATAAAAATCATCATTTACAGCAAGGAGCTGTTTTATTACAAAGTGCAAAAATATAAAATAGAATATCTCAAGAGCTGCAAGATTTGCGTCTTCAGCATCAAATTCACCATTTTCAATACCTTCTTCAATAACCTTCACCAGTGTTTCTTTTCTTGGGATAACAAACTGATCAATAAATCTAACCATGAATTTATCGCCCTGTGCAATTTCCCATGAAAAAATTCTTATAATATCCGGATCAGAAACCTTGAGATAAAATGAATTCATAAAATAAAGTATAAGATAAATCTTTTCTGATGGAGTCAGTTCAGTTGAACGTTTTAAATATGGAATTGAACTGTCACTTTTTCTGCCAAAAATATTCTCAAGAACCTCGATATAGAGCATTTCTTTGCTCTTGTAATAATAATGAATAAGTGCTTTATTGACCCTGGCTTTCTCTGCAATACGGGCAGTCCTGGCGCCTTTGAATCCTTTTTTTGAAAATTCTCTTTTTGCTGCCTTCAGTATTCGTCCTTTTGCATCGGTTTCTTTCATTTTTTGTTTAACCTTTTGGTCAATTTTGTTAACCACAAGGTTAATATAAAGTATACATTGCAAATCGTCAACAGGCAGATGGTTTTTTTGAAAATAATTTTTCAGGCTTTGTATTTTTATATATTGGCTACATCTGAAAATTAAGTTTTCACGCCCGCCTTCGGCGGGCGGGAAACAAGAGTTCATTCTTATGCTTTACTACAAAAAAAATTACTATTGAAGATTCCGGAGTCGACTTTGCCGATTTCCAGCAACATTCCCCTGTAAACATGATAGAAATTAAGGATGAAAGAGTGTTCGGATTTCTTATTATAATGGCATTCCGCGGGCAGGAGATAGTGGAAATCAAAGGGCCGTCCTTAAAAGACGGCCCGGAAGTAATCAATAATTATTGTGCAGGGGCTTCGCTCATTTTTTTAACTGTGCCGGTAAACCAGAGAGCGAGATTGGCATCACCTTCGATTTTAAGTTTACCGTCTTTTAATGCATTCATTGAAGCATTTGGATCTTTACTTGTCATTGTTGAAGCAGCTGTTTTTGCATCTGACCATACAAGTGATACATCAGCACCGGACAGATCCCCTTTCTTTGAAACAACTTCACCGTTTGCAAATGTAAAAGCTCTCGCCTTTTTGCCGTCTTCTGTTTTGATAAGCAGGGTAAAATTCTGTTCTTTGACATGATCTTTGAATGATGTATCCTGTTTGACCTTTGACTTGAGTTTGTTAGCCAGAACCCAAAGAATTAATGAAAATTTCATTTGTTCCTCCTGTTTTTACTTTCTTAAACATTTGTTTAACATAAATAAACATTCATATAAAAAAATCAATAAATTAATCCCTGTTATATTAATTTGTTTATAATTACAGCCCACGCATATTTTCAGATCGCATCCCGCTCCTGTCACGGCCATTGAGAACACTGTCAATTTTATCAAGCATTGCCTGCCTGTCCCGCTGAAGTGTTCCGTTGATTGGAAGATAATTTGATGCATGAACACCAACAAACCTGAGATTATCAATTGTGATATTTTCAAAAATGATTTTCATTTCCTCCAGTGTTTCAAGAGCATCCAGAACTTCAAACTCTCCCTTCTGAACCTGTCTATATAAAGGCGTTCCGGGAACAGGGGTTACAGTCAGGGCTGCAAGATAATGAGGTTTCATTTTGTTTGTTATTTCGGCGGTTGCAATAGCATGTTCTATTGACCTGTCGCCCTTACCTGCAAGGCCCAGAAGAACCATAGAAGAAAGATTTATACCGGCATTTATTAAATTCTGCCCTGCTTTCAGCATATCATCGGCTCCAACGCCCTTGTTCACTTCCTTCAGGAGTCTGTCGTCTCCGGTTTCAACACCAAGATAACCCTTAGTAAGCCCTGCTGCCCTTAAAGCTGTGAGTTCTGACATACTTTTTTTCAGAGTGCTTTCGGGTCCAACATATGTACCGACATGCCGGAGAGAAGGAAAAACAGAATAGAGTTCCTTAAGTATCTCAAGAAGAATATCAGTTTCCATTTCAATTGCATCACCATCAATCAGAAAAGCCTTTTCAATATCACCATAATATTCCTTTGCCATTCTTATATCTTCTTTAATCTCATCAAGATTTCTTTTTCTGAACTTTTTGTCATTATACATTCCGCAGAATGTGCACTTATTATGAGAACATCCAATTGTACATTGAAGCAAAAAACTGTTCGCTTCACTGAATGGTCTGAAAATATTTCCTTCGTATCTCATATCTGACTCCTGTGTTGGTCTTTCAGAGGATTGCTGTGATCCGATTACTTCAACAATATTCATTTTGATACAATGAAAAACCTGCATGATTTGATGGCAATACATTTTTATTAATGTTTTTATCACCAGCATAATTGTTTAAAATTTTAATACTCAAAGAGTATTCTTGATGAGCATTCTCAGACGGATCAATAAAAAAAGGCCGCTCACAGTTAAATGAAACGGCCTTTTGTTTTTCTGTTTTTATTTTTTTCAGATCTGAAGATAACCTCTGCCCTTCAAACCGCATATAATCATCTGCACAATGTCTTTATCATCGAATTTATCAATATTGATAATGAGATCATAATTAGTAGGATTATATGAATCAAAATGTATGTATTGCGTCATAAACTCATGCCTTTCAAGTTCCTTGGCTTTTACTATCTTCTCAGCATCCATCCTGCTCTTTATGCCCTGAGTTTCCATAACGGTTTTAATCCTGTAGGAAAGCGGAGCAATAAGCTTGATATGCATTCCGTATTTCATATCTCTTGTTATAACCTCACTGGCCCGTCCAACGAGGACATTTCTTCCCTGAATGGCAAGAGTTCTAACGGTTTTGATAAGTTTCTTGTACGCTGCGACCTGCGGAGGATAGTCCGTAAGAACATTTCTCATCAGTTCAACCATTTCCTCTCTTCTTTTTGTATCAAGAGTTTCAAGAAGCCTCTGATTCACTCCCTCGTCTTCAACAATTTTGTCAAGAAGAGTTTTATCATAAGCGTGCCATAGGTCATTTCCTTCCAGTTTATTCAATTCTTCCGCAAGCAGGATTACCTTTGAAGCAGCCCGGCATCCATATTCTCTGGAAACAGTGATAAAAGGCCTTATCTCTTCAGGCTTCTCCTGTACATTTTTTGCTCCCTCCCATACCTGAACCTGATTACTGATCCACTTCTCCAGATTGAAAGACTTAATGTGTTTCATAAACCACTCCTTTATAATTCCTTGAATAAAAACATTTGAATAAATTTATAACAGACTGATTATTGCTGAAAATTTGATAAAGAGCAAGAAAAAAGCTATCCTGTCTCCATACCGGCTTTCCATAGCGTTGTATAATAACATTTCCCAAAGACATAAATCAGTATTCATATAACAGAGTCAACTGACAACGCTTTGAGATAAGTTACCAGCTTAAATATTCAAATAATTATATTAAATTGGAACTTTGCAAGAAAAAAATTTTTTTTTGAGGGATTAGTTCAGTAAATTTACAAATTGTGAAAAGAACATGATTTTTTTCATGTCAATTCTGCTATCTTTCTTTTTAATTCTCTGCGTTTATCAAGGTCATAAAGAATCATCTCATTATGGCATTCAGACGCTACCTGATAACAGAAGGCCGATATTTTCTGTATCAAGCCATCCATTGAATCTGGAGAGATCAAAGACTGACCCTGGATAAATGAAGCCATCAGACCTGCTCCGTTAAAGGAATAGAAACTGCAGTCATAGAAAGGTAGTGGCCTGCCCTTTTCCATTAACTCACTATCGTCATGTGTTCTTGACAAAGGAGCCCTTACTGTTTGATCACCACCCTTCTTTGAGAGATAAACCCACAGCCGGTGCGCCTCATAAGCGTTATGGATATCACGTCCTGTTTCATAAAAAAAGTTACCAATCATCCTGATAATCCTCTCCACATGATCCATGGACTTTATCTGCTGTTTCATTATTTTTTTTACATCACTGAGGCTTACAGAAAGAGTTGGATAATTGGTTCTGAAATAATGAATCTCATTCATTATTATACCGGAATTCTCCAGCCTTGCAGAAAAATAATCAGGCGTAAAAATCTGTCCGCTCAGCTCTTTGCCTGACTGATCTCTAAAATAGATCTCCGTTCCGTCAAGAAGTGGAAGATAAGTATTCTTAAAATACTGCATTACAGCTTCAAGAAAAATTATAAAATTATCACGATATACCTCAGATGGATCGCTTCTCCTTTTATCAATATGCTTCCACTGAAGATCGACTCCCTTGATGAGAAGATTCTGACCATTGTCATCAAGCTCAAGCAGAACCGCTTCAGTTTCATAAGGAGCAAGTTCTCTTTTTATTTCATCGATTTTTCTCTGCCTTCTTGTTTCAGGGTCCTTGCCAACTTTTTTGAGAAAATCCATGCTGTAATCCCAGTTAACATTACTCACCAGCGGAGCTTCTATTGAATAATACCTTTCAAGTTCTATTTTTCGAAACGGTCTCTGATAGACAAGTGCCTGAGTAATAATAAAGATAAGCTCATTCAGACTTTCGATATTATACTTCTGCTTTAAAAACTTTGATAGATGAGTTTCATCCTTTTCTGAAGCAGGAAGAAATGATCTCATAAGAAGTATGAATTCATAAATCTTTTTTTCTTTTTCAAGATTTGTCTTTTCCCGCAGCCTTCTGGACTGATCACCTTCACCTGGAAAAGCCTCTTCTTTTTTAAATTCATCCATCATGCGAAGGGTGTTTTCGACCTGAAGAATAATTTCTTCTTTTTTTTCCTGATCAATTTTTAGAAATGAATAGAAGTTCACAATATAATTTTTAAATTCACGGTCAAAATGCTGCCTCTCCATCCATTTAATCGTATCATAATTACTCTTTATCAGTGGAGTATTCATCATCCAGTTTCGAAAAATCCTGAGATAATTGAATGTCTCAGGATTTTCAATACTTTCATCTCTCAGTATGGCCATAAGAATGGATGATAATTTTGAGGCAATGATCTCCTGAAACGATGCAACATCCTCCATAATCTTTAAGAACTTTCTGGAGGGTATAATACGCTTCCTGAGGCCCATTCCAAAACGATTGTTTCGGTGAACAAGATGACGTTTTTTAAAAATTTTCAGATATCTGTACTTTGAATATATGGAAATAATGTAGTATGAGGTTTCTGTTGGAGTATAGCTTCTGTTGTCAGGATTTTCCCTGTCTCCATTGACAGGCTGACTATTATCAGGATTTTCAGACTGAATTATATCAACTGTTTTGTTATCACATGTCTTTAAAAGATCAATTATTGTCTGATACTTCTCAGAATGATCAAGCCCTTTATTCTTCAGAAGCGAACGTACAATTTCCATCTTTGCAGGAGGTATTTCCTTCTTCAGGATTAGCTGTTTAGCTTTTTGTTCCAGTTTTTTTGGAAGGGTATCTGAAGCCATGTTTTTTCCCTTTAAAGTTAATTCAAACAATGATTCCCGATTCAGGATTAAGTGTCAACCAGATTAAGGTGGTAAACTGTTTACCAATAAGTTTCGGATTCGATGCTCAGCATTTATAAATGCTTCTGCCATCCTAAAAGACGCCAAAAAAACGTTGACTTGTGGCAGTTTTTAGTCTTTAATTAAAATGTCTTTAACCTTTCAACCATTACGGATATTACCTGATAAAATTATGTTCTCCCTCTTGAGGAGAGATTGTATATTTTCAATTAAAATAATCAGAGATATAATTGATATGCAACAGAACATCAAAACTGTTATAAATGCCAGTGTTTATTCCTAAACTTTATTTTAGAAAAAAACTCTATTATCCCCGTTGCCGAAGGAAGCGGGGATAATTATATTCTTTCATTTGCGCCAAAAAATATTTTTAGGAATAATTGCCGTATAAATGCTGTAATTAAACACTTTTATGACAAATAATGATACAAAAATGAAGAAAGAAAATTTCAATCAGGAAACTGGAACATTGATTAGAAAAAGGTGTAATGGTGATATACCTGCCCCTGCACATCATAAAACCGAACAAAAAGAAAAGAACAATATTTTTAAATGGATTGTTTCAAACATGGGGAAAATACAAAAAAGCCATGCCTTGAGATCCCCAAAAACAGACTTTTATCAAAAAGCTCCTTCCGCAATAGTGACCATCAGTCCTATGGGAACAATTTACAGAATGAATGAAAAGGCATGTAATTTACTTGGAATTTCTTATCCTGATGCTGCCAGACAGAATTTTCTCAACTTCATTGATAATTTCTACAGGGAAAGTTTTCAGGAACATATTTCCAGTGTACAAAAGACTGATAAGATCGATTATTGCGAAGTCAAATTCAAACATGCTCTCAAAGGACGTATGTTTGCCCGCCTTAATTCATCATTCGATAAAAACATGAATCAGATACATATAATAATCAACAATCTCACTGATTATATAAACAAGGAAGAAGAGCTTTCCAGATACCAGATGCAACTCGAAAGAATTGTAGAGGAAAGAACCGGAGGCCTCGTTGCTATCAATGAGATACTCAAAAAAGAAATTATTGAGAAAGAGAAAATTCAAAAAGAACTCACAGAAAGCGAAAGAAACTACAGGGAGCTTATTGAGCAGGCTAACAGTATTATTATAAGAAAAGATTCATCAGGAAGAATCACATTCATGAATGAATTTGCTCAGAATTTTTTTGGTTACAAAGAAGAAGAAATCATTGGCAAGCCTGTTCTTGATACAATTGTTCCGGCAACCGAGAGCACGGGAAGAGACCTGCAGGAAATGATTAGAAAAATAACCAAAGCTCCTGACAAATACAATCTCAATGAAAATGAAAACATAACAAAAGACGGAAGAAGAGTATGGGTATCCTGGTCAAACAAAGGGATATTTGACAGTAAGGGTAAGCTGAGAGAAATACTATGTATTGGAAATGATATAACCAGGCTGAAAGAAATGGAAACCGAACTGAGAAACAGTAAGGATACTTCTCAGACCATTCTGGATTCGTCGACATGCCCGATTTTTCTTCTCGATCTGGAAGGAAACATTCTTAAAATAAACAAGGCAGGAGAACAGCGGGTTTATTACAACACAGAAAATATTATTGGAATGAATATATTCGATGTTTTACCAGAAGATATATCCGAGAGCAGAAGAGAGCAATTCAACAGAGCAATAAAGTCAAAAGAATCAGTAAGATTTGAAGACTCCAGAGATAATCATGTTTTTGATAATATCGTATATCCCGTGACAGATGAGAATGGAGATGTTATCAAAATCACAGTTTATGCATATGACATAACCGAAAAAAAAGAAATCGAAAGGTCACTCAACAATGCTGAAAAAAACTACAGAGAACTGATCGAAAACATTAACTCAATAATCCTGAGAATAAACAGGGATCATATAATCACTTTTGTTAATACATATGCCTGCGATTTCTTTGGATTTTCAAACAATGAAATTGTAAACAAAAACATTTTCGATACAATACTTCCGGAAAAAGATTCCAAAGGTAACAACTACAAAGAGATGATAAATAATATTTTTAATAATCCGGAATTATATTATTCAAATGAAAATGAAAATATCAGAAAGAATGGAGAAAGAGTATGGATAGCATGGAGAAATACACCTATTTATGACAGCTCTGGTGATTTAAAGGAATACCTGTGCATAGGCAATAATATAACAGTTCAAAAAGATGCAGAGAACAGACTTAAAGATAATTTTTCAGCAGCTTTATCCATCCTCAATGCAATTCAGGGAAAAATAATACATATTGATTCAGACGGTACTATTCTAAGAATGAACAAACAGGCCATTCAGGAATCGGGAATCAATGGAAACGAGATAACAGGCGGTAATATTTTCGATCTGTATCCGGGGAGTGTGACAAGAGTACTGCACGAAAAAATTCTTGATGCAATTGAAAACAAAGAAACTGTTACATATGAAACCATTCAGGATGACAGATATTATCAAATATCAATATATCCACATCCTGATGAAACTCATAAAATAAAATTCCTCACCCTGCATTTTGTCGATATCAGTGACAAAAAGGAACTCCAGGAAAAATGCCGTCAAATCCAGATAAAGGCTGAATTTTATTCAGAGAACAATAGAAATCCTTTTTTCATTCAAGATGACAAACTCAGATACACGTGGATAGAAAATTCCCGAGGTCATTTTCCAGACAGCAGTATGACAGGACTGAAAGATATTGATATTATGGACGAATCATCCGCAAAAAAACTTTCCAGAATAAAAAGACGCATATTGAAGAATCAGACCCCTGAAGAGATTCAGCTTCCGGTAAAACTTAATAAAAAAACCACCAATCTATTATATAAACTTTCTCCTGTAGTAGAAGCAAATGGCATTTCTTCCGGTTTATGCGGTACTGTCTCAGACCTTTCAGATGAAAATAAATTTTTAAAACAAGAAGAAAATTCCCTGGGCAATATTCTCTCCAATACAAATCGCCCGGTTCTTATTACAGACAGGAATGGTACAATTAAAGTAGCAAACACTGAAAGTCATGTTTATTTCGGTTATGATCAGGATAAATTGAAAAGTAAAAAAATATACGAATTGGTTCCTTCAAAAGCAAGTTCATTGTGCAAAAAATCAATAGCAGATCTTTTCGAATCAGGAGACGATCAGGAAACAATATATGATATGTCAGGGAGAACTGTCCGCGCGAGATATTCACCTGTTTTCATGAATAAGGAAATATCTCACGCAGTAATAATTATTGATGAAAAAGTGGAATCAATCACACTTGATGAATTAAAAAACCTCAGCGAAAAAGAACTTACGAGAATAGGTCACGACCTTCATGATGAAATAGGTCAATACTTTACAGGAATGGCTTACCTGACAAATGTTCTTCAAAAGAAACTAAAAAAAAGCGGTTTAGACAAAGACACAACACTCGAGCAGCTTTCGGATCTGATCAGCAACGGCAAAAAACACATACGTTCCATGTCAAGAGGTCTTTGCCCAATAGACTTCAACAATCAGGATTTTTATCTCTCAATAAAAGAACTGTGTGCTAATATTCAAAACTTGTTTGACATTAGCTGTGATCTCGAATATGATAAAAATATAAAAATTAATAATACTAATACAGCAGTTCATGTATATCATATTATTCAGGAAGCACTTAACAATGCAGTTAGGCATGGAAATGCAGATATGATAAAAGTTAAATTTGCCAATAATCCAGGGAAAGTAAAAATAAAAATTTCTGATAATGGACATGGTTTTCCATCGGATTTATCAAGCAATAGTGGCATGGGTCTCAGACTCATGAAATTCAGAACAGGAATTATTGGCAGTGAACTGTTCCTCTCTAACTCCGCAGAAAGCGGAGCCCAGGTTGTGATAAATTTAAAACATGAATCAATTAAATAATCCTGAGAGAAAAAGATGACAAAAATATTTATCGTAGATGATCATCCAATAGTCAGATCAGGACTGGCTCAATTTATTGAATCTTATGATGACCTTATGGTATGCGGTGAGGCTGAGGATGCAAATACGGCAATTGCAAATATCAATCTCTGTAATCCGGATATTGTTATAGCTGATATCAACCTTAAGGGCGTTAGTGGTATAGAACTGATCAAGGCAATCAGGAACCGATACAGCCATATTAATGTAATAGTACTTTCCATGCATGAAGAAAATGAATATATAGAAAGAGCAATCCAGGCCGGAGCAATGGGATATGTCCTTAAAAGCGATAATGAAAAACTGGTTATTGATGCAATAGAGACCATTAAAAAAGGAAAAACATTTCTCAGTAATACACTCAAAGACAAAATGCTGGACAGGATGCTCTGGCACACATCAGATGATGACCCAATGTCACTCAATTCTCTTACGAATCGTGAACTTGAAATTTTCGAACTTATAGGGAAAGGACTCAACACCAGGCAGATTGCCTCTCAACTCAATCTTACTATTTCCACAATTGGAACCTATAGAGAACGAATAAAATCAAAGCTAAACATTACAAGTCCTAACGAACTTACAATTCATGCAATACGAAGAGGACTGAATAAAAACCCTCAATCTCCGTAATCACAGCTGAGAATCCTGCCACTCTTTAATACAACTTTTTTTCTTGACTTTTAGGGAAAAAAAGCGTCAAATAAAGTAAATATCCCATAATCATGAATACTATGAAAAGATCCCGGGGCATACAATATTGCAAAAAAAATGCAGCTATGGAAACTAATCAAAATATGGTAATGGAACTGAATTGTGCTCAGATTAGTATTCTGAAAATTGGGACAGAATTTTTTTAAGAGGTGTATTATATGTCAGTTAACATCTATGCAGGCAATCTCCCCTACACTCTTTCAGAAGAAAATCTAAAAGATATCTTCGAAAAACACGGCGAAGTAAAAGCTGTTAAAATCATCATGGATCGTTATACCGGTAATTCAAAGGGCTTCGGCTTTATTGAAATGTCCGGCGATGAACAGGCCGAAAAAGCGATTCAGCTTTTGAATGGTTTTGAAGTCAATGGAAGAAATATTAAAGTTAACTTCGCAAAGCCAAAAAAATACTAAAAACACCGGGCCTTGATTCATTTAAACTGACAAATGCAGCCCCTCTATTCTAAAGGCGTCGACGGACTACTTTTGTCAGTTTATTCTTCTTTCAATGCTAATTCTCAATGCTAATTCTCTTCTGAAAGAATAAACCGCTGGTGATGATTAATATTGACACATTATGTCATAAATTTATCATGGTTCATTATTTCAGGAGTCAGTTTTGAAAAGAAAAGATCTTTCAATTGCGATTGCCGCATTTATAATTTACAGTCTGTTAATTGTACTGCCCCTAATACTTTCGTTTATGCGAAATGAAACACCGGCATCTGAAACTCATACAGTTTTAAAGGGTTTCACTGCAACAGCGTATTGCCCCCATGAATGCTGTAATGGAAAATGGGCGGGTAAAACAGCCACCGGTAAGGATATGGACTACTACACTTCCAGAAATATAAACATTGTAGCTGTTGATCCTGAAATAATTCCACTTGGAACAAAAATCCAATACCAGGGCAAGGAATATCTTGCTGCCGACGTGGGAAGATTGATCAAAGGAAAAAAAATCGATGTGCTTTTGCCTGATCACAAAAGCACCATTATATTCGGTAAAAAGACAAACCAGGCCGTTACGATAATAAAAGAATCTCATCAATGATTTATCAACACTGAAAATAATTATGGGTATCACCAAAATTTATAATTCTGACAGGTTAACCTGAATATTGCAGGTCAACAGCATGAATGTAAAAATTTAAATATAAATTCAGCTAATAGCTAAATTTTTAATATACCGTATGACGATAAAAAATATAAACGGTATATTAACGTGATAAATTCCATTTTAACCACCCTGTTTCCTCCAAGATCTGATTTTCCTGATTCATACCAGGGAGAACTCGACTACCAGTGCAGCAGAATAATATTTCCTGCATCAGTATTGTGTATCTTCATCTGGATTAATTACATCAGTGTAGACAGTAAACTCTTTCCGAACGAACCGGCAATTGTTTATCTCAGGTATGGACTCAGTATTATTTCCTTCTGTATAATGATACTTCAGTTTTTTAAACCAATTAAACTGAAAAGCATGTACCTTGTATTACTGTTAGGATTCTATCTTGAAACAGCGACTGCAGTTTTAACAGGACTCTCGGGCGGAGCCCCTGTTTATATGAGCGGATTTCTGTTTGTATTTGTTATTCCTGTAATTGCCCCGATAAGAAAAGAGTTTATATGGGGGATGTTATCCGTATCAATGATACTTTTTTTTATAATAGGTCTAATTTTTTTTAATAAATTTTTATTTTTTTAC
>CAZEJW010000123.1:0-13670 GCA_964512685.1 uncultured Leptospirales bacterium | reverse complement strand
ATTCTGCTTTAACAAAACCTAACACAGAACCCCGGACAAATTCTGACCTATACAGATGTTTTTTTAAAAAAAAGGAAATAACTGGCGGGGAGGAGTAGAGATATATTTAAGGCAGAGTAAGGGTTCAAGATTTTGAACCCTTACCTTAATACATAAAGTTTTACCTGAAGGGCAAGCAGGAGTAATTCAATACCATTCACCTCAACAAAACACATCCTCTCTCACTGTCTCTCTCAGTTCATTCAATTCATGCTTAATCAGTTCATCAGGTTTTTTTGATATGGCGGTACGTTCATATAGCATGCCATCAATCTTTTTGCGCAATGTTCGAACACTCCGGTTTTCAACACAGCACATCTCTGGGTAGAAATCACGTTTAAGAGGATCATCAATATAAATAATGTCCTTGAAATAGCTCCAGCTTAATTTTGCCCACAGTGTCTGCAAAATTTGCAAATCCAGTTGCTCATATTTCTATAAAAGCTAAAACGCGTTATTATAAAGTTAATCCAAAATTACTTGTTCATTTTATTTCTTGAAATCAATTTATAAACAGAATATTCTAACTATTCTGTTTATAAAGGAGGTAACTCATGAAAACCACATGGAAACTTCAGGATGCCAAGAGTCAGTTAAGTAAGCTGGTAAAAGATGCACTGACCGCAGGACCTCAGTTTATAACGAGAAGGGGAGAACAGGCTGTAGTGGTAATATCAGTTGAAGAATATGAAAGACTGATTTCTGCCAGGCCTGATTTTAAGGATTTTCTCCTGAACTGTCCCAGGATGGACAAAAGTTTTAAAATTGAAAGACAAAAAGATCTTCCAAGGAGAGTTGATCTTTGAAATATCTGCTTGATACCTGTGTTATATCAGAATTGGTAAAACCTGCGCCAGATAAAAAACTTATTCGCTGGCTTGAAAACGAACCTTCCCATTCATTGTTTCTCAGTGTTATAACCATAGGAGAAATCAGAAAAGGAATATCACGGCTGCCGGCTTCACGAAAAAAAGAGAAACTGACTATATGGCTCAATATGCTCCTGGAAGAATACACGGACAGAGTTCTTCCTGTAGATCTGACTGTTGCAGAAAACCGGGGCGAGATGCAGTCTAAAACTGAAAAAGCCGGTGTAACAATGCCGTCTATTGATGGATTAATAGCAGCAATTGCATACACAAATAATATGACACTTGTTACCAGGGATGAAGATGATTTTTCAAATGCTGATATTCCTGTAATCAATCCCTGGAAGATATAGTTAAGGTACTCTACCTTGTAATCTTCTTCACTTTCCCGTTGGCGGCATCACACACAAGAATGTCATCATTTGAGTCAACAGCAATGCCTCTTGGAGCGCTGAACTCGGCAATATCTGCTGCTCCGTCACGGTCTCCTGCTTCTCCGTTGCCTGCAAAAGTGATTACCTTGCCGGTTGGTGTAATGAGCTGAACACGGTTGTTGTTTTCATCGCAGATGAATATTGCGCCTGCCCTGTCAGTTGTAATGCCATGAGGTGAATTGAATTTTGCAGTTGATGTTGTTCCTGAGTCTGTACCGCCAGTATTGTCGGGCGTGAATTCAACTGCCACAGCATCAGCAGCAACACCGGATGAGGGGATATCTATCTTAATAATATTATTGCTGGCTGTTCCAGGGTCAGTTGAATAAAGGGTCTTTGAACCGTCAGAGTTTTCAACAAGAGTTACACCATGCGGATTTTCAAGGTCAGCAGTTGAAGCCCCTCCAGTTATGCTCTGGGTTGTGCCGTCCGGTGATATTTTATAAATATCAGAAGCCCCTTCATCTGCAACGTAGAGGTTTCCTGAATCATCAGTAGCTATTCCTGTTGGAGTAATGAGTGCTGTTCCGGTTGAAAACTCAGTAGTTGTTACTGTTCCTGAATCAACTGTTATCTTTAATATTTTACCGTCAGCAGTTGCGCCTGTTGTATCTGCTCCCATGTCTGCGACATAGAGTGTATCAGTTGTGCCTGTTGTTACTGCTGTTATTCCGTCAGGGTGGTTTATGGTAACAGCAGATCCTGTGTCTTCGATTGTGGTGACCTTTCCGTCCCGGTCTATCTGAACTATTTCACCTGAACTGCTGTCTGTTACATAGGTGTTTCCTGAATCAGCATAGGTAATACCATCAGGTTCTCCTCCAACTTCAGCAACTGTTGATACTCCTGGTGATCCTGATCCGCTGCAGCTGCAGCCTGTAAATGCAAGTGAGAGAATTATAAACAATGCAGTTTTCATGGTTTTACCTCCTGTGAATGTATTTAGATTATAACATAACACAGTGTAAAACCAGAAAAAAATCAGTCAGCCAGTTCTTCAAAGAGATCATCGTATTCAGTGATTTTTTTCTGCCAGTCATATTCTGCTGCGGTCTTTGAAAAGCGATCTGTTTTATGCGGGGTGTGGTTTAATAGCATGGAGGATAATTTCGCGCGGAATTCTTCATCCCCCTTATAAAAATACCTGCTGTTGTTTTTATAATCAAAGAGTTCAGGGTATGTCAGCCTTTTGGGCAACAGGGGGATGGCTCCGCAATAAACGGCTTCCATAATGCTTATGCCAAAAAAATCCTGCATTGATGTAACAGGGATAATGTCTGCCTGCCACAGAAGCTCTGCGTATTTTTTAAAAGAGTCCACATGCCCGAAGTGGATAATGTTTTCACTTAACACGGATTCTGCCCTTTTGAATATCTCCGGGTTCCCGCCGTGTTCTTCTCCTGTGACTATCAGCCTGAATGGAATATTGTTTTTTTTGAGCATGAAAAGGGTTTTAAAGAAGAGATCAGGATTCTTGTCATGGTCCCACCTGTGGTTCCAGAGGATTACAGGTTCATTGAACTGTTTTGCTGTTTTATGTGAATCGTATTTCCTGAGATCCATCCCAAGGTGCAGAATCCTGCACCTGCTTTTTATTGCCTGTATTGAATTGCCCTCACGGTAGTCTGGAAACTGTTTAAGGAAATCAGGCAACGCGTCTGTGAAGCTCTTCATGTTATAGTGAGAGTTAAAGAGATTAATGTCAGACGTAAGGGCTGTAGTATAATTGATGAAATGATAATGTATGTCTTTTTGTTCTTCTGTGTCATTGTCAGTTGGCGACCATGGATAGGCGAGCTGGTTTTCATGAAAGTATGTTGCAACAGGAATGCTGTGGGTTTTTTTTCGTGTGAGTGAAAGAAAGGTGGTTGCATCAAGCATGTCAGTTGCAATGATGAGGTCCGGATCGAATCCCCTTTCATTGAAAAGCCTGGCAAGCCGAACAGCTCCACCGTGCATTCTCCATTTCCAGTAACGCCCTGGCAGGGTGAGCAGTTCAATGTCATGGCGGCTGTTTGCCACAAGCTGGTCTGCCCATGCCCTGTGCGAACCCGAGTAAAAGGGTTCAATGATCAGTATTTTCTTTTTCGGTTTTATGGGCGTCCTCTCATAGACAGTATTATTTATCATGTTCCGGGTTATTACAAATACCTGAATCTCACAGAACAGATTCGTGAATGATTTCACTGTCATTTCTGTCATGGTCTTTATTCCAGGCCGGTTTATAAAAACAATGTTATAATTAAATTACTGCCTGTAAATAAAAAAGCCATGAGTTTTAAGTTTATTTAAAACTTTTAGGATCTTTACCATGAGTTTTAATCATACTTAAAACTCATGGTAGAGTTGAATTTCCCTGTCTCAGATTTGTGATATTTTCACTGCATTGCCATACTGAAGTGTGCCACATTGGTTTCATCCATGAGAATCCCGCCATTTGCATTATTGTATGTCAGAGCAAAGTATTCACCTCTTCCCGGATTCTTCACCTTTCCTGATGAGAACTCTTCGAAGTTCTGAGTGATTTCCCTTATTGCAGAATGATATTCATCATCATTGATTTTGTCCTGATGCTCGTTCAGGGAAACAACATTGTTTTTTTTACTGTCTCCGGGATTCTCTGACTCAACAGCAAAGGAGGATACAATTCCTTGCCACATTTTTTCAGCATGATGAGGGTGGTGAAAAATCTCAACGAGTTTGAGTTCTTTTCCCTTAAAAACAGCAAGTCCTGATGCATTATCCACAAAAGGTATATTCTCAGAGTAATCCTTTATCGAATCATTCTTCTGTTCATATATATCATTGAGGTTTGATGAATAACTCTCAGCACCTGCTGCCTGCATGAGAACATCCACTTCTGCCCAGATCCCTGACTGGTCGCATGTAAAATCTCCGTCCAGTGATGATTCACATGTATCATCCATAATCTTCTGTCTCATTTTTGCATTGGCGAAATTGCCTGCACTGAAATCCTCTTCCTCCATGCTCCATCTTCCCTGTTCAACACATGCAGCAGGTATTTTTATTTCCTCCCCTGCTGATACAATAAAGGGCATGGTTATAATTCTGTCCTGCTTGGCTCCCCTCACTCCCTGTCCGGTGTAGAACAGTGCATGCGCATCACTTTTGTTTGTGCATTTGAGGCTGTTTACATCACCATTATCAGAAATTTCATTTATTGATATTTCCTTGTTGCTAACAAGTTCCATACCATGAGCGTACAGAGGATTTTCGTAACTATGCATGAAAAGGGGCACAACTGTTATGCCACCGTATTCTGCTGCAGGGCCGTATTTGAGAGAAGAGAGAAGTTGTGCGGCATTTTTTATTCTGTCAGCAGTTTCCGCCTTCTGTTTTTCTTTTACTTTCTCATGAAGAATGTGATAAAGAAGAAGAGTTTCGGGCCACAGGTTCTTTTTAGGCATTTCTTTAAAATAAGACAGAACTGATTTCAGGGATGCAGATGAAAGTCCTTCACTTTCATTGTATAGTGAAACAAACTGCCTGTGGATGAATGCTTCTGGTTCTTTTAAATCATTATTTTTAAAAATGGATTCGCCCTTTAAAGTAATCATTATCTCGAGAACTAAAGGCATTTTCCATTTGTCTCCCTGGCCTGTAATTATGCCTTTGAGAAATATCCATCCCCTGTCAATGAGCGGCCCAAGGTACAGGGCATGGTAGCGGGGGATGTGTCCTGCAGCATTATCATTTTCTGATCTTACCTCTATTGCATTAAAGTCAAATTCATTTGCAGGATTCCTGTCGCAGTGAATTTTTTCATCAACAGAAAGATTATATTCATAATACTGAATCCCCACAACATCTGTGGATACTGAACCTGCTTTCCTGAGAGAACTTTTTTCCATAACCGCCTCCTTTAGTGTTTCTGATTGATATAGATATAGTTTAACAGCTGGTGTTGGACAAATGATGACCTATACAAATGTTTTTTTGAGGATTCCCGGAAAGGTCTGTTTTGTTGTTAGTTAACAACAAAATGTTTCAGTTGCTGGTTGACAACAAAACCAGTAATAATCAAAAAATCCAAAATAGAGTGCTTGCTTTTTCAGAGGCAGGATTGTTGAATGAAACCTGAATATACAGGGAGATTGAACTATGGGAAACAGAAGCCAGGTGCCGCGAATCGTGTTAATAGATCAGAAGCTGAGAGAGGGTAATTATCCAAACTGCAGAATCCTTGCAGAAGAGTATGAGGTGTCAGAAAAAACCATTCAGCGTGATATTGATCACATGAGGGATTTTCTCATGGCGCCTATTGAATATGACACATCAAGAAAGGGTTTTTATTATACTGAAGACAATTTCTTTCTGCCTGCTCTTGATATAAAGGAATCTGACTTCTTTGCCATATGCATTGGAGAGAAGGCCCTTGCTCTCTATGAAAACACACCGATCTATGAACAGCTTGCAGGAGTATTCGAAAAAATCAGGCAGCTGCTTCCTGAAAGCATAAGGGTGAATACCTCATGGGTTGACAGCCGTTACACATTCATGGATGAAAGCCGTACATATATTGACCCTGAAATATGGGAGCTTATATCCAGGTCTCTGCGTTACAGGAAACAGATGAATATTTTCCATGCAAAGGCTGGGCAGGATGACGCGCAGAAAAGAACTGTTGAACCCCTTCATATTGTCTGTTACCGCGGAGAGTGGTATCTGATTGCATACTGCCATAAAAGGGAGGAGGTTTTGAGCTTTGCTGTTTCAAGAATAAAAAAGGCAATAGTCACAGAGAATCCTTTCCGCTATGAGGATAATTTTGATTATACAGACTATATGAAATCCACCTTTGGTATTATGAGGGGAAATGAACTTAAACAGATCAGGGTTCGTTTCAGCGCAGAACAGGCTCCGTATATTCTCGAACGTCAGTGGCATCAGAATCAGGAAATAACAGAAAATTCTGACGGCACAGTTGATCTTTCATTTGAATCGAGTTCTCTCTTTGAAGTAAAGAGGTGGATTCTTTCGTGGGGTGGTGATGCGCAGGTGCTCGAACCGGAAGACCTTGCTCTCCAGGTAAGGGATGAGGCAGAAAGGATTCTTAAAGGAAACCTCCTGCCTCACGAATGATTCATGGAATGTATTCCCTGAGTTCATTTATTGCAGATTCAGTGAAATAGGGTTTCATCATCACAAGATAATGCTGCACTCCGTTTTTGATATCCGACTGTTTTATTTTGCCGAGGCTTGCACCTGTGTAGGCAAAGTAAAAGTCAGTAACCATCCACAGGTTGTCAAATATACACCTGAGCTCATCCCCGGATTCAATTTCACGAATGATTTCTGAAGCAACCAGAACCCTGTAGAGTTTATCCTGTGCCATGTAACGGCCTTTTCTGTTTTCCATGTACATCTTTTCCAGTTCAGCATCGCGCTGAAGCAGCATGGCAATGTCAGTATAAAAAAACCTGTACCTGTAAAGAAACCCGTACATTGACTCAACCATCCCCATGAACTCTTTTGGCGTTAAATGACTGCCTGTGTTTTCAAAGAGGCGTGTGAATTCCTCTGTTATTCCTTTAAATATATATCTCACTATCTCTTCCTTGTTCTTGAAGTGATAGTAGAGGGTGCCCGGACTGATTTTAAGAGCGTCCTTTATGTGGTTTGTTGTAACCGCATGGCTGCCATCCCTGTTAAAGAGTTTGAGGGATGTTTCTATGATTTTATCCTTTAGCTTCATTTTTATCTCCCGGGTTTATAAATACACCTGTATCATCCTGCGTGATATTTTCAAGCATTTCTGAAGTCTCAAAGATCTTTTGTGCAGAACCATGATACAGGCATGCGAAGGCTCACAGGGGCAGGATACTTTTTCACATAACCTGTTCTCAGTATGAACTGCAGCTTTGAATCAGTGCCAAGAAGGGAAGCTGTTTCATTCATGAACGGTTTTTCCTCAAGAACCTGTGTCATGGGATGCACTGCGATTTTTCTTTCCACTGCTTCCATACACATTCCCTGGAAAATTCTTCCAGTGTTTATTAGGGTCTCTGGTTTTGAATCTTCAGAGGTTATTACAATCCAGCCTGCGCAGGATGCAACCTGTTCCCTGACTTTTTCAATTGTTTTATTCCTGAAGCTGTCTGTTATAACTGATTTGCTGTCAAAGAAATTCCTTACAATGAATCCGGCAATTCCATTGATTTCCATGCTCTCAGGAGTGAGGCCATTCCTGTATTTTTTAGCATCAGTATCAGAAAAGCGAATCCACTCCGAGAGTTCCTTTACTGCAGGTTTCCTGTTTGCCTGCACAATGTTTGCCTCAATGGTACTCTGAGCAAGAATTTTGCCTTCACGGCTGTCTGCAGAAAAGTAATGAATCTGCTGAGTGTTGTTCTGTGAAATATGTTTAATGTCACTGGATGAAACAGGCAGTGTAAGCAGGCCGTTTCTTATTGTTCTTCTTTGTTTTATCTTATCAACAGAAAAGGGCTGCTTCCTGTCCCTGTGAAGTGTCAGGCCTGCGATTTTCTCTGCTTCTGAATCCCTGGCAAGAAGTTCCTGTTCTGCATGGTATCCCATGTTTGCTGCCGCAAGGTGCAGGTTCTCAAGAAAGGCGCCGATTGAAAGCATCAGTTCCCTGTTATCAGGGTCCACTTCAGGGAGCCAGCGTTTTGAATCAGAGCCAATGATCCATTTGCCAGGCCCGGTTATTCTCACAGTCCAGGGCTGGGTATTGTGTCCGCTTGGTGCAAGGGATGCGAGTTTCAGAATCTCATATTCTGTTTGAGATAGCCCGTTCAATGGTTCTGTTCTGTAATTGACGGAAGAAAGATCCCTTCTTACAATTCCTGAGCATCCCAGTGGTATGAATGATGCGGCAAGTGCAAGCCTGCCGCTGTTTATCATAAATTCTTTTCTTGTAATATCCATGTTCATCTCCTCACACATCAGATGTCAAAATAGTAACCTATTTTTACAGACACAGATGCTGATATTCCTGTTGGGGTGTAGCTTTTTCCTGCAAGGTGCACACTGTGATTGTTCATTATAAAGTGAGCACCTGCCCATGGATTTATGTAAAGGTTTCCTGCAAGCTTCCATATATGCCCGCCTCCTACAGTGAGTACTCCATTGGTCCAGCGTGCTTTTTCTGAAGTGTCTTTGTGGCCGATTTCATTCATCCACATTTCAACACCTGAGCCAATCCAGAATCCGGTCATGTTATCTCCAAAAACATAATCTGAAATCAGGGCGCCTACTGTAAGCTTGTGATTTTCAAAATCATCACTCAGCAGAAATCCGGGCGCATGTGTGCTGGCGCCAATAACTCTCAGTTTAACATGATCGATTCCAAGCCATGTCTGAAAAGAATATCCTGCCTTACCCTGAATGGCGCTTATTACTGCTGGAAACAGGTCAACTGAGTATCCAAGGTATACCCTGTTGTTCTTACCGGTTTTATGTATGTCCTGAGCATATGAGTTTTTCATGGAAAAGACAATCATGAATAATGCCAGTGTCACTATAATTCCGGCAAATGCCTTTCCCTGTGATTTTGTTGTGGTGTTCATTTTCTTCTCCTTTTTTCGAATAATTGTTCGATTGACAGGATGAATTTACCGAATAATTATTCGAACGTCAAGTCTCAGTCGAATAATTATTCGGTTTTTTTTGAATTTATTCAGGGAAGTACTTTGTTGTGAATACGAAGGAAGATCATCCCTTCCTGTTATGCTGACTTGTATCCATAAGCCTTAGAAGAGAAGGAGATGAGGAGATAAGGAGGAGATTATTGAGATAAAATGATTATTTATATGTGACTAACGTAATTTATTCTTTCGCAGTAGTTTTTGTTCTCAGTCATTGTATATTGAATTGCGTGTCATTCCGGCATTACGTTTCACTCCAGCTGGAATGACAGACAAAAAAGCAATCTGAGAGATTTCTTCTCAGTTATACCGCACCGAACAACATAATTATTTTAAATTATGTATAACTTTATTTTTTATCTCTTATATCTCCCCTTTTATCCTCATATCCCCTTACTCTTCTCTTAATTAATATGTGGGTAAATTTTAGCCTGTTATGGGTTTCTGACATTTTAATGGAGTGTTTTTTCAGGTGAGGTTTAGAAATAAACTCTGGACTTTTTAACATTTAAAGACAATTATGAATTCAAGTGCGAGATGCATGGATAATACTGTAATGAATATGAGGTAATATGATTTCTTTTGAGGATATCAGAAACTACTGCCTTTCAAAAGGAGGCGTTACTGAGGATTTTCCATTTGATATGACAACACTGGTTTTCAGGGTTGGAGACAAGATGTTTCTGCTGACAGATGTACAGAGCAAAGAACTCTCAGTGAATCTCAAGTGTGAACCGGGACTTTCCCTTCAGCTCCGTTCAACCTATGAATCAGTTAAACCCGGCTACCATATGAACAAGAAACACTGGAACACAGTGATAATAGACGGGAATATTCCTGACAAGGAGATATTCATGATGATTGATCATTCATATGACCTGGTATTCAAAAAGCTCAAAAAATCAGAAAAGGATAAAATTCTTGCTGTTGAGGATGATACTATTCTGTGATCATCTCATCCTCTTTATTGAACCACTTTTCGAGTTTCAGGGGTTTGAATGAAATAAGGCCTTCAAGAAGTTTTTCCGGGTCAGAATCAAAGAGTATCATGTCAAGGTGTTCTTTCCTGAGGAAGTTTTCACTTACAACGTGTTCCATGAAAATCCAGAGGTTTTTGTAAAAGTCAGCTGTGTTCAGAATCCCAAGGGGTTTCTCATGGATTCCAAGCTGCAGCCATGTAAAGATCTCAAAGGTTTCCTCCAGTGTACCGACTCCTCCTGGCATGGATATAAATCCGTCAGAGAGGTCCTGCATTTTTGCCTTTCTCTCATGCATGTCCTTTGTGACTACAAGTTCGGTAAGGCCGTTGTGTGCCACTTCCATATCCAGCAGGTGTTCTGTAATTACACCTGTTACCCTTCCTCCGTTTTTGAGGCATGATTCTGCAATCATACCCATAAGGCCAACACTTCCGCCTCCATAAACAAGGCCGATATTTTTCTCTGCAAGAAGCCTGCCCAGTTCAGCAGCCTTTTCCAGGTATACATCTCCGTTTCCCTTTGAAGCTCCGCAGTAAACACATATATTTTTCATTTTAAACTCCGTTTTCTCTCTGTTTTATGTATAAAAGGTTTTTTCGTGCATATGCAATGCCATGAATCAAAATTTCCTCTGAGACCCTGAATTTCAGGGTCTCAGAGGAAATTTTTTATGAATAAAATGTAGAAATACGTCAACCGGAGTCAAGCAAATATGTTCATCTCACACCTTTTATATTACAATAGCATTAAAAAGGGATGTATGAGAGATTAATTGCTTGTCATGTTTTGCTGAATAATAAAAAGGTAGTAAAAAATTATGCCTCTGCAGGCTGTATAAAAATAATAAGGAGAGCGAAATGCCTTTGACCGGAAACGATCTTAAACTCATCGCTGATACCATCAGAACACTTTCAATGGACGCTGTTCAGAAAGCCAACTCAGGACATCCGGGGATGCCAATGGGATGTGCAGATATTGCTGCTGTTCTGTGGGGAAAAATACTTAAACACAATCCGGATGACCCCGGGTGGGCAGACCGCGACCGATTTATTCTTTCGGCAGGGCATGGTTCCATGCTTCTTTATTCTCTTCTGCACTTTGCAGGATACGATCTTACAATTGATGATATAAAAAACTTCAGACAGTTTGGGAGCAAAACTCCCGGGCATCCTGAATTCGGTCATACTAAGGGTGTTGAAACAACCACCGGCCCTCTCGGGCAGGGATTCGCAAATGGGGTTGGAATGGCATATGCGGCAAAGATGTTCGCAGCTGAATTCAACACAGACGGGGAAATCCTTGATCACACCATATATGCAATTGTGAGCGATGGCGATTTAATGGAGGGTCTTTCCTCAGAAGCAGCATCCCTTGCAGGACACTGGGGCCTTGGGAACATCGTTTACATCTATGACTCAAATGACATATCAATAGAAGGAAGCACAAATCTTGCATTCTCTGAAGACATTGAGAAACGTTTTGAAGCATACAACTGGCATGTTCAGAAAATCGATGGTCATAATTATGATCAGATAGAGAAATCCATTATTGCTGCAAAAAATGAAAAAGCAAAACCTTCCATAATAATTGCAAAGACCAGTATTGCAAAGGGTTCATTCTCAAAAGAGGGCAGTGAATCATCACACGGAGCCCCGCTTGGAGAGGAAGAGATAAGAAATTCAAAGGTGAAGCTCGGATGGAACCCTGATGAAAAATTTGTGGTTCCAGAGAGGGTATACGAACTCTTCACTGAAAGAAAGGAAGAGCTTAATTCTGAATACAAGGCATGGAATGATAAATTCAATGCAGCTATAAATGGTGAAAAAAGAGATAAGTGGGATTCTTTCTTCGTAAAACCGGATATCAAAAAAATACGGGAGAAGCTTCCGTTCTTTGATGCAGGAAGTTCTGCTGCAACAAGGGGAGCAGGTGGCAAGGTTCTTGAATCACTTTTCAAAGAGATGCCAAATCTCCTTGGAGGATCAGCAGACCTTGGCCCCAGCAACAAGACATTCGTTAAGGGATTCTCTGAAACCGGGAACAGTACAATTGGAAGAAACATCCACTTTGGTATCCGCGAGAATGCAATGGGTTCAATCCAGAACGGGATTGCATACTATGGCGGCTTTATCCCCTTTTCATCGACTTTTCTTGTTTTCATGGATTATATGAGACCTGCAGTGAGGATTGCAGCGCTTGCAAAACTCCATTCAATATACGTTTTTACTCATGACTCCTTCTTCGTTGGAGAGGACGGGCCGACTCATCAGCCGGTGGAGCACATGGCGGCAGCAAGGTGTATTCCAAATCTTACAGTTATAAGACCTGCTGATGCAGAGGAAACCCGCGAGGCATGGCTTGCCGCAATTGACAGAAATGACGGCCCTGTAATGATGTCACTTACAAGGCAGGATGTTCCTGTTCTTGAAAGAGAAGGCGCTGATGCATCAGCTCTTTTTAAAGGGGCTTACATTATAAAAGACTGCAGTGGTGAACCTGATATAATTCTTCTCGCCTCAGGATCTGAGGTACATGTTGCAGTTTCCGCAGCAGAGAAGCTTTCATCTGACAGTATAAAGTCCAGGGTGGTTTCATTCCCTTCATGGGAGCTCTTTGACATGCAGGATGAAGAATACCGCAAAAGCATCCTTCCTGATTCTGCAAGGTTTGCTGTAATTGAAGCAGGAAGATCAATGGGCTGGGAAAGATACACCGGCAGAGACGCTCTGTTTGTTACAATTGAAGACTTCGGAATATCTGCGCCTGCAAAGGTTCTTGCTGAGCACTTTGGCTTTAGCGGGGATTCGGTTGCGGCAAAGGTTAAAACCTTTCTCGGAAAATAAAATGCAGGGGGATCTTTATCCCCCTTTAAATCTTAGACATTGAATCTGAAGTGAACGATGTCACCATCAATTACAATGTAGTCCTTGCCCATTACATAGAACTTGCCTGCTTTCTTAAGTTCCTCTTCTGAACCGAGTTCAATTAGATCATCATATTTCATTACCTCAGCACGTATGAATCCGCGCTGAATATCAGAGTGAATGGCGCCCGCTGCCTCAGGAGCTGATGAGTTTTCGTGAATCAGCCACTGGCGAACCTCGTCCGTACCAACAGTAAAAAATGACAGCAGCCCGAGAGATTTCATTGCAAGCTGTGAAAGCGCGTTAAGCGCCGGCTCAGTGATCCCTGCCTCCTGCATGAATTCTGCCTTTTCTTCTTCGTCATCAAGGAGTGCAATCTCTGCCTCCAGTTTTGCCGATACCTGCATAATATCCACATCCAGATGAGCGAATTTCTCTTTAAGTGAATCCATGAGAGATGTATCGTTTATTGCATCTTCACCTGTGTTGAGTGCAATTAGCATTTTTTTTCGGGTAATAAATGGATAACCGGAGAGAACCTTTTCCTCTTCATCTGTAAGTTCAAGAGTTCTCAGGTGAAGGTCCTGTTCAAGGTGAGCCTGGAGTTTTTTGAGAATCTCTTCTTCTATGTCAAGGGCCTTGTCTGCCTTGCTTCTTCTGCTTTTTTCTATGCGCTCAAATCTCTTTTCAATGAAAATAAGGTCGTGCATTGTAAGCTCTGAGTTTATTGTATCAATGTCTCTTTCAGGATTTACTGAACCTTCCACGTGATAAACTGCATCGTCCTCGAAAACTCTCACAACGTGGAGAAGCGCATCCATGTCGAGAATGACTCTGAAGATTGCTCCTTCACGGA
>CAZEJW010000122.1:10281-13827 GCA_964512685.1 uncultured Leptospirales bacterium | reverse complement strand
TGGGAATTAGTTGCTGTTGTCGAAAATGATTCATCCCCTGAATATTTTGAATTTTATCTTAAAAGGCCTGTATTGCTGGTTGAATGAAACCGATAAAATAGTATGTTTGCACTTTTTTATTTTTAAAAGGTATAAATAAATGAATGAATAAGCGAACGGGGCCTTTGTTCTTTATGGAAAATTGAGTATATCACTGTGAAAAGAAAATTAAATTCTGATTCTAAAAATGAAATTATTGAAAATATCATTACCAAAATAGTTACAAAGGATTTCTTTCTTGTCCTCGGGCATCAGAATCCTGATGAAGACTGTCTTGCTTCTATGGTTGCAATTTCCCTGCTTCTAAGTAAATTCAATAAAAAGACATCCATATATGTTCATGGAGATATTCATGATAATTTCACGTACCTTCTCAATATCTGCAGATATAATGCCATATATGTTTTCAGTGGAGAAAAACCTGAATCACTTTTTGTCGAAAATATAATTGTTTGTGATACTCCAAAGCCATCAATGATAGATGCAACGGATGAGATAATCGATCTGATTAAAAATAATAGTGTTCCTCTTATTGAAATTGATCATCATACGGGCGGAGACAGTGAATACATAGGGCATAATGGATATGCTCTTGTTGATGAAGCCTCTTCTGCGTGTGAACTTATAGGGGAAATCGCAATAAGTCTTTCTCATAAGAAGGAACTGCTGGAAAGAAATTCAATATCAGAGATTTTTACCAGAAACATTGTGCTCGCGCTTCTGACCGGAATAATCGGTGATTCAAACATGGGTAAATATTTTAAATCAGATAAAGAGAAAAAGAATTATCTGTTTTTCAGTTCTCTCTATAATGAAATACTACAGACAGAAACGACAAGTGATTCAAATCTTTCGAATATGGATGAGATCTTTTCTGAGATTAAAAGGCTCAATCAGGATGAAGAAGCATGCTTTAATTATCTTATGAGCAGAAAGAAAAAAAGTGATTCAGTTTTTTATGTTATTGCAGATCAGCCTGCATCCCGGTTTCTTTTTGAACAATATGATTATGATACAGTGGTATCAGTTTCGAGAAGCATTGCTGACATTCTTGCTGAAGAAAGTAAAATGCTGGGTCTGGTAGTCTATTATGACAAGCCGGAGATTAAAAATCTCGTACAATTCAAACTCAGAAGAAGTCAGTATTATAGAAAATTTGACCTGAGAAACAGTCTTGATATTCTGTCAATAACTGATGGAGGAGGTCACGAAGGTGCAATTGGATTCAGGGTCCCTGTCAGTGATATCGAAGATGTAGATAAATATACCCGTACCATCATGAAAAAACTTGAAAGATACCTCCATTAAAATTAACGAAAAATTATTTCATGTTGAGAACTTCATAGACGATCTTGCCCAGGGAGTAGAGAGAAAAAGGCTTCTGTATGAATCTGTCAGCGCCATGCATCATGATTGATTCAATTTTATCGTTGTATGGCTGGCCGGATGTAAGTATAATGCGGCAGTTATCTTTAATTTTTTTGAGCTCAGTGATTGTATTTTCAGCTTTTGAACCCTGGATTATCAAATCAAGAATAACCAGGTCAATTTCATCGTTTCTTTCCCTGAATTTATTTACTGCATCTTGGGAGTTTCCATACAATATTACAGTATAACCGCATTCTTTCAGTATTTCTCCGGTTATTTGCCTCATCATGATTTCATTATCAATTATCATTATCAGTCCTGAACTGTAATATATTTTCTTATTTTCTGCTGATTCAGTATCCTTTCCGGATATTTTTTTGTACACCGGGAGATAAATTTTAACTGTCGTTCCTGACCTCTTTTCTGAATAAACTTTAACAAAACCTGAGTGCTGTTTGATAATGTTATATACCATGGCCATCCCTAATCCGGTTCCGGTTTTTTTTGTTGTGAAAAAAGGATCAAAGATTTTCAATATAGCATCTCTGTCCATACCAACACCATTATCGCCTACACTGATCTCCCAGTATTCATCCTCAACTGCTTCAGGATTTTCCTGTTTGAAATGGCAGTCTGTTTTAATATTAGCCAGAGAAATATTAAGATTACCACCTTTCTCTGTGTCATCTTCTCTCATTATTGTCATGGCATGTGAGGCGTTTATGCATAGATTCAGAAGTACCTGTTCAATGTGAGAACTATCAGCCCATGTCTGGGCGGTTTTTTTATAATACTCACTGTTGATTATTATTGATTTAGGAAATGAGTTCATGCAAATGTCAGTAATATCTCTTATGCAGTCATTGAGATCAACCGGCTGCATTGACAATTCCTGTTTTCTTGAGAGTGTCAGTAACTGTCTTGTGATATCCGAAGCACGACTTGCAGCCTTTGAGATAAGATCTATGTATTTTTTCAGCTCACTGTAGAGCTTCTGGTTACTTTTATTTAGTTTGTGATCAAGAATGGATAATGCCCCGGAAATACCTCCAAGAATGTTGTTGAAGTCATGAGCAAGTCCCCCGGCCAGATTCCTGATGCTCTCCATCTTTTGAGTCTGGCTTAAGAGCTCCTCTCTTTTTTTTCTTCGGATATATCAGTTGCAAAGGCTATAAGTTCTTCAATTACATGGCCATCTTTCTGAGAACGAATAAGAGTACTTCCTATCTCCAGAACCCATTTCTGTGTATTGTCACGGGTCTGTATTCTGTACCTTGTTTCGAAATGTCCTTTGCGAATAACTGCATTTCTGATTGAATTTTTCACATATTCTCTTTCTTCAGGAATAATCAGATCATGATATCTTATTGCCTTGTTTTTGATAAAATCTTCTGCAGTATAACCAGTCAGCTTCTGGCATCCGTCGCTTATGTATTCCATTGTCATGATACTGTCATTTCTGGATCTGTACACCATTCCGGGCAGATTATTCACAAGTGTGCTCAGTATTTTTTCATGTTCATGAAGTGCGTTTTGAGCTGTGATTTTTGCTTTCAGTTCTTTTGCCAGATCATTTGTGCGTTGCTTTACTTTCTTCCGTAACAGGAAATTCCATATCAGAATCTGAATTATTATCAGTATGATTATACCTGCGGATACAGATACTGTAATAAGAAAATTTTTATCATAGTAGAAAGGTTTATCCTGGTATTTGATCCATTTCCTGTGAATTGATTCATGCTCAGAGGTTGAAATACTTCTGACTGTCTTTTGCAGTATCGAGTGCAGTAAAGGGAGTTCTTTTCTGGATGCAAATGAAAGGTGATAGGAGAACCCGGTATCTTCTGCAATGATGAGATTGGTGAACTTTTCTTTTTCAATATAATAGGTTGCTATGGGAATATCGGCAACCATCACGTCTGTTTCATGAAATGATACAGACATAAGACCTGAAACTTCATTGTCAACATGCTTAAACTTTATATGCGGATGTTTTTTCAAAAGGTAATCCTCAACAGCATAGCCTTTTGTAATTGTAACTTTTATTTTTTCAATTGGGGAAGATATAAATTTTTGTCTGAAGTTTTTTCTTGTTATGAAAACAGTTTTTACTTTGATATAGGAGTTTGTAAAATTGAG
>CAZEJW010000122.1:0-10271 GCA_964512685.1 uncultured Leptospirales bacterium | reverse complement strand
AAGAGCTTTATTTTTTTATAGGTCTTCTTTTTTCTACGCTATCAAATTTTTGTCTGAAGTTTTTTCTTGTTATGAAAACAGCTTTTACTTTGATATAGGAGTCTGTAAAATTGAGGTATTTTTCCCGCTCTGGATTTTTATGTATTGAGCTTACAAAATCTGTTTTTCCTGTTTTATATTTTTCTGTAAGATCGCTCCAGGAATCTGCTTCGATAATTGAAAATTTATAATCAATCTTTTTTTCTATTAGTTTGAGGTAATCATATGACAATCCGCTGTGTTCATGGTTTGTGTCAATAAAATCAAGAGGGGGGTAGTCAGGACACGGAGTAAAACGAATCGGTTTTTCCCTTGATTCAAGCC
Source organism: uncultured Leptospirales bacterium (assembly GCA_964512685.1). GTDB lineage: Bacteria > Spirochaetota > UBA4802 > UBA4802 > UBA5550 > CAZEJW01. The sequence goes on along the minus strand of CAZEJW010000122.1, from coordinate 9,908 downwards.
AGTTCTTTTCTTCCGAAGTTAGAATGTTTTCAGGTGATTTTCTTGCAGTCAGGTAAATCGCTGCAATTAAAACTGAAAGAAAAAATAACAATAAAAGAATAACCGTTTTTTTATTTTTAATAAATGAGTTTTTTATTCTTTCAGAATCAATATTTCTGATTACTATGTTTTTCCTTCTCAGAATAAAAATCAGTATGGATATTAACACAATAAATATAACAAAAGCCGGGATAATATATTTATTTAAAAAAGATTCTGATTCTGATTCTGAATGTTTCACCCACCATTCTGATTTGATTTGTTCGAAATCCTGTGGGTTTAATTCGTCAAGAGCCTTAGAAATAATGTTATGGAGTATTGGAAGATTCTTTGTTGTTGCAATTGAAAGATTGTATGAATAGGGGGTTTTCCCGGCTATCTTAAGATTGCTCAGAGGTTTTATTGAGTTATAATATTCTACTGCTCCAAATGAAATAACCATGGCATCCAGTCTCCCATCCGAGACCATGATGAGACCTTCTGCCGGTTTTGAAACCGGAATAATATTGAGATAAGGATAATTGTTAATGAGATAGTGATGAACAGCGTATTCTTTTGTTACTCCGATCTTCATGTTCCTCATGTTTTCAAGTTGGTAATTGTCTTTGTCACTGCTTCTGACTACTATCGTTGTTGAAACATGAGCATAGGGTTTTGAAAAGAACATGTAGTTCTGTCTCTGTGGTGTGAGAGAAGCGCCATTCCAGATATGGATTTTCCCGGCCTTTGTTCTTTCGACTAATTCGTTCCATGTTTCGGGTCTGTATGTTTTGAATTTTGCTCCGAGTTTTTTTTCTATTTCCACCATAACTGCAGCTGACAGTCCGGATAATTCGCCTTTATCATTGATATATTCGTAGGTGGGCCATGACGGATCAGAAGACAATACAATTTCATTTTTGTGATTTTTCAGCCAGTCTCTTTCTTCCGGAGTAAGAAAACTCTGTTCATTCGAGCAGGAAGACAAAAAAAGAGCACAAAACATGACTGAAAAAAGTATTTTGAACAGTGCTGATTTATTTATACAGGTTGTGATCATTTTTTTCCTGTTTCAGATATTATAACAGTAATTTGGCTTTGAACTGAACTGTGAAAAAATTATTCTGTTATTATTCAGTAATTGAATTATAATATTATTTCTATGAATTTATACAGAATAAAATATTACTTTTTATCAGTATTTATTCCTAAACTTTATTGTAGAAGAAAAAACTCTATTGTCCCCGCCGCCGAAGGCGGCGGGGACAATAATATTCTTCCATTTGCACTAAAAAGTATTTTTAGGAATAAATACTGACTTTTTATTGTTTATCTCTAATCTTTATTGTCTGCTCATGGCGGTGTAAATGAAAATCTATTGAGTGCCTCGAAAAATCAGGAGTTCAATTGATATTGGAAATTAAATTCCTGATTTTAATCTATCAAGGTTCCCTTATCTTATTCGGTGTTAAAATTTTTTTTGGGATAAATAATGATTTTTATCAATACATTCAGGAGATATGGTATTGAGGAAGAACTTTATCTTTTTGACTACTCTGATTTTGCTCGTTACACTGAGCCTCTTTGTACTGTTCAGATCATGGCTGGATTTCAAAAATAAAATCATTGAAATGGTTATACACGAACAGAAAATCCATGCAACTCAGTCAGGTGACGGAGTTAAATTTCTTCTTCAGCAATTCAGTCATGAGCTGGAACTCCTTGCTGATAGTGATGATATAATTTTCAACTCCGTTAAAACACAGATCCTGCTTCGCAGGTTTTTTAACAAACACTCCAGATATCTGAAAGGTATTTCTATAATCGACAGGCAGGGGTTTATAATATCATTGTATCCTTATGATAAAAAAGCTCTTGGAGCAAATGTTTCGAATCAGAAACATAACAGGGGGATGCTTCTGCATGATTCATCTTTTGTAAGTGATGTATTCACTGCTGTTCAGGGTTTCAGGGCAATGGTCATAAGTGTTCCTGTAAAACATAACAGCCATGTGATTAAAAGAATTACATTACTTCTGGATTTCACGGAAATTGCAGAAAGTTTTTTTAAGAATATAATGCCGGCCCGAAATGGGTATGCTGTTGTTTTCAGCAGAAACGGTACTGTAATTTTTCATCCGGAACCTGAAATGAAAGGCCGTAATATAAACAATCTGATACCGGGTTATAAACATCTGGCAGGTGTTATTTCTTCCATCGTTCAGGGAAAAGAAGGGCATATAAAATATGATGTATTGATAGATGAACAAAGATATTCCAGGTACGCCTATTATATGCCTGTGAAATTTAATTCTACATACTGGTCAATAATGGTAACAGTTCCGGAGGATGACATTGATGAGCTTTTAAAGGAGTTCAGAAACAGTCTTGTAATAATATTTATACTTCTGGTTTTAACAAGCGGTCTTTTTATTGCAATTCTCATGAAAAATCTTGTAAGCATAAAAAAACAAAAAGAGGAACTCGAGCAAAAAAATGAAGAAATAAAAAATGCGATGAACAATATAAAGGAACTCAGCGGGCTTCTTCCCATCTGTTCCTCCTGTCATAAGGTCAGGAATGACAGTGGTTACTGGGAGAGGCTTGAGCAGTATATTGAAGCGCATTCCAATGCAGAATTTACACACAGCCTTTGCCCGGGATGTGCACAAAAACTCTACCCGGATATTTTTAAAGATGAAAAGAAATAAAAAGTGTAATTGCTCAGTCAAAAGTAAATGTGGTGATAAAAAGATCACCATCACTGTCAACTTCGTACTTCACACCTTCTCCGTCATCACCCTGCATTGTATAATCCGTAAATGTTTTGAACACATAACCTGAACCATAATAAGTGAGCTTGATGTCATAGGTCCCTGGTGCGAATGTATACTTCTTCCATCCGTACCCTTGGAGAATTGTGTAATTGTTTATAATGCTCGAACCCCAGTTTCCCTGTTCTCCCTGTGGACTGGGTACAGCATAAAGATCAACCATTCTGCTGTAATTATCCTCAAGGTATATTCTGCATTCACCCGAATCGCTGCTTTCATCATCCCCGAAGCACGAGAACAAAGCTCCGCATAATAAAACAGCTACTGCTAAAAACAGAAGCCTTTTGATAAAACAATGAGATTTCATGATCCTTCCTCCAAAAGATTGAATACAGCTAAATTAATCTTTTGGAGTGGGAGATTCAAAAAAAAGAGTTATTTATCAGTGTTTAATCCTATACTTTATTAAACATTGATAAATAACACTGTTAAATGCACAGGGAAGAAGTTTGTTATCCCCGCTGCATTCGGCGGCTGGGATAACAGTGGCATTCCTTGTGTAAAAAAGTTCAGGACAAACATTAACCCCTGGTATGTATTTTCATAATGTATACAGAAATAAGGTATCTGTTGATTGTGTCAAATAAAAAGATATGTGGTTCGGGTGTGAACCGTTTCTCAGTTTATATCTCGTCCGGTGCAGACATACAGCTCTGATGCAAGGAGTATTGTCAGCTTTATTGTGTGCTGTATTTCGCTGGTTGTCGGGCTGTCGATTCCGGCAAAGAGAGTTGAAAGGGTATCTATTAGTTCGATCATGATATTCGATGCAGATGGACTGAGTTTTTGCGATATGGTTTTTTTCATCCACTCCCTATCAGGACTGAACCAGATATCATTGTTGTAGAGGATGTTTTGAAGGATGTATGTGCCTTCCTCGAAAACAACAGCCTCAATATGTATTTCGCCTTTTTCTGAAACCTTTATCAGTGTTGTTATTGCCTCGTTTATAAGGGCTTCTGTTTTTACTGAGTTTTTTTTACCTCCGATTTCTTCTATCAAAGTCTGAATCGCGTTTGTGAATGTATAGTGCTGGGTAAGGAGTTCCTGGATTTCATCTTCAGGGACATGGCTGGCTTTTGCAACTGCCTTTTCAATCATTACTTCATAATTGGTTTTTTCTTCAGGATCAATGAGGCAGGCAAGATTGTAAAAGAAGTCACGCAGAAGGTCTGCCTTAAGTGTGCGTTTTGAAAGGAATCTGTTGTATTCATATATTATTTCCGGATTCAATGGAGTTGATGTTTTGTTATTCATAACCTTACTCCTTTTTTTGTCATAACTGCATGTTTTTTTCAGAAATTGCAAACAATATTTGATCTTTGCGCTGAAAAAGTGTGATACCGGGGCAGCACGGGTCTGATAGTCAGAATGGCGGGTTTGGAACCCGCCCGTAGTGAGCAGGTAATAAGATTGAATCTTCTGATATTTGCTGAGAATATCCTTATATAAATATTTTATATTCGATATGTGTCGGATTCATGACAGAATGTGCCTGAGATATAAAATGCTCAGCGTCTTTCTTTCAGCTTTATGACTTTCTGCTTCGTTTATATTCATAAATTCTTTGACATCAGATTCGTATTATTAAGTATTGAAACTCATGATAATGAATCTTTCTTAATAACAGAATCTTAAAGGGAAACCCTAATGAACAGTGAAGATAAAATCCGTGATCTTGAAATAAAGGTTGCATACCTTGAAAAAACAATTGATGATCTAAGCAGTGAAATAATTAAGCAGGACAATAAAATAAAAAAACTCTCTGACAGGCTGGATGAATTCAGTGAAAATCTTGGCATAGATGATATTCGGCCACCTGAAAGGCCACCGCATTATTAATTAATCTGTATATTAAAAAAGCCCCTGTAAAAAAGGGGCTTTTTATGTTATGACCGTCCTCTGCCTCCGCCGCTGCCGTCTCTGGGGCCTTTGCCAAGTCCTCTTCCTGTGCCTTTTCCAATTCCGCGTCCCTGACCTCTGCCGGTTCCGCTGCCTGTGCCTGTGCCTTTGCCGGAACCCTGGCCCATTCCTCTGCCACTCCCCTGGCCGGAACCCATACCAGAACCTGGCCGCTCAGAATAGCCTGCATCAGGCCTTTGCCCGGTATTTCTTTCACTGTATTTTTTGTTTGTGTTATTGCTGTAGTTTTCAGTTTCACCTGAAGTAATAATCGCTTCAAAAGGGCAGGATGATACTGCCTCATCAAAGCCAGGTGCTTTTTCGTTCATTATTACTGCCAGCCTGTTTTTTATCTTAATTCCATCAGGGCAGACCTTTTCACAAACTCCGCAGCCTGTACACAATGTTTCATCAATATATGCCATGGTTAATTCTCCTTTTAAAGTTTCATTGATAACTTATAAATTTTTTCAATCTGCGTGCGGTATAACTGAGAACAAAAACTACCGCAAAAGAATAAAATGCTTTAGTCACATATAAATAATCATTTTATCTCTATAATCTCCTCCTTATCTCCCCATCTCCTTCTCTTCTAAGACTTGTGGGTACATTTTAGCCCGTCAAGGGGGAGGTGCATGCAGAACAAATGAATCTTCATCTGAACAATCATCTTCAACAAATTCAACATACGATGACAGCATGATTTTATGTTCTATTGTATTATAAAGCAGAATCCATGCCATGATGCTTCTTTATCAGGGAATCCTTCTGAAAAAAAGAATAAATTATAATAGTCGCTGTATTTTTTTATGAAAGGACATCTATTTATTAAATTTTATGTGATTATAATGAATTTTTAGAGATTATTATGAAACTGCCAGAGTTTAAAAATGCTTAATGTTTGTATTTTGCAATGACGTAAAATTCATGTGATTGCAAAATGCAGTAAGCTGGTGTATTATTGAGATAATATACTGAGATTAAATATTTGACAACATTATGATTCAGGGAAAAAACTGAGCATTGCATTTTAAAAATGAGTTTACCATATCTCAGCTTCCGGAGTGAAGCTGACGGTTAACCAATAATATACCCAGACATAAATATAAGGAGATCAAATGAATTCTATTCAGCCGGAAATTATATACAGGAAAGACTACAAAAAGCCTGACTATCTTATACCCGAAGTTAAGCTGACTTTTCAATTGCATGATACAGAAACCAAAGTGAAGGCTGAAATGCATGTCATTTACAATGGAGACGGAAACAAAAGGCCACCCCTGGTGCTTAACGCTGAAAAAATAGATCTCTTCAATCTTGAAATTGACGGTGAAACAGTATCCAAACAGTATTTTTCGCAGGATGAAGAGTTCGTGACAATTGAATCTGTTCCCGCTGACTTTAAACTCACTGTTGAAAACAGGATCAATCCTGAAGCAAACCGCGCGCTGGAGGGACTGTATAAATCAGGAGGCATCTTCTGCACGCAGAACGAGCCTGAAGGCTTCAGAAGAATCATCCCCTTTATTGACAGGCCTGATGTGATGAGTATCTACACAACAACGATTATTGCCCTTAAGGAAGAATGTCCGGTAATGCTCTCGAACGGCAACCCGTCGGATGAAAAAGATCTCGATGACGGAAGACATTCAATAACCTGGAAAGATCCTTATCCCAAACCATCTTATCTTTTTGCCCTTGTTGCAGGAGATCTCGGTGTGATTGAAGATAAATTTGTCACAATGAACGGAAGAGAAATTGATCTCAGAATTTACTGTGACCCCGGCAATGAGCCCAGATGCATACATGCAATGGAATCCCTTAAAAAGGCAATGAAGTGGGATGAAGAGAGATTCGGCCTGGAATATGACCTTGACATTTACATGATTGTCGCTGTTGACGCTTTTAATATGGGTGCAATGGAAAACAAGGGCCTCAATATATTCAATTCACATTATGTTCTCGCTGACAGTAAAAGCGCAACTGACGCTGATTTCATGGGTATAGAATCTGTTATAGGCCATGAGTATTTTCACAACTGGACAGGCAACAGGGTCACATGCCGTGACTGGTTTCAGCTGACGTTGAAGGAAGGTCTTACAGTTTTCAGGGACCAGGAGTTTTCGCGTGATATGCAGTCGGGTTCCGTTAAGAGAATAGAGGATGTCATAAACCTCAGGGCCAGGCAGTTCGTTGAGGACGCGGGTCCAATGGCGCACCCTATACGTCCTGATTCGTACATGGAGATCAATAATTTTTATACAATGACTGTATATGAAAAAGGTGCCGAAGTAATCAGAATGATTCACACCATACTTGGAGAAGAGCTGTTTCAGAAGGGGATGAAAAGGTATTTTGAAAAACACGATGGTCAGGCCGTTACCTGCGACGATTTCGTTAATGCAATGCAGGAGGCATCAGGAGTGGATTTCACTCATTTCGGCCTCTGGTATGAACAGGCAGGAACTCCGGTTGTTAAAATATTAACCGATTATAATGAAACTGAGAAAATGCTGAAAATTTCTGCGTCTCAGAAGATCCCTGATACTCCGGGGCAGGAGAATAAAAAACCTGTGCACATACCTCTTGCGCTTGGACTCCTCGGCGGGAATGGAGAGGATATCCTGAAAACTGATGACGGCAATACACTGATGATCAATCTGAAAGAGAATGAACAGGAGTTCATTATCCCGGATGTTAATGAAAAACCAGTGCTTTCGATTAACAGAAATTTTTCCGCTCCTGTAAATATTCTGTCGGAACAGAGCATTGAAGACAGGCTTTTTCTGTTTGCAAATGATTCTGATGACTTCAACAGGTGGGATGCAGGCCAGGAGGTCTCAAGGTTTTATTTAAAGCAGATTGTTGATGATATTCAGAACAGGCGCGAGGTTAAAATTGATTCACAGTTTCTTGAGGCATTCGGATCGATCATCGCTGATGAGTCACTTGATCCGGCATTTAAATCCCTGGCTCTGATGCTGCCGCCTGAATCGATTCTTGAACAGGATTACATCCCCATTGATTTTAATGCCATTCATCATGGCAGAAATATTTTGAAAAAAGCCATTGCTTCTTCATACTCAGAAGACTTCCTTCGGATTTATTATGAAAACCGTGATGAAGTTACAGGCGAAACTTCCAGGCAGGCAATTGGCAGAAGGGAGCTCGTGAGAATCTGCATGTCTTATCTGGCCGAAACCCGGGAAAAGGAAATGAATGATCTCTGTTATAATCATTTTTTAAAGGCCGGGAACATGACAGATGCAATGGGAGCTTTATCTGCGCTCAACAATCATCAGTCATGGGAGAGAGAACAGGCATTGAGAAAATTCTATGATGCATGGAAGAAAAATCTGCTTGTAATGACAAAGTGGCTTAGCCTCGAGGCATCTTCACCTGTGAAAAACACAGTGGACAGGGTGAGAACACTTGAGACAGACCCTGTTTTTAAAATTACAATACCGAATTTAGTAAGGGCGCTGGTCGGCAGTTTTTGCCGCAATTCGGTACATTTTCACAATCTTGAGGGAACGGGTTACAGGTATGTTGCTGACAAGATAATTGAGATTGACGGTTTTAATCCTTCCATCGCATCATCTCTGGCCGGTGCATTCAGGCTTTTCCCGAAAGTGGATGAGCAGAGAAAGGAGCTTATTAAAGCCCAGCTTGAAAGAATTCTTTCAGTAAAGAACATTTCCAAGAATACATATGAGATAGTATATAAAACCCTGCAGTAATATAAACGGACCGGCCTTTTCCAGGCCGGTCTGCTTCAATAATTCTTCAAAAATTTTTTTTTCTCTCAGTATTATGTATTTTGTTAAGTATAGATGTGGATTCGCTGAAACATGCAGGGTGGGTGAAATGCTTTTTTTTGCAGTATGGATTTATTTTGAATATTCGCGAAAATGGAGGAATATCATGTTTCCGAGAACTGGTGAATGGTTTCTGGCTCATGGAATGATGGATCCTGTTATGGTAAAGCAGGTCCTTCAGTTTCAGCAGCACGGTGACCACAGGAAATTCGGTGAAATTGCGCTTAGATGGCAAATGGTAAACGGAAGAGCCGTTAAGGAATACCTCAGGGATCTACGGCTTCACAGCTGATCAGAAAAAGAGTTTAAGAACCACCATCACTGTGTTAATTAAGACAAAGCCAGGGCCAATCAGCCGGGACTGTACAGTAAATCTGTGGTTCATTTTCTCTGAATGTTTTTAATGATCAATTTCAGTATTTATTCCTAAAAATACTTTTTAGTGCAAACGGAAGAATATTATTGCTCCTGACAGGAAGATAATAATTAAATCCCATAAACTTCAGCTTGGAGATCTGAAGAAATTCAATTCTCCCTATGCTTCAGTAGACCAGGACAATATATATGCCCTTAAAATTTATAATGTGAACAATCTGATAATTACCAGTGAACAGGAATCTCACCTTGTCACTTTCAATTTATCAGAATAATGTGCCTGATAATAATTCAATTGATATTATAAATATCAGCGGAGACACTTTTGGAGAAAACAACAGGGTAAGATTTACAAGGTGCCTGTTTAAGGATAACAATATCATTTCTTTTCATAATATGAATGCACGAAAGTATCTTCTGTTTATAAATCCAGTATTTATAAACAATGGTTTCAGTGTAACAGATCTGCCGGAATAATATTCCTTACAGGAACCCTTGTATTTGTGAGTATGATGACCTTGCTCGTGAGTATGATGCCCTTGCTCGTGCGTATGACGGCTTTGCTCGTGAGTATGACGGCTTTGCTCGTGAGTATGATGTACTTGCGCGTGAATATAACATGGATGTGAGCTGTTTTAATTACTCAGATATCAGTTTGAGGGCTTTATATTCAGTGTTATTTTATTGATTTTTTTTAAATTTTGAATAATACTGTTTTAATATTATTTCCCCTGAATGTGAATTACCGGGTATAGTATTTGAAGCTACTGAGGCAAAAATATCCCTGTCATCGTATATTGAATTTAATGAAGACAATTGTCATGCTGAGCGGAGATAAAATGCTAATTTCAGCAAGCTCTTCTGTGTGACTCAGACAGCGTTGCTGAGAGGAAAGCACAGGCCCTTCGGTGAACTCAGGGCAGGCTCAGGCAGCGTTGCTATAGGGGAAAGTTCCGTAACA
>CAZEJW010000121.1:5975-14019 GCA_964512685.1 uncultured Leptospirales bacterium | reverse complement strand
TTAAAATCAGTACTTATGTTTCCCGCCCGCCGAAGGCGGGCGGGAAAACTTAATTTTTAGATGTAGCCTATTATTAACCTGAATATAATATACGTGGAAGTTGTTTGCCATACATAATAGCTTACAAGTTTTGCATTTGAGCTTTTTTTATGCAGTACAGATTTTTTCATGTAAATATGTTCCGGATAAAAAAAAACCGGCATTTATTTTCAGTGTTTATTGCTAAACTTTATTGTAGAAGAAAAAACTCTATTGCCCCTGTGCAGATGACTTGTACTCACAAGTCTTAGAAGAGAAGGAGATGGGGAGATAAGGAGGAAATTATAGAGATAAAATGACAAAAAAGCAATCTATGAAATTTATTCTCAGTTATACCGCACCAGGTATCATAATTAGCTAAAATCGGATATAAAGCTTTATAATTTTAATCCCTTATATCTCTCCTGTTATCTCCATATCCCCTTTCTCTTCTCTTTATTAAAATGTAGGTACATTTCAGCTCCTGTGCAGAGAGGGAATGAATTTATCGGATGGATAACTTTTTTATAAATTTATAACCTGAACATATCTGCCTGTTCTTTAAGGGAAAGGGCAAGCTCCTGCAGTTCCCGACTGTATGCAGTGAGCTCTTCAATTATTGAAAGTTGTTCTTCAGTTGAAGCAGATATTTCTTTTGTTGATCTGGTGGTATCTTTAGAAGCAGTCAGGATGTTTTCCATTACAGTAACAATCTTCATTTTTTCCGAAACCATTGTTTCTGTATATTTACCAATCTCATCGATTTTACCCAGTATATTGCCAATACTTTCGTTGATATTTCTGAACAGGTTTTCGTTTTCCCTGACTGCTCTTTCCTGATCCGATGCAGCGTTATTTGCATTATCCATAGCGTGAACAGCCTGTCTTGAGCTTTCCTGTATTTTTCCAATATGATCTTTTACCTGATTCGCCGCCCTGGAAGACTGTTCAACAAGCGACCTTACTTCGTCAGCAACAACAGCAAAGCCTCTGCCATATTCACCGGCTCTTGCGGCTTCTATAGCTGCGTTAAGGGACAGCATATTTGTCTGCTCTGCAATATCCCCGAGAGTATCAGTAATAATACCGATTTCCTGGGAACTTTTATCTACTTCATTGATCATGTCATTGACACGTCGTGCGGCATCTCCACGAAGCCTTGACTTTTCATTGAGCTGATTAACAACAAAAAGTCCCTTTTCACTCAAGGCTGATGCGTTATGAGCAATCTCAATTACATTTTCACTTGAAGAGCCAACCTGTTCAATGATACTGCTCAGGTCATGGATTTCACTTACACCTTTTTCAATATCATTGGCCTGTTCATCGGCCCTGAGAGAAATCTCATGAATTGTCTGTGCAATCTCATCAGTTGCAGCACCGGTTTGATCAGTCATACCTGAAAGGAACCTGGAGGATTCTGAAACGGATTCAACAGAATGCTGAACCTTTTTTATCAGCTTGCTCATCTTATCCATCATCTCATTGAAACCATTAGAAAGATCTCCAAGTTCATCATTATTCGCAATGGAGATTCGATTGGAAAGATCACCTTCTCCGGCTTTCAGAAATACTTCTTTGATATTGTTGATAGGAGTTGTAATATTGCGGATAAGTCCAAAAGCCATTACTCCATTACAGATCAGGACTATAATAAACAGAGCCAGTATTTTAAACAATAATTGACTTTTGCCATAAAAAAAGTCATCGTAATCTGCAACAATTGTTACCAGCCATCCGGCAGATTCAACAGGATAGCAGGCAACTATTTTATCCCTTCCCCGGTAAGTGACGCTGCCTCTTTTCTGTTCCGAGTCTTTTGTTTTTATAATCTGTTTTGATAATAAATCATCAGCAGAGAGAAGGGTTTTCTTCATCACATAAGAAGTATCAGGATGAATTATAAATGTTCCGTCAGCGGAGGTAAGAACAGCAAAACTGTTTTCACTTAAAGCATTCTTTTTAAATATTTCTTCTATAAAAGTCAGAAGAATATTATTGCCAACAGAACCTGTCACTATGCCCTTTTCATTTCGTATTGGTGCAGCTATAACAACAGCGGGTTTGCCTGTGGAACGGGAAATGATTGGACGGCTGACTACAGTCTTTCCGGAACGAAGCGGCTTCCAGTATTGTCTGTCCTTAATTGTTCCTTTTACAATTTTTTTAACGCTGCCTGTATCAGTTGGAACAGCAAAAATAAAATTACCTGCAGCGTCAGTTGACCACTGTGCATCATATATGTTTTTTGTTCCTGACTTCAACCTGTGGATATTGGCTGCTGTAAATTCTGCCCGTTCTCTTTCACCAGCCCCTTTCAGAAGTACAGGTGCCATTGTAAAAGCTTCAATTTCACTTTTCTTGCCAATAAACCATTGATTGACTGATTCGGATATTGCCAGTCCCTTTGTGTCTATATACCTGTTTATTTCAACATCCAGAACATTATCGATTGATTTATAACTGATAAATGAAAGAATAGCGATGGGGATTAAAGAAAAGATTCCTATGCCAAGAAGAATTCTTGGCCCTATCTTCAACTTATTTACATTCATTTCAAACCTGAGCCTGTTAAGAAAGACAGCACAAATTCTGCTCCTGAAATATCCGGCTCATCAGGATTAAAATTTCTGATGTTTTTCCTGTATTTTTTATTTGCAGTTTTTACTTTTGAATGGATAGTTCATCAAAAAAAATTTCTCATACCGTTACAAACGGCATGAGAATAAACCTCAATATGTAACAAAAAGTCCATCAATAAAAACTGCTATTATTTTTCAGTATTTATTTCTAAAAATACTTTTTAGTATAAATGGAAAAATATTATTGTCCCCGCCGCCTTCGGCGGCGGAAACAATAGAGTTTTTTTCTTCTACAATAAAGTTTAGGAATAAACACTGATTATTTTTAAAATATTGAGATAAAAACAGGCCATCAATAGCAGTAACAATGAAATGAATGTGGTCGATACTATTACCCCGGATGCACTGTAAGTTTGTATCGTAATCCACCTGCTATTTCACCTTAACCGTTTTCATAAAAGAAATAAAATTTACCGTATTTCGTATATTGTCAAAATCCCTGTCTGTTTTTACTTTTTCCAAATAAATGGCAGCCTGCCTGCCGTTACTGTCTTTAAGAATTTCAAGATATTTTACCGCATCAGCAGCCTTTCCTTTAATTCCGCACATGCACGCAGCATTATATACTGCAGTGTAGTTATGCCTGTTAAAGAATACTGCTTTTATAAAAAGTCTCAGAGCCTGAGTATATTTCTTTTTTTTATAAAAATTGTGGCCTGATGAATTAAGAATATATGACATTCTTTCAGGTGTTACAGGCGCAAGAGTCACTTCTCCTGGATCGTATTCCATAAAAGGCAGCCTTTGGAATGTCAGAAAATAATGTCTACCATCAGGACTACAGAATATTTCTGATATTCGAAATTTGTTTTCAACAGAAAACGATGGATTAGAATTCGCGCTTTTTATCAGATAACTTTTTCCTGATGCCCTGTCCTTTATATAGAACCCAACTGAATATGCGCCATCTTTTTTTTGTACATTCACTGCTGATGAGAGAGAAGCAGGCAAATTTACACCTGCTACACCAAATTTGAAATTCATATTCTTCAGATATTCCATTTCCTTTGTTTTCAGGCGTGAATTTATCTTTTCCATTTTCTCAGGCCCTTCAGGATCGTCTTCTTTCAGATATGGATTCTTCAGATAACAGTTATAGCCGGTAACAGTCTTTCGAATAACTCTGTTGTTTTTCAGATCAGTAACATAGATTGTTGAAGGCGTAGTTCCACCGATCCCTTCTGTACTCCCGTTTATCTGAACTGCGATGTAACGGGAATCCAATGAAAAACCGAGTATCTTCAGATACGGGCCACGATCCCAGCTATGATTTGCCATAACCGGTATTGATAAAAATAAAATTAAAACCATGATTCTTTTTTTCAAGCTATTTCTCCTGATTATCATTTTCAATATTGCCGTTGAATATCCTTCATTGCCATTTTTACAGCATGATCTGCTGCCCTTGTTGTTTCAGGTAAACGGTAATCCCTGCAGAGTTCAAGTACTATTCGTGTGGCTGTTTCGAGAGTTATGCGATGTCCAATTGATACGAACACAGGTTTTGTATTGTTTTGAGTACAAAGAGCATTTCCAATTATATCCCTGCCCTCCATAAGAGGATATGAATGGCAGTTTATTTCAGGTACTTTTCCAGCACATTCTTCAGCGCTTTCTTTGATTTTGTACGATAAATATAATAATCAGAATCAATTGTTGCAATCTCATGAATGCCTGTAAATTCTGCAGTTACCATAAGAGAACTGTCTGCAAGGTCCATAGGAAGGTCTGAGTATTTCTCAGAGTATTCGATAATTCTGCCAAGGTGTTCTTTGGTTACAGGAACCAGAGTTACAGCATCTCTTTTGATCCATTTGAGAAAATCTATCTGCACCTGAACATTAAAGCTGAGCATATGTGAAGTTTCTGTGATAACTGGCCATGTAGTGTGAAGTTTTCCCCTGTACTGTTTAAGAAAATCAATGACCGGCTCATGAAACCGGTCATCCCTGTCAAAGAGCGCAATTAAGGGGCCAGCATCAATGAGAATGTTTTGCATTTAATTTTTCCCTGAGGTTCTGTTTATAATTCTGTGACAGGTCGGTTCTTCCGCTGCCGTATTTTCCAAAGAATTCACTGCCCAGTTCAAAGGGTGAATTTTTCTTTTCATATTCAGCAAAATAGGCTTCAAGAGCGTCCTTTACAATCTCACTTTTTGAAGTCTGCTGTTTTTCAGATATTTCTTTCAGTTTTTCTTCCATTTCAGGATTTAAGCGCAGAGATATCATTTCTATTCTCCTCCACATTAAGTATTACAAAAAGTAATACATCGAATCACTGAAGTCAAGAAAAAAACTCTATAATTTTATCTGATCCCGATATTCTTACGGACCTGTCAATTGCTGTATTATCACGATTTAATCTTTATACGCCTGAATCTTTGCCTTTAAGTTTTTTTCTAATCAAAATGTATTTTCAAATAAAAAAGCTTTAATGCAAAGTCAATAATCTTCCCTGCAAAGATAATTCTTTTAACAGTTTATACATTCTGTATTATTGAATACGGATATAGTTGGTTCAAATCTCTTCTAATTTAATCCGGTTTGAAATCAAAAAATCCACAGAGGTAAACATGACATCAAAAATAAATGATCTTATCAGAGCGCTCAGCAGAATTCCCGGCCTGTCATTTCTGAGACAATACACAAGACATATAACGACAGCGACAAATGTTAAAAAGAGTATAGATGCATTCAAGACAGAAGATAAAAATTTGTATCCCTGTCATCTGAAAAAACTCATATAAAAAAAATAAAAGAATCTCAGGTAAGTATAATGGCAGAGATAAAAAGCACAGTGATAACAGAAATAAGCGGCAAAGTGGGAGACCTTGTATTCTACACCAGAGGAAGAAAAAATTTTGTCCGCAAATGGGTCAAACCCCATGACCCGAAAACTCCTGAACAGCTCATACGAAGAGAAAAATTTGCAGACCTGGTCAGGACATGGCAAAGCCTGACTGCAGAAGAAAAAAAATCATGGAAACTATATCCCGGCAGAAAGGGAAGCCCCTACAATGCATTCATGAGTGAAAACCTGAAGCGAACAGAAAGAGGAGAAAAAGTGGTATGTGAGTATACATATACATCACGAAAGCAAACTTTTTCACTACCACAATATGAATACAGCCTCGTTACAACCTCAGTAACACATGAATACAGCATGAAACACAAAAAAGGTCAGCTATACCGTATACGCAACGGTCCATTCATCTGATTAATACACCCCCCCTCCTGTTTTTAAAACCTGTTAGAACAGGTCAGATTTTACCAGAGAAATACTATGCAATAATGACAAGCAACCGTGCAATAGATATTCTTAATACTGAAAGGAGAAAAATGAATGACTGTGAAACATAGAACAGGGATCTCCGGATTGAACTGAACAAGGAATTGCTTCCTGATCCGGGCGATATAATCATTACAAGAAGAATGAACAATGAATAAAAAAAATTAAACTTCCTTTTTTTTCCTTCTTGAAAAGAAGCTTGCTTTTTCCAATGGGGAATACAATAATAAAATTGATGGAGCAATATTATGAACAACAATAAACCTGCGTTGAATGCAATAGCATGGATACCTGCCCTGCTGTTTCTCGTGTCATATGCAATCATATTCTTTACAATGATGCTTCAGTTAAACACAATAACTGAACACATTCACTTTGAAAAGCCTGTATGTAGTATAGTATTTTTCATTACAACCTTTGCGATTCCGGCTATTATATCAAAAGTGCTGATCATGACTTTCAGAAAAAAAATACACTCAGCATTCTCCATTGAGGATAATAATAAAACAGATAATATAATCACTGATTATTTTAATAATCACATAATCATTGCTCTGCTTTCCGGAATCATATGGGGATTCATAACTCTATTAATTATTTTATCTATTATGAACAATGAAATGTATATCAATGATGAAAAATATATATCAGCGGTCATAAGAACTGCAATAATACTCGGACTGCCTGCACTTGGGGTAACTGGTAACCTTGTACAAAAAAAGTATATTAAATAGCATAATCAATAAATTGTTAAACAGGCAAGTCAAAATGATATATATTACAATGATCCACTCACACCAAAGTTTTGTTGCAGGCATATTCAGTGACAAATCAAAATGTGACATCTTCAATTCTGCCATACCCGCAGGACACAAACAAAATGTTAATACAACAGAATCAGATTATTCTTATCCCATCTACATAACAGAAGACCATAGAGGCTTCAGCATACTTTCAGAAATTCAGGCAGAAAGCATGATGTTTAACTTCATGCAAGAAATGGATAACCATGATGATGAGTGGTGTTATACGAATCTCTATAAAATAGATAATGATTTTATTCCGTTAAAGCCCGGACAGGATCGAATGGGTGAGTTAATGCACTGGCATATTGACAATATCTTACTAAGTCAAATTAAAGAAAAAGGCTTCAGTTCCTTGTGGGATGAAGAAGCAGTATAAATCAATTTTAAGGAATCATCCTAAAAAAGGAAAACTGGACAATGAAAAAACTCATAAATGAACTGTCTAAACAGGGAGAACTTATAATAAATTATAATTCAGCCAACGCTGAAATCCTGTCAAAAGTAGATGAACTTGTCAATGAATACGCTTTCCTGAAAGACTATCCTGAATATATTTCATTCCTCAGGGAATGGTCCGGTTTAACATTCCTTTTTGGAGAAGACAGCCTGTCATTCTATGGATTCGATTCCGAGACCCTTGATATTGTAAATGGAGAAGGAGATATTATTGATGAAAACGGATTATTCATAATTGGAGACTATTCCTATTATGATGATGTAAATGACTTATACAAATCAACAGGATTCGGTATAGACTCAACAGGAAAACGTGAAAAGGGAATTTATGCCTGTAATGATAATAGAGAAGAGAAACTCTGCCGGGATTTCATGGAGCTTACTGAAATCCTCATAAACAACTGGAATAGAATCAATCTTTTAGAAAATTGAGTATTTATTCTTAAAAATACTTTTTAAAGCAAATGAGAGAATAGAGTTTTTTATTATACAATAAAGTTCAGGAAGAAACATTGAATAAAAATTATTAATCAATGATAACAACATAAAGATTGACAGGGGATTCCCCTGATTATATATTTCAATCACAAATTGCAAACAAGTATAAATGGAGGAAATTTATGACTCCTAAAGTTATTTTAGAAGAAGCTCTGAAATTAAAACCAGAAGAAAAACTGATACTCATAGAGGGTGTCATAATGAGTCTTGATCAACCTGATATAAAAATCGATGAAATATGGGCAGATGAAGCTCATAAACGATTAACAGCTTACCGAAATGGCAACCTGCAGGGAATTCCCATGGAAGAAATATTCAAATAATGAAAGTAATATT
>CAZEJW010000121.1:0-5875 GCA_964512685.1 uncultured Leptospirales bacterium | reverse complement strand
GAAGACCATATCTTTATTATTGCTGTGGCACATATGCATAGAAAGCCTGAATACTGGATCGATCAGCAATCAAACCTTTAATTCATCCTTTTATAATCTGCAATATCAACAATATGGAAATTATCCCCTTTCTTAATAACCTTCAGTTTAAATGTTATTCGCCCCTCCTGAAGGCCAGTGTGAATCGGAATAAGGATAAAATTGTCTTTCACAACAGGAGAACTCACAACTCTTTCACCATAACCCGAGTTGGAATGAAGCCTGAAAAAACCGCATTTCTTATCACTGTTTCCCCTGTATTCTGCTTTTTCCAGAATATTGTTTTTTTCGGCAAGAGTAAAAAGCCTGCCGCTTTTAATATCCCTTATAAAAGGAAGATTGTATATATTGCCTTCCGGCATGTCATAATCCTGAGGCATCTCAGAAAAAACAACAAGCTGATACTTGTTCCCATGCAAATAAAAATCAGCTGAAATTTTACTGTTTACATCAGTTTTTCTTATATAGAAAAACTGTCCGTAAATCCAGCCTGAGACATCCCTGCCCTTTACCTTTGCATTTATCTTATACCAGTAATATGCAAACTCATTGCTTTTAATAAGATTCTCGGGTTTATCACTTTGACCGATAATTTTACCTTCTGTTCCTGTATTAAGAAAACCCACAGTTGCACATTTCAGATTGGCTTCAGATCTCAGTCTTACCCTGTTACCAATAACGACACCAGTTGAAGCGGATTCTGCATAAAGGTTGACAACCGCAATAAATAAAATCAGGATAAAAAATATTATAGAAAATACTCTTCTGAAAGCATGCTTTTTAAAACTATTCTTATTCATTACTGTTTTCCTCATTCTGATTAATAATCAGGGCAATATAATAGTATTTTGCTTCCCTGTTCTTGGCAGAAATAATCCTTATACCCTCTTTGTTTTCTTTTGTATTAACAACAGATGAAATACCCGTATCAAGTGCTTTGTTAAGTTCAATAAAAACCAGTGTAAACAATTCTTTTTTTGACAGAAATGCCACCCTTCCAATCACTTTATCCGATGATCCATGATAAACAAGTGAATTCACACTTACCGTTATTCCCTCTACACTGAACTCTTTGATATGTCTGTTATTTTTGTCCGAGCAAGAAAACATAAAAACTACCGCCATTAGAATAATTATTGTTAATTCAATTCTTTTCATATACATCAGCCTTTGATAAATTTATCAAAATAATTTAAAAATGTTTACTCCTAAACTCAATTATATACAATAAAAAATTCAAATGTCTTTTCATGCTGTCTTAAATATTTTGCATACGGGCTTTTGGGGATAAAAAACTGAAGGGATAATTTAAATCAAAAGATCGAAAAAAGTATCAGTATCGTTGTCGCTGTAGAGACGCAGCATTGCTGCGTCTCTACGGGGCGTCTCTACAGCGCCCCTGCGACTGATACCCCCCTCAATCCTCATCGTATAAAAAAGATTATATCTCTTTCACAACCTCATCAAACTCAGAAATTATTTCCTGATCTTCCTGTTTAAGGAATATATTGATCACAAGAACTGTAATCACGTTAGCGAGAAACCCCGGAACAATTTCATACATATGAGAACTCAGGCCCAGGTGTTTCCACAATACAAGCGTGATTGTACCGACAAGCATACCTGCCAGAGCAGCCTGCCATGTTGTATTCTTTGAAAAAAGAGCAAAAAGAACAATCGGACCAAAGGCCGCACCAAAACCGCCCCATGCATAGGCCACAAGATCCAGAACTGTATTGTTTGGATTGAATGCAAGGAAAAGAGCAATCACTGAAATAATAATAACTGAAAGCCTGCCTATAAAAACGAGCTCTTTTTCAGAAGCATCTTTTTTTATCACTTTCTGGTAGAAATCCTCTGTAAGAGTGGATGATGAAACCAGGAGCTGGGAATCAATGGTTGACATAATGGCAGAAAGAATTGCAGCCAGAAGAATTCCTCCGACCCAGGGGTTAAATGTTTTGGCAATCATCATTATAAATACTTTTTCTTCATCCCCTTTTGGAAGCCCCTGAAACATCGGTATCGCAATAAGTCCAATAATAACGGCACCCGCAAGAGAGATAAGTACCCACACAGTCGCTATCCCCATTGCCTGGGGAAGTTCTTTTGCAGATTTAATCCCCATGAATCTTGCAAGAATATGAGGTTGGCCGAAATAGCCCAGCCCCCATGCCGCTGTCGATATTATTGCAAGTAAAGAGAATCCGGTTGCTGGTATAATACCGGTCGTAATATTGTTCTCTGTCATGATCTTTGTGATACCATCTAATCCGCCTACAGAGTTATACGCAAATGCCGGGACCAGAACGATTGCAATTACCATGAGAGTTCCCTGAATAAGGTCAGACCATGATACCGCGAGAAAGCCGCCAAGAAAGGTATAAAGCACTATAACGCCTGCACCTATCAGAACAGCAACCATATATTCAATACCAAATACCGACTCGAAGAGTTTACCGGCAGCAACCAGGCCGGATGAAGCATAGATAGTAAAAAATATCAATGTTATAATAGCCGATATTGTCCTGAGAAGGCCTGTTGGATCTTTAAATCTGTTTTCAAAAAAGGTTGCCAGAGTGAGAGAATCAGTTTTTTGAGTATAGATTCTGAGTCGAACAGAAACAAAACGCCAGTTTAAAACCGTACCTATAAAGAGTCCGATTGCAATCCATGCCTCCGGTGTTCCCCTGAGATAAACAGCTCCGGGCAAACCCATGAGAAGCCATCCACTCATATCACTCGCCTGTGCAGAAAAGGCTGTAACCCATTTCCCAAGCCCTCTGCCACCGAGGAGATAGTCTTCGATGTTAGATGTTTTTTTATAAAAATAAATACCTATGCCGGTCAAAACCGCAAGGTATACAAAAAATGCCGTAAGAGTTGGCAGCTGCATAACACATCCTCCGTTATCTTTTTTGCCATTAAAAAAATATTTTTGATTTATGTCAGTAAATATTCAAAAAAAGTATGAGTATATCTTTATTAAAAAAATCGATGGTTCCTGTAAACTAACGGAAATTCATCATTAATTCCTGCGTTAATTCCCGCCCTGTTGCGGGAAAAAACTCTATTGGAGCTACAGCCCAAAGAAACGATGCTGATAAAAAACTGAATCTTCATTGTGATTCAGATCGAAAAAGTGGAAGGATGGTGAATGAGAGGTTCAAATTAACAGGCCGGACAAATGCAGAAATTTTATATGATAAACACAACAGAACTTTCTGTTTACACAGTAAATACAGATGATATTCCGTATTTAAAATAAAAAAATTTAATTTTACTTAGCCAGGCGATTTCATATTAACGTTTAAAGGAACAGCTTCTGTTGACTTGCCGGATGTGACTGTGATATACGGAAGCGGAATTTCAATTCCCTCTGCATCGAAACCTTTTTTAATATCAATTATCATTGAATTCCTCAGTTTCAGAAAATCCTCTTTTACACACCACAAACCAAGTATTATATCAATCGAGGAAGAACCAAAGCCCTTAAGTATAAAGATCGGCTCAGGATCATCGAGACAAAAAGAATTAGCCCTTGCGATTTCAATCAGCAGTTTATTAACTTTTTCAATATCATCACTGTATGAAATCCCCACCTCCACATCCACTCTTCTTACCGGAAACCTCGTGTAATTTACGACCTGTGATTTTATAAATACCTCATTCGGTACTCTTACAAAACAGTTATCGAAAGTCCTTATTTTTACTGAAAGCAGGTCAATTCCCAGAACTGTTCCCTTTGTGCTGTTAACTTCAACCAGGTCTCCTACAGAGAATGCATTTTCTGATATCAGGAAAAGCCCGCTTATGATATTTGACACACTGGTCTGCGCAGCAAAGCCAACCGCGATACCTGCAATACCTGCCGCGCCCAGAACTGCAGTTAGTTTAAACCCTAATTGATTGAATACAATAAGAACAACAATAATCAGTCCGGAATAAAAAATTGTTTTCTTTATAACCATCTCAAGCTGCTCGGATACCCTGCCCTTAAGTGTCCGGATTATAACCTTTTGCAGCAGTTTAACAAGGAACAGCCCGGCAAAGACAGTAACAACAACAATAAGAATATTCATTAGGTGGTGTCCTGAAAAATATTCAGAGGCATTTTTCAGCAGATTATCCATTACAGGAAACCCTGCAACCCTGTGTATTTTTTAAAAAAAACGAGGCTTTTATCAAGAAGATTCCTGTCAGGAGAAAATCTTCTTTCAGAAACAAGAGTCTCTTTTTGAGGGGATGAAGAAGCTCCTGGAAGGTTTATCCTCATCCGGCCTTCGCCTGAAAATTCAACAGTCTGCCTGTCTGTATAAAGACAATCATCAGCAGCATAGAGATTCATAAACTGTGAATAAATACAGATCTTCGAAAAATCAACAGGATCAGGTGCAGACTTTTGAATCGACAGATGGCATACTGCTTCAAACGGATACAATTCCGCTTCTCCGGCAGACAGTGTTCTCCTGTAAGAATAGCAGAGAGTTCCACTGTAATGATCACCAAACCAGGTATTGGAAAGGCTGATGCAAGGAAGCTCAAAAAGAAAGACAGATTCTCCTGCTTCATAACCAAAAACTCTTATCCAGACCGGTACTGTTACATTAAAAATTTTTTTTTCACTACAGGCAATCCTAAACATTCTTTCGTTTTCAATCACAACAGGTCTATCCGGAAGGCATGGCTCTATATTAATTACATCAATATTATTATCAGTTATTATTTCAGTCCATTCCGGAACAGTATCAGCAAAATCTGTTTCAGCCAAAGATGATAAGACAGGATCAAAATCAGCTTGATATGAATACGAATAAAATATATTTTTATTTTTCTTCAGGAAAAGACGAAGAGACCCAATTGACAGGCAGTATTCAATGCCTTCAAGAATCTGATGCTTTTTCCAAATCGAATTCATTGATCAGCCTCTTGCATTTTTTTTGTATGAGAGAGCAGCCCCTCTCATACATTCATGCTATTTACGACAGGCAGCAACACATTTATCATAAGATGCCTTTACATCCATCTTACACTTCTGATCATCTCCGCATTTTGCTATTGCCTGTCGGGACTTTCCAAGACATTCTGCTTCACAGTCAGAAACTGCCGAAGTGTTTGAACAGGATATTATCACTGAAACTAAAAATAATAACATAACAGAAATAAACTTTTTCATGGGAGACAGCCTCCGGTTGTATTTTTAATATCTCAGGGTGTTGCAATATGTTAAACCTTGACAACATCTGATTCATTTAGATCCATGTTATAAGAATGATAACAGCGGTCTGAAAAAAATTCAACAGAAATTAAAGTATCAAAAAAAGTTTATTTATAAAAATACTTTTTCAGTCCCAAGATAATGTCACAAGCACTGATAAACAGCATTGAAAAAAAATATAAATTAAAAGATATTCAAATGATTGACATTTAATTATCACGACACTACAATAAATCGTCATGAGAAAAACCATATTTTACATAATAATGATTTCAATTGTTTGCTTTTGCTGCTCACTCTTTGCAAGTGATGACTTGGACAACAGCATAAAACACATAACAATAGTTGGGGATGAATCTTATGCCCCATTTGAAATGAATGATATTTCTGATCCCGGACAGTGCAGAGGAATCTTTCCTGACATATGGAAAGTCTGGTCAGACAGAACTGGGGTTAAAATTTCCTACAAATGCATGAACTGGGAAACTGCACTATCCATGGTAAAGGAAGGTAAAGCGGATGCAGTTGGAGGTATTTTTAAAAGCAGTGAAAGAGCAAAACATTTTAAATTTTCAAGTCCTTACAATATAATTTCAACATCGATTTTTTTTCATAATA
>CAZEJW010000120.1:7212-14137 GCA_964512685.1 uncultured Leptospirales bacterium | reverse complement strand
AACAACAACAACAACAACAACAACAGCAAAAAAAATTGAATATATAAAAATATATTTCTTTTGCTTTCAGCTCTTCAATGATTTCTGTCATTTCGATAAGACGCTTCCTGCAATAAAAAAGTTCATCATGTACTCTTTTTACGGTTTCTATACTGACCTCATTAAAAAGATATTCAAATCCGTTATACCTATCTCTGAAAATGTTCACTCTTACAAAATCCGAAACAATATCATCCGGAGTTTCTGCAAAATTAAGCATATGAGTTATATCCCTAAGACACTGCTCAAGAGGGTACTCAGTAAAAGATCCAAATACTCCAAGAGTTTCTATCCCTCTAATGACTGATGCCGACCCGTATTCAGTTATATAAAATTTCAGCAAAGGAGTCAGTAAAGATATCAGTGAGCGATTTTTGTCCGGAAGGTTTCCGTATATCAGATTATTATCAGTATAGCAGGAAATCTGGAGAGCAAGGCAGAGAGTTCCTTCGAAAACTGACTTCTGGAATAATAACAATTTCTGAACATCCTGGTCATTGAAAAAATGAGGCTGAAAGAACTGCCCTGGACTGGCATCCTCTTTCCTGTTTTTTTCAACAGTAAAATTCAATGACTCATAAAAGGCTCTTGAGCAAATTCCGGACGCACTTACTGCATCATGAATTCGAATCTCGCTTAATGCCTCGGAAATAAACTCAGTCGCCATCCCGTTTTCGCCCACAGGGATTCCATAACAGCAATCATTATCTCCCATACAGACAGATGCATACGGAAGTCCTTTCATACCTGAAAATTCATATAATCCGGTAACTGCAACATCATTATGAATATAGCAACCCTGATTTTGTCTTTTTTCAGGCACCAGAAAAAGTGAAGTTATTTGAGTATCTTTTCTTTCCGAAACATCCGCAGTAACAAGAAAAATATTGTTACCCGATTCAGTATGATAAACTGCCGGGACGAAATGTTTCTGCCCTGTAATTTTATACATCCCATCACCTGAAAACCTGGCCCTGGTTTTGATGTTTTTATAAATATTGCCGCCGGTTGATTCCATAAAAGCCAAACTCCCCTGGGCTGTTCCTGAAACAAGCAATTCAAGATATGGGGAAAGCAGGTTTTGATCAGGATATTTTCTTAGTATATTTACAGCAAGGGAATTATAGAAAGAAAACATTTCCAGAGCCGGATTCGCTGAAGCTTTAATAAAATTGCATACGGCTATAATAGAATGGGGCAGAAGGTTAATTGCATTCCCTGAGCCGGAAAAAGCTTCAAGCCAGCCTCCTGATCCTGACTCATGCATATAGCGAGCAACGTCAGAATTTACGGAAATATTCCCATTATCAAAGAAGACCTTTTTTCTATCCATTTCTCCAAAAAGGTCATTCATTAAATCAGAAGCTATTTTGATTGAGACTCCCACGGCCAGATCGAAACTGATTCTGTCATGTTCACTGAAAAGAAAATTGTTACACAGGCTTTCTGTATCAAAAACTTCATAGAGAAGAAAAGCAATATTCCTTTCACTGAAAGAATGTTCCATGTCGAACTCCCCTTCCTGTAGATTATATGGAAATAATTATCCCTGCATTGAGCATCCTGATATCTGACTTTACTCCGAAATAATTTTGATACTTTTCCAGAAGAGTATTTTTCTCTCTTTCAGCCCTGAGAATCAGGTTTTTAGTTCTTGTAATTGCGCTTTTCATATCTTTACCATACCACTTCATCTGGCATTGCTGAAGTTCAAGCTTTTCCTCCAGCTCTTTCATCCTTTTATTGAATGAGTCTTCGACTTTTTCGATTTGCGGATCTATTGTCATATCCAGGTTGTCTGTCAGCTCCCTGATCTTTTCATCAACCTTATAACGAATCCGCTCTGAGGCCTTTGAAAAAAAATCATTACAGTTTTCAACAACAGTCTTTATATCGTTGTAGTAGAATTCCAAATCAACTTCCTTTTCAACCGCCTGTTGTACAGCCTCCCTTTCCATCTCGCCGATTTCGAACTCACCTAAATTATCACTAACGGGAATGACTACCGGCATGAGTTCAGCTGTCTTTGATACCGATTCAAAAGAGACAATGTAATTACAGATAAATCCTGCGGCTTTTATTCCTGTTTCAATAACACGTACACCTGTGAGACCGCCGAAATTTTCGGAGATACAGTAATCAATACAATGATCCACGATCGGATGTCCAAAGGCAAGAAATTCTATATTCTCGTTTTCAAGGGCTGACTCGCTGTCAAATGTTCCGAACCTCGAAGAGAATTCCCTGCCTGACGGATATGCCTTTACCGGAAACAATCCATCTTTATGATTTCTTGTTCCCAGATACCGGGTAGGATAATCATCAACTTTTCTCAAATATTCGATAAAATTTTCGACACGGGTACTCGAAAACTCACGCTCTTTCATCGTTATTCGATAATACTCATCATAATTAAAATCCATTTTGTCGGTAACAGTAAGAGATTCCAGCTTTTCGTAGCTCTTTTTCGCAAGCGACATCCTTCTTTTTATTTCTTCATTTATTTCCTTCCGGCTTTTTTTACCGGAAACCATTTCCATAAAAATTGAGTTAAGCTTGAGTTCATCTTCAATCTGTCCAAGCATCACATCCGGGGCTCCAATTGATTCTTCAAAAAGTTTAAGTTTATCAGTAAGAACCTCAAGCACTCTCTCTGCAACGGTTCCACTGGTCGAAAAATTATAAATGAATACATCCTTTGGCTGACCAAACCTGTGAAGACGACCAATCCGCTGCTCAATTTTCAAAGGAGACCAGGGCAAATCATAATTGATAATGACATTGCAGAACTGCATATTCCTTCCCTCGCCTCCGGCCTCTGTAGCTATGAGAACCTCAGTGTCACCCTTGAAGGCCTCTATCGCGTCTTCCTTTTCATCTGCGCTCATTGAGCCATTGAAAACAACCGTTTTATAATTAGACAGGATATCTGCCAGGTAATCCTGAGTGGTTCTGAACTGGGTAAAAATTAAAAACTTTTTGGTTCCTTTTTTCCTCAATCGCGCAATTAGGCTTTTCAGTTTCTCGCCCTTTTTATTTACCTTGATATTTCCAGCAATATCAACCAGCTTTGAAATCGTCTGAACCTCAACCTTGAGTTCAGCAACAGTCTTCTCTATAGAAAAATCCGTTACAGTTTCCAGATCTTCAGAGTCATCATCGAGCAGAGGATCAAACCGCTGTATTAAATCGGAGAAATCCTTTTCGCCTCTTTCGGCCTTTTCGATCATTTCTTTCAGTTTAAACATTCTGTTTCGAAGAGCACAATGAAGCGCATAGGATGATGAATCCAAAAGTTTTTGGAAAACTGTCATAACGAATCCGGTAGCCCTGTTCTCGGTTTGCAGAGCCCTGTTAAACTCCTCGGCAACATATCTCGTGGTTTCCTCGTAGAGGTATCTCTCGTCAGGGTATAGCTCAAACTTTATTGTTTTAGCATACCTTTTGGTAAAACCGCCGATATCATTTTTAGTACGGCGTATAACGACAGCCGAAAGTTTCTCCTTCAATCCTGAAAGATCTGAATTTTCGAGACAGTAGTCATTGTAAAAAGACTGAAATGGTCCGAGAACATTTTTATCAAGCAGGTAAACCAGGTAATAGAGCTCCTCAAGTTTTCCCCTGAACGGTGTTGCAGAGAGAAGCAGAAGAGACTTTGTTTTTTCAGAGATGATTTCAGCAACATTGTAAACCTTGGTACTGCTGTTTGAATCTCTTCTTAGCCGGTGGGCTTCATCAAAGACGACAGCATCCCAGGATGTCGATTTTATATCTTCTGCAAAATTTATATTTTTGATAAAATCAAGAGAACAGATAATTTTATCATGAACCTTCCAGGGATTTCCTTTTTCACCGGCAACAGATTCGGCAGCCTTCAAGGTTTTTCTGTCCATTATGATAAAATCTTCATTGAACTTACTCTTCATTTCATTCTGCCACTGATATAGAAGTGATGCCGGGCATGAGATCAAAATTCTCTTAAAATTATACCTATAGATAAACTCCTTGATGACAAGACCGGCCTCGACTGTCTTACCAAGCCCTACCTCGTCAGCAATGAGAAAACGATGCTGAATGGCATTGACAATCTGATCAGTACTTTCCACCTGATGAGCAAGAATTCTCGTTCTGGAATTTGAAAGAGATAAAATTTTATTGAAAGCATATGCCAGTTTCAGAAGACATGCTTCAGTTTTAAGGATGAATCTTTCATCATAATCGATATTGCCGGTCTTAAAAAGACTGAGAATTTCATCCTCACCCTTTATCTGGCTGTTATTCTGGTCAGGAAGGAATTCATTCTCTCTAAAGGAGAAAAGTCCTTCTTCCAATAATTCTTCATACTCATGTATTGTTTCTGATTTCATGCAAATCCATTATCCGGGGCAAAAATTATCCCCCTGTTAAAAAGGGGGACTGAAGAGGAAATCGATATAATTTCGACAAGAGACATAATAAATGAGGCCATATTAATTTACAAGGAATTTTTAAAAGCAAATAGAGCATTCTGCTGACATCTTCCATGATTTTGACGGTTAATTTTTTTTCATTCGGGTTTTATAAGCCGTATCAGAGTTTCCTGAATTTTCTTTTCAATCTTTTTTATTCTGTATGCAGAAACATTTTCCTCTCTTGCAACCATAACACGGCTTTTTCCATATACTATCCTGTCAAGGTATATTGATTTCTTACCCTCATCCATTAAATTGACTGCGTCACTGATTGTTGATATTATTTCACCTTCAACGACCACATCCTCAATATTCTCATAGAATTTATCATCAAGAAGCACTTCATCAAAACAAACTTTCCGATATTTGGTATCCTCAACCTTCAGTCTTTTCCACTCGTCAATAGCAGTATACCTTGCAATTTTAAAAAGATAATTCCTGGTTCTCTCTTCTTCGGGTTCAATTACGTCTGCATTTGAATAAAATTTCAAAAACACATCATGAGTCAACTCCTCCGAGATATCATGGTCCTTTACCATTTTCTTGATATACCTCAGCACTCCAATATAGTATTTTTTATAACACTCAGTAAAGGCCTTATCACAATCAATATTACTCATAAAGCACTCCATCCTTTATAAATATTTTTATAATAAAAATTAATGAGTCTATTACAAAGTGTATCAGACTCTATAATTATGCCAAAAAATATTACAATGCGTAATTATTTTTTCTTTATCAGCTATTCTTTAAATGGCACCCCATAAGTTATCAATAATCAGTTAAAACTCTCTTATCAGTCAAAAGAGAATCAAATTTCAAACAGTATTTAAAATTTTGTAGCGAAAATTAAATGAGCCAATAATTATGACCATCAACAAATTATTTTCCACCGGGGCTAAAATGAAAAAACTGAGAATTGTACTTTATCAGAAACAACTCGGCACTCCTGTTACAAGAAATGATGCAAATGAGATACGTGAGTTCAGGCCTCACTTCGTATGCTTTCCCGAGTTCTTTTTTGTAAACCCAAGACATGAAAGCCTCACTCAAACAGAGCACAATCAAAAAGTTCAGATCAACAGGATCAGGACCCTGTCAAAAGAACTCGACACCGTAATAATTGGCGGAACAATGCCTGAAATAAACGGTGAAATGATTCATAATACTACATTCGTTTTTGACAGAGGCAGTCAGCTCGGATTTTACCGTAAGAAAAACCTCTTTTTTGCAGAGGAAGGAAAAATCACTCCAGGCACTGAATTTAAAATTTTCTCAGCATACGGATTTAATTTTGGAGTACTTATCTGCGCAGACATTTTCGATGATACAGTATTCTCTTTCATGAAAGAGCACAATGCCAGAGTAATATTTTCTCCAACCTTTTCTCTTCACAAAGAAGAGACCCCTGAAGACAAATATAAAAGAGACAGGGAGATTTATGTCAGAGGAGCGCATCTTGCAGATTCTGTCATTGTCAAGGTATGCGGTGTGAAATCGGAATACAAACCATTTCTTCAGGCAAGGAGTCTCATTGCAGGCAGGGAGAAAATCCTTTACAGAGTAAAGCCTCATGAAGAAGACAGCAACTTGATAATAAAACAGGAAATCGAATTGTAAACACCACAGCATTTTTCATTAATAAATCATATGCTACAATTAACAGTTGATTCATTTTTTATAGCTATACCCTGCATTAATAAATTGACTTACAGCACTCTCGACCGGAATATTACAAAAAAAAACTTTCTTCATATGGTTATAAGTAAAATAAACAAATTTTACAAAACAGATCCGGACGAAGACAAATGCACTCAACTGAAGGAGAATGGCAATGTTTTTCAGAAAAGGAATATTTTATGGACTGAGAGGGAATCTGTTGAAATACATATCACTTGTATCAATTACCCCCCTCGTAATTTCCATGCTTCTGCTCTATTTTTTCACAAGAAATTCGATTATAGAAAACGCAGATCAGAATCTTGCAAATTCAGTCAACAACATAAAGGCAATGTGTGAAGTTCAAAGTAATTATATTGACAATCAAGTTTTAAAGGAGATTGACAGAAGTTTCATAATTGCCACCAACGAGTTAAAGCCTTACAAAAACATAAGATCCATAAAGCGTACAAGAAATATTGAAATATCGAATCAGGCAACAGGTGAAAAAAATAAAATCGACCTTCCGCTGCTCCTATCTCAAAGAGGGGAATTTTACAAGAACTTCAGCCTGGTTGATTCCATAGCAAAAAAAATTGGGGTTAACGGGGCAACATCGACTATCTTTCAGCTACACCAAAACAGGCTGATCAGAATATCGACAAACGTAAAAAATAAATCAGGCGACAGGGCAATTGATTCCTATATCCCTCAGGAATCAATTGTAAACAGAACAATCAGAGAAGGCAAAGCCTATAAAGGAAGAGCCATAGTGG